>NZ_QCZL01000015.1:0-92336 GCF_003634395.1 Yersinia sp. IP36721
TTATATTTTATTAAAAAGCCATGCAACCAACGAACCAGGTCGGTTTTATCGGAAACTCATCCTCATTAATGGGTATTCACACTCGGCGGTAGCTCAAGAGCGGTGGGGCGTAAGGGGATAAAACGTGTCGCCAGTCGGGATGCTGAGGCCTCTGATACACTACCGGTCTCACTGCGAAGAGTAACAGACAGAAGATTTTTAACTGCTGGTTAAAACTCTGGCGGTGACTGACGAGTCAGGCTACATACCAAATAACCTTTTTTATCATCTAGATTGTTGTGTTGTTAACTTGCAATGAGGGTGATTTTGCCGAAGTTTTAGGCAATGTGATGCAACCCTACCCCAAATTAGCCCAGTTATCAGGGTGTTATAAGATGCTATTAACGGTGTGAATAAGTGGCTGTTTGAAAAGTGGTTTTAGCGGCAAGAGTGTGGGCTGTCAGGCGCAAGCGTCCTGTTGAAAAGTCAGCTAAGTCATCATCTTCGAGCCAACCTAATGGCGTGACCAGCTTTATACTATCAGCAGCAGTTAAGACTGACTTTTCAGCCAGGAACAGATGAAATCAGCAATATGATAGGGTTGATTAATATCCAATTGCGGTAAATCTGTAGGTGCCGGTTCATCGCTTGCTAGCGCAATAACATGCTTATCGATTACTCCGGTAAAAGGTTTTCCTACAGCCGCTCGATATAGGGCGATCTTATTGATAGGCTCATGTTTGAACCCCTCGACCAATACGAGATCGATACTGTTTGCATCCAATCGGCTTGCTAAATATTGGAGATCCAATGACGGATTATCTGGCGTTTCAGTCATTAGCGCCCAACGTTTATCACTAGCAACTAATGTCTGGTCTGCACCGGCTTTCCGTAGCTCATAGCTATCTTTACCTGGCGTATCGACATCCATATTATGATGAGTATGCTTAATTAGCCCTACCCGAACGCCACGCTGTCGTAATAGGGGAATAAGTTGCTTCAGTAATGTCGTTTTCCCTGTGCCGCTGTATGCCGCTATTCCTAGGAGTGGGGGAATTGGCTTGCTCATTGTCTTTCTGTATTCCTTTCTTCCCATAACGCACAGTCTTCAGGCGTATTTAAATTACAAAACATCTCTGCTGATTCATTAAATATAACCCGTTGAGCATGAATATTTTGGAGTAAGACCATTAGTTTTCTTTCTCCATTTGCCAGATAGTTCTCTAATGTTGTTATCAGGCTTTTATGCAGTAAAACCAGCGTTGGATGATCTCTTTCACCATCGTTCACATAAGCGGCCAGCGTGTTATTTCGGCCCTGCCAAAGTTTCTCAACCATATTTGATGGAATATCTGGGACATCGCAAGGCACAAAAATGCACCATTCAGTCGCGGCTATATTTAATCCTGCTAGCATTCCCGCCAAAGGGCCGGAAAAGTCGTCAGTGATATCGCTAAAAACTGGAATCCCGGATTTCTCATAGCAAGAGATATTGCGGTTAGTATTAATCAGTAAATGCTTAACCTGAGGAGCCAATTTATCTGCGACATGCTGGTACAGCAATTTTCCGCTCAGTTGAAGCAATCCCTTATCTTCCCCCCCCATTCGAGTTGAGCGCCCTCCTGCGAGAATTATTCCGGTAATCATTGGCTGCATTGGCCGACCTTATTACAATAAGCGATTCAGGAATTGTATAACTAAACCAGTGACGGAGTAAGGATTTACCTTTATTGACAGTTAGGTCTCTTTCACTACCTGGCTAACCCTGCTACTTTGTCTTCATATTTTCAAATAGGATAGTTTTTCTATGAAATGTCATCGCGTAAATGAACTGATTGAACTTTTACATCCGGCCTGGCAACAAGAACCCGATCTGAATCTCATTCAGTTCCTGCAAAAGCTGGCAATAGAAGCGGGTTTTAAAGGCGATTTTTCAGATTTGACGGACGATATTCTCATTTATCATCTGAAGATGCGAGGTTCTGCCGCTACAGAAACCATTCCAGGTTTGAAAAAAGACTATGAAGAAGATTTCAAAACGGCGTTGTTACGGGCTCGTGGCATCATTAAAGATTAGTCATGGCAATGAATGCCGACGTTTTTTGAATGATGTTATCTTCTGCTATCAATAGATCACCGTGAATAACTGATGCCTAAAAATGCTGTTCTAAATAACTCTGCTTTTAATTTTCAGTCATTGTCTCCAGACCTGATCATGGATGCCCTTGAAGGCGTCGGATTGCGAGTGGATTCAGGTTTAACGGCGTTAAACAGCTATGAAAACCGGGTTTATCAGTTTATGGATGAAGACCGGAAGCGTTATGTCGTGAAATTTTATCGACCTGAGCGCTGGAATGCCGCCCAAATTGAGGAAGAGCACCGTTTTTCTCTCGATCTAGCGGAAGCAGAAATTCCGGCCGTAGCGCCTTTAGCGCTGAATGGCCAGACTTTGCATACCCACTGCGGTTTTTTCTTTGTTGTATTCCCCAGCGTGGGCGGGCGTCAGTATGAGATCGATAATCTGGATCAATTGGAGTGGGTCGGGCGCTTTCTCGGGCGAATACATCGGGTTGGTAGCAAAAGCCGGTTTATAACCCGACCAACGATGAGCGTTGAAGAATATCTGACTGAACCGCGAAGCCTGCTGGCAGACTGTGAGTTGGTTCCAACCAAGCAGAAAGATAAGTTTTTAGCTGCAACAGATTTGCTTATTGATACTATCAAACAGTACTGGCGTACTGACTGGCAGCCTATTCGTCTGCATGGAGACTGTCACCCAGGTAATATTCTTTGGCGTGACGGCCCATTTTTTGTTGATTTGGATGACTCGCGTAATGGCCCGGCAGTGCAGGATCTCTGGATGTTATTACATGGAGAACGTAGCGAGCAGCTTATTCAGTTGGATATATTGCTGGAGGCTTATGGCGAATTTGCAGATTTTGATCAGCGGGAATTAACGTTGATCGAACCTTTACGCGCTATGCGTATGGTTTATTACCTGGCTTGGGTCGTCAGACGTTGGCAAGATCCAGCTTTTCCTAAAAGTTTTCCGTGGATGGCTGAGCCTGATTTTTGGTTACAGCAGACTTCGGTATTTGCAGAGCAGGTTAAGTTGTTGCAGGCACCCCCTCTACAGCTGATTCCAATGTATTGATGTTAAGATAATGGAGATTTTTATTGTATGAATAAAGTATGGCTTGCATTAGTGGGTATGGTGATGGCATTTAGTGCCTCAGCGGCACAATTTTCTGATGGTTCCCAATATGTGACTTTAGATAAACCGGCAACAGGCGAGCCGCAGGTTTTGGAGTTCTTCTCATTCTATTGCCCACATTGCTATCAGTTTGAAGAGATATATAAAGTGCCTGAAACAGTGAAGAAGTCACTGCCAGAAGGCACTAAAATGACTCGTTATCATGTAGACTTTTTGGGGCCTCTAGGTAAAGAGTTAACTCAGGCATGGGCTGTTGCCTTGGCATTGGGTGTAGAAGATAAAATTACTCCATTGATGTTTGAAGGTGTGCAGAAAACTCAGGTTGTTCAGACTCCATCTGATATTCGTAATGTGTTTATCAAAGCCGGTGTTCCTGCAGAAGAGTATGATAGTGCTATCAATAGCTTCGTCGTTAAATCATTGGTCGCGCAACAACAAAAAGCGGCTGAAGACCTCGGATTACGCGGCGTTCCTGCTATGTTCGTGAATGGTAAATACCAAATCAAAAACGACGGTATTGATACCTCTTCACAAGAAGCCTACGCTAAACAATATTCTGATGTCGTTAACTTTTTGATTAAACAAAAGTAATGATAATTCAGTGATAATAAACCGGCTTCGGCCGGTTTATTACCTTAAAAAAACACTATGATAAACATGGAATAAATTTGTATTATCAATATAAAGTGACAACGTTTAATTAACTAGGCTGGAATAAAATGACGATTTTCCTTCATTGAATATTCAATTGATTCAATTAGTTTAAGAAAATTCCTAAAAACCAATCTATCGATTATAGAAATATCGCTTAAGCATTTTACAGTAAGGTGTTTTAATTTATACCAGCGTCACATCCATAGGGCCTGAAAAGCTATCCACCGTTTTTAAAATTTTGATATCCAATATTCTCCGCCAGGAAAATACACCAATATTAATTCCCTATATAAAAAGTTCAATTAACTAATATCCACAATTACGATAAAAATTTCATGACGATAATTGTGAATGTAGATTATTTTAACTCAATGATTTATATGTATTTTAATAATACTCTCGATGGGTAATGTTATTAAAATAGATCCTCTTTACTCTTTTACTCACAAAGTTATCCACAGAACGGATCGGTTCGATCATGTAGCGATCGCTCACGAAAATCACACAAGAAAGGCCGCTAAGATTCGTCTCTTGCTGTCAGCTATGGCATTCTTAGCACCAGACTCAGCAATTAAAGATGAAGACACCTTATGGCACAAATCGCAGAAAACCCCTTAATCCTGGTTGACGGCTCCTCTTACCTCTATCGCGCCTACCATGCATTTCCTCCACTGACCAACGCCAGCGGGGAACCAACAGGTGCGATGTATGGCGTGCTTAACATGCTGCGCAGCCTGCTGCTACAGTACCATCCAAGCCATGTTGCGGTAGTTTTTGATGCCAAAGGTAAAACCTTCCGTGATGAGCTATTTGCTGAATATAAATCTCACCGCCCGCCGATGCCTGATGATTTGCGCTCGCAGATTGAGCCGTTACACCAAATGGTGAAAGCGATGGGGCTGCCGCTGTTAGCGGTTTCTGGCGTTGAGGCTGATGACGTGATTGGCACTTTGGCGCAGGAAGCCGAGAAAGCCGGCCACTCAGTATTAATCAGCACCGGTGATAAAGATATGGCGCAGTTAGTCACGCCAAATATCACCCTGATCAATACCATGAACAACACCATCCTTGGTCCAGAAGAAGTATGCGAAAAATATGGCATACCTCCAGAACTGATCATCGATTTTCTGGCGCTGATGGGGGACGCGTCGGATAACATTCCTGGCGTGCCGGGCGTGGGAGAAAAGACCGCGCAGGCGTTATTACAAGGCTTAGGTGGGTTGGATACGCTTTATAGCAATCTGGATAAAATCGCGACCCTGACTTTCCGCGGCGCGAAAACCATGGCTGCCAAGCTGGAACAGAACAAAGACGTTGCCTACCTCTCTTATAAACTGGCTACGATTAAAACTGATGTTGAGCTGGATGTGACTTGTAGCGAGTTGACGGTTTCGGCTCCCGATGTCGATCAGCTGCATACATTATTTGGGCGTTATGAATTCAAACGCTGGCTGGTTGATTTAGAAGGCGGAAAGTGGCTGGAGGGCAATAAACCGCGCCCGACGGGGACGGGTAAGAGTGATAGTAAAGCTGCCGCCGCTGTAGATATTGCTGCTCCGATTGCTGAGGTGACGGCACAGCTTTCACAAGAAAACTACCAGACCATTTTGGATGAAGAAACTTTCTTCGATTGGTTTGAGCGGCTGAAAAAGGCTGATGTCTTTGCTTTTGATACAGAAACTGACGGTTTAGACACTTTGACTGCCAATCTCATCGGGCTTTCTTTCGCTATTGCTCCCGGTGAAGCGGCTTATCTGCCCGTAGCTCATGATTATCTGGACGCGCCAGCGCAGCTGGATCGTGATTGGGTATTGGCACACCTTAAACCGCTGCTGGAAGACGCGAAATCGCATAAAGTCGGGCAGAACCTGAAGTTCGATAAAAGCCTGCTGGCTCGTTATGATATCGATCTGCGTGGCATCGAATTTGACACCATGCTGGAATCTTATGTGTTGAATAGCGTTGCTGGCCGCCATGATATGGATAGCCTGTCTGAGCGTTATCTCAATCATAAAACCATTACTTTTGAAGAAATTGCCGGAAAAGGTAAGAACCAGCTGACTTTCAACCAGATTGCACTGGAACAGGCTTCGCCTTATGCGGCAGAAGATGCGGATGTGACTCTGCAATTGCATTTAGCCATGTGGCCGAAGCTACAGGAAAGCGAAGGTTTACTGCGTATTTTCCGAGAAATTGAAATGCCGCTGCTGCCGGTTTTGTCGCATATAGAACGCACCGGCGTGTTAATCGACCAATCTATTCTTTCTACGCATTCTCAAGAATTAACCATTCGTTTGGCTGAATTGGAGAAACAGGCGCACGAATTGGCAGGCGAACCTTTTAATCTGGCGTCGCCGAAGCAGCTACAGGCCATTTTGTATGAAAAGCAGAAACTGCCCATTTTGAAAAAAACGCCGGGCGGCGCGCCGTCCACCAATGAGGAAGTGTTGGCAGAACTGGCGCTGGATTACCCGCTGCCGAAGGTTATTCTCGAATATCGTGGCCTGGCCAAGCTGAAAAGTACCTATACCGATAAGTTACCTTTAATGATTAACCCGGTTTCCGGGCGAGTACATACTTCATATCATCAGGCGGTAACGGCTACCGGCCGTTTATCTTCTCGCGATCCTAACCTGCAAAACATTCCTGTAAGAAATGAGGAAGGTCGACGAATTCGTCAGGCATTTATCGCACCAACCGATTACAGCATTCTGGCTGCCGATTATTCTCAAATCGAACTGAGAATTATGGCGCATCTTTCACAGGATAAAGGCCTGCTGGCGGCTTTTGCTGCGGGTAAAGATATTCACCGGGCAACGGCGGCAGAAGTCTTTGGCGTGGCGCTGGAAAATGTAACCTCAGAGCAGCGCCGTAGTGCGAAGGCGATTAACTTTGGTTTGATTTACGGTATGAGCGCCTTTGGTTTGGCGCGTCAGCTGAATATTCCGCGTGGGGAAGCTCAACGTTACATGGATCTGTATTTTGAGCGTTATCCGGGGGTGCTGGAATATATGGAAAGAACGCGTAAACAAGCGGCCGAGCAAGGTTATGTGACCACTCTGGATGGGCGCCGCTTGTACCTGCCCGATATTAACTCCCGTAATGCCACTCGTCGTAAAGCTGCGGAGCGTGAAGCGATTAATGCGCCTATGCAAGGCACCGCTGCCGATATTATTAAGCGAGCAATGATTGCAGTAGATAACTGGTTACAACAGCAGGAAGAGCCTCTAGTTCGTGTGATCATGCAGGTACACGATGAGTTGGTGTTTGAAGTGCATGAAAGCGTGCTGGAAAGTGCCACTCAGAAGATTCGCGATCTGATGGAACAGAGCATGGAATTGGACGTGCCGTTGAAGGTTGATGTCGGCGTGGGTAAGAATTGGGATCAGGCTCACTAAGTGGCGATTATTAAAGCGTTTTATGTAATTAAGCTACATTAGGTGCCGATTATGCTTGGTTCCTCACCGCTGAATCGTGCCAATTTGTGTAACTATACAACAAAAAATTCTTTTGCCCTGCGAAAAAATGATGTAGAGTTACAGATGTAGGGTACAGAGGTAAGATGTTCTATCTTTCAGACCTTTTACTTCACGTAATCGGATTTGGCTGAATATTTTAGCCGCCCCAGTCATTTATTGACTGGGGCGTTTTTTATGGGCGCAATCCGGCCATTGGCCGATTTATTCAGCGTTAGAATGCAATTTGGGGAAGAAACAGGGACGCGGGGTTAAGTCTGGGAAGCAATGCCGGGCAACAACCAGAGGCTGCCGCCCGTAGAGTGGAGGATTAAGAGATAAACCGGTTAATCACAGTGCGGAATCTTGCTTACTCGCCGTCGTCTTCCAGTTCTTCCATCACTTCCGGCGGAATTTCGCTGAACCAGGTGTCCAGTTTTTCCCGCAGTTTATCAACGCCAATTTTTTTCAGTGAAGAGAACGCTTCGACCTGAATATCACCCATGAAAGGAATAATGGCTTCGCGAACCATATTCAACTGGGCTTTACGCGCACCGGAAGCCAATTTATCGGCTTTGGTCAGTAACAGCATCACTGGCGTACCTACAGCAACGGCCCAGGTAATCATTTGCTGATCCAGATCTTTCAATGGATGGCGAATATCCATCAACACAACCAGCCCTTTCAGGCAGTTACGCTTCTGTAAATATTCACCCAGCGCGCGCTGCCATTTGATTTTCATTTCTTCAGGTACTTCTGCGTAACCGTAACCCGGTAAATCCACCAGACGGATACCATCGGTCACTTCAAACAGGTTGATCAACTGAGTACGTCCCGGCGTTTTACTGGTACGTGCCAGACTTTTTTGGTTGGTCAATGTGTTAAGCGCGCTGGACTTACCCGCATTGGAACGGCCCGCAAATGCGACCTCAATGCCTTCGTCGCGCGGAAGATGGCGAATATCCGGAGCACTGATGACGAAATGGGTCATATGATAGTTATAGTTTTTAATGGTCAAAATTTTTCGTCTCCGTAAGAGATAGCTAACATGGGGGGATTATAACTACATCGGCGGGAAAGCGGGGGGTTTATCTCGATTAACTCAGTATGCGAGAAAAATGGCTCTGGAACTTGATGTTTTGTAAGCGATTGCCCATTTTTTGCTGCGGCGATGTCTTATTTTTTAAGTATTGTTAAGAAATCTTGCTTTAAAAACAATCTATTATCAATACGGTGATAATTGAACCAGTCCGCATTGGTGTAAGTGTCTTGAGTAAAAACAACGGGCTAGTAAAGTTATCGCCGGTACTGGGATGTACCAAAAGGAAATTATCAGCGACTCGGGATGGGTTGTTGTCTCAGGGAATCGAAAGGAATCAGCAGAGATTAAGGACGATGACCCACGGATGAGTCAGGATGGTGACTTTCAAGTCGGCAAGGAAGAACGAGTAAATGCCAGGATCGGGCGGAGCAAAGGAAGGCTGCAAGGAGCGGTAAATTTTACGGACAGACCGACATGGAGTGTCGTGTAGTCAAGGGATAAACAGGGAAGTTGGATAAGCGCACGGATTGCGCTGTAAGGATATCCTTCCGCAGAAGGTGCGAAAAAAGGCGACAGGGCAACCTGCCGCCTTTTTTCTTTGTCTGCTTTCTGCTAGATTCCGCCGCAATCCTATACTAAATCCAATCCTATATTTATTTACCTAATTTAAGAGCACAGGTTATGAACCAGCCAACGAAAGCACCGCGCGGCAAAACCGCAACACCAAAGCGTAATAAAAAGACACGCGTAGAGCTTGATCTTGAAGCTCGCGAACGTAAACGTCAGAAAAGACACAGCGGTAATCGCTCAGGTGCGAGAACCAACGTAGAGGCCAACAACAAGAAAGGCCAGACTCAGGTTCAGGAAAAAGATCCGCGTATCGGCAGTAAAGTGCCTGTACCGCTGGTGGTTGAAGGCAAAGTTAAAGCTAAGCCTGCTGCGCCTAAGCCTGTAGCCAAACCACGTCTGACACCGGAAGAAGAGCTGGCTAAGCTGGAAAATGACGAACGCCTGGATGCATTACTGGATCGTCTGGATAATGACGAAGTATTGAGCAAAGAAGATCAGGCTTATGTCGATCTGACGTTGGATCGCATCGACGCATTGATGGAACAGCTGGGTATTGAACTTGGTGATGACGAAGATGATGAAAAGCCTGAAGAGAAGCAGGAAGATATCTTACAGTTACTGAAACGCGGTAATAAAGACGCATTCTAAGCTATGAATTGGGTGATCCCGACGATAACCCTACTACTTACATGTTATCTAGTGTGGTTATTGGGTAAACTATGGCGGCTGTCGCAGCGGAAATCCCGCCTGCGCAGCGCTTCCGCGGCCAGACAACGTAAACAATCGCCTTTTAACCGGCCCGGTAGAAAAAAATATCGGAAGGAATGAACAATGTCTGAGAACGCTGTTGTTTGGGATCTGGCCCTAATTCAAAAATATAACTATTCAGGTCCACGTTATACCTCATATCCCACCGCCCTTGAGTTTAGCGAATCTTATGATGATGCGGCTTATGAACGGGCGGTTGGCCGTTACCCTGAGCGACCGCTTTCGCTGTATGTCCACATCCCGTTTTGTCATAAGCTTTGCTACTTTTGCGGCTGTAATAAGCTGGTTACTCGCCAGCAGCATAAGGCTGATGAATATCTGGCGGTACTGGAAAAAGAAATTCGTCAGCGCGCAAGCTTATTCAAAGGGCGTCAGGTCAGTCAGATGCACTGGGGCGGCGGGACGCCAACCTATCTGAATAACACACAAATCACGCAGTTAATGAATTTGCTACGGGATAATTTTGATTTTTTACCCGAAGCGGAACAATCCATTGAAGTCGACCCGCGTGAAATTGAGCTAGACGTTATCGATCACCTGCGTGCCGAAGGCTTTAACCGCCTGAGCATGGGGGTGCAGGATTTCAATAAAGAAGTTCAGCGATTGGTCAACCGTGAACAGGACGAAGACTTTATCTTTGCGCTGATTGCTCGCGCTAAAGCGGTGGGATTCAAATCGACCAATATTGATTTGATCTATGGTTTACCGAAGCAGACGCCAGAAAGTTTTGCTTTCACGCTAAAACGGGTAGCAGAGCTTGGCCCAGATCGCTTGAGCGTGTTCAATTACGCTCATTTGCCTTCATTGTTCGCGGCTCAGCGAAAAATCAAAGATGAAGATTTGCCTAGCCCGGAACAGCGTCTGGACATTTTGCAGCACACGATCAGTTTCCTGACAGATTCAGGATATCAATTTATTGGTATGGATCACTTTGCTCGTCCGGATGATGAACTGGCGGTGGCGCAGCGGGAAGGGACATTACATCGAAATTTCCAGGGTTATACCACGCAAGGTGAAAGTGATCTGCTGGGGCTGGGCGTTTCGGCGATTAGCATGTTGGGCGATAGCTACGCGCAAAATGAAAAAGATCTGAAAACCTATTACGCAAAGGTTGAGGAACGAGGAAATGCGTTGTGGCGCGGGCTGGCGATGACCGAGGATGACTGCATTCGTCGTGACGTGATTAAAACGCTAATTTGTCATTTCCAGCTGAATTACGCACCGATTGAGCAACAGTATGGTATTCGTTTTGCTGATTACTTTGCCGAAGATTTGGCTTTGCTGGCGCAGTTTGAAGACGATGGGCTGGTGGAGCGAGACGAAACGGGCATTCGGGTGACATCTCGAGGTCGTTTACTGATTCGCAATATCTGTATGTGTTTTGATATTTATTTGCGAAAACAGGCACGTAAACAGCAATTCTCCCGCGTTATCTGATGATTAATCGCCCTCAGAGCTATGGCTGCGACTGAGGGCGTTATTTCTCGACTATTCCATTCCCAATTCTTTTAGCTTTCTGGTTAGAGTGTTACGTCCCCAGCCCAGTAACCGTGCGGCTTCTTGCTTATGTCCTTGAGTATGGCGCAAAGCGGTGGTGAGCAAAGTGCGCTCCATTTCTGGCTGTGCTTCCGATAACAAATCTTGATGACCAGAACGCAAAGCTCTGTCTGCCCATTGAGCCAGTAGTGTGGCCCAGCTATCCTGCTGTTTCTGGTCTTCGGCATTTGGCGAGACGGTTTCAAACAGCTCTCCCGGCAAATCCTGAATCAGTACTTCCTGTCCAGCTGCCATCACCGTTAGCCAACGACAGGTATTTTCCAACTGACGGACGTTACCCGGCCAGGGTAAACGAGTCAGGGCCGTTTCTGTATCCGGATGAAGATTTTTGGCTTCCACGCCCAATTCTTTGGCTGCAACTTGTAAGAAATAGCGCGCCAGACGAGGAATATCCTCCCGACGTTCTCGCAGCGGCGGTAAATGAACCCGAATCACGTTTAAGCGATGGAATAAATCATCGCGGAATTTCCCTTCCTGAACCCGCAACTCCAGATTTTGGTGAGTAGCTGCAATAATACGCACATCTACTTTCACTGGCGCATATCCGCCAACCCGATAGAACTGGCCGTCAGCTAGCACTCGCAGTAGGCGAGTTTGTACGTCCATCGGCATATCGCCGATTTCATCCAGAAATAAGGTGCCGCCGTCGGCCTGTTCAAATCGTCCCTGACGCACCTGATTTGCGCCGGTAAAAGCGCCTTTTTCGTGACCAAATAGCTCGGATTCAATCAAATCCTTCGGAATTGCCGCCATATTTAAGGCGATAAACGGCGCTTTTGCCCGTGGGCTATGGCGATGGAGAGCATGAGCGACTAATTCCTTGCCGGTTCCAGACTCACCATTAATCAAAACGCTAATGGATGAGCGGGAAAGGCGGCCAATAATGCGGAATACGTCCTGCATTGCCGGTGCCTCACCGATAATATCAGTCGTCGGCCCACTGGCAGGTTGGCTGCGCGGCGGTTGTTGCTGCTCCTGATAATGGCTGATAGCGCGTTCAACCAGCGCGACAGCCTCATCAATATCGAAAGGTTTTGGCAGATAATCGAAAGCACCTTGTTGATAGGCGCTGACCGCCGCATCCAAATCGGAATGCGCTGTCATTATGATGACCGGGAGCATCGGGTGGCGCTGTTTAATCTGCTTGAGCAGCGCTAAACCGTCCATTCCTGGCATACGAATATCTGATAACAACACATCCGGAGTTTGTGTGGCCAATGCATCCAACACGGCATGGCCGTTGTCGAAACTGACACAGTTTAAACCTGCTCCAGTCAGTGCGCGTTCAAGCACCCAGCGGATGGAGCTATCGTCATCGACGATCCAGACTATCCCTCGTTGCATGGAAACCTCACTGGCGAATAGGCAGGTAAACCGAAAATTCGGTGTGTCCCGGCCAACTGTTAAATTCAATCTTACCCGAATGCTGATCGATAAGGCTGCGTGCTATGGACAGGCCGAGGCCAGTTCCTCCCTCGCGGCCGCTGACCATAGGATAGAACAGAGTATCCTGAAGCTGCGCGGGTACACCGGGGCCGTTATCTTCTATATCAATTCGAGCGGCCAGACGGTAGCGAACGCCGTGAAGCGTTATCTGAAACGCCGTGCGGGTACGCAGAGTGATATTGCCGCCTTTTTCACCCAAGGCCTGTAAGGCATTGCGGGTGATATTCAGTAATACCTGTTCAATTTGATCCGGATCGTGAGCCAATTCCGGCAGGCTGGGATCGTAATCACGAATCAGGGTGACATTATTCGGTTTTTCCAGTGATACCAACTGGCAAACCCGTTCAGCAACCTGATGAATACTTTGGTTGATATGCTGACCGGGACGTTGAGGGCCAAGCAGGCGATCCACCAGATTACGCAGACGATCGGCTTGTTCGATAATCACTTTGGTGTATTCCAGTAGCGATGGGTCAGGTAGAGCCTTCGCCAATAGCTGTGCTGCGCCGCGTAAGCCACCGAGCGGGTTTTTAATCTCGTGGGCTAATCCTCGTACCAGATCTCGCGCTGCCACCTGCTGAGCGTGCTGGAGTTGCTCCTGACTGAGGCGGCGCTGATTATCCATCGGCGCCATTTCCAGCAGAATAAAACCTTCGGGTAGCGATTGTGCCGTCAGCGATAAAATATGTGCTCGCCCATCGACTACCAGCGTCACTTCATTATCGGTAAAACCTTGCCCTGAGATCAGACTTTCCCGCATTAGCGGAATGTTGAGCGAAAAATAGCCTAATAAATCTGGCAGAGGTGTACCAAAAAGTTTACGGGAGCTTTGCGCCAGCAGTTGTTGAGCTGCGGGATTGGCGTAGTGAATAGCCAGGTCATCATCTAACAGCAGAATGCTGTTAATGAGAGAATTGAGTATCTGCCCAGCATCGGGCAGCGTGCCTGTTGCCATATAGCAGACTCCAACACCGGTTCAGTGCATTTATCCTGAAAAATCAGCGTAATTGCCGAGTCAGGTTACTATTAAAGAAAGATAAAGTGGAGAAAAAAGCCCATCCGAAGATGGGCTAAAAGTTTCCACGGCAACAAAAAACGGCTACTTAAAATTAGACGCTGTAATACAGTTCGAACTCAACTGGGTGTGGAGTCATGCGCACACGATCCATTTCTTCCTGTTTCAATGCAATATAAGCATCGATGGAATCATCAGTGAATACACCACCACGGGTCAGGAACTCGCGGTCTGCATCCAGTGCAGCCAGTGCTTCGTCCAGAGAACCGGCAACGGTTGGGATCTCTTTCGCTTCTTCTGGCGGCAGGTCGTAAAGATTTTTATCCATAGCATCGCCAGGATGAATTTTGTTGATAATGCCGTCCAAACCAGCCATCAACTGGGCAGCAAACGCCAGATACGGGTTAGCCGCAGGATCTGGGAAGCGAACTTCAATACGACGACCTTTCGGGCTGGCAATCACTGGAATACGGATTGACGCAGAACGGTTACGGGCAGAGTAGGCCAGCATAACCGGAGCTTCATAGCCCGGAACCAAACGCTTGTAAGAGTTGGTGGTTGGGTTAGCGAAGGCGTTGATTGCTTTAGCGTGTTTGATGATACCGCCGATGTAGAACAGCGCCATTTCAGACAGGCCGCCGTATTTGTCGCCAGCAAACAGGTTAGTCCCGTTTTTCGCCAGTGACATATGGCAGTGCATACCAGAACCGTTATCGCCAACCAGTGGTTTAGGCATAAAGGTCGCGGTTTTGCCAAATGCGTGAGCCACGTTGTGCACCACGTATTTGTAAATCTGGATTTCGTCAGCTTTCTTGGTCATGGTATTGAAGCGGGTTGCCACTTCGTTCTGACCAGCGGTTGCCACTTCGTGGTGATGAGCTTCAACCACCAGACCCATTTCCTCCATGGTCAGGCACATGGTAGAACGCAGATCCTGAGCGGAATCGACCGGTGGCACCGGGAAGTAGCCGCCTTTCACGCCGGGACGGTGAGCTTTGTTACCGCCTTCGTATTTGGTACCAGAGTTCCACGCCGCTTCGATATCATCGATATGATAGTAAGCGCCAGAGATGTCGTTGCCAAAACGCACGTCATCAAACAGGAAGAACTCTGGCTCTGGCCCGAACAGTACGGTGTCAGCCAGACCGGAAGATTTTAGGAAGTCTTCAGCACGTTTAGAGATAGAGCGCGGATCGCGGTCATAACCCTGCATGGTACCTGGTTCCAGAATGTCACAACGGATAATCAGGGTAGAATCAGCGAAGAACGGGTCCATTACTGCGGTGCTGGCATCCGGCATCAATACCATGTCGGATTCGTTAATGCCTTTCCAGCCGCCAATCGAGGAGCCATCAAACATTTTGCCTTCTTCAAAGAAGTCAGCGTTGACTTGATGAGCCGGGATGGTGACATGCTGCTCTTTCCCTTTGGTATCGGTGAAACGTAAATCAATAAATTTCACTTCGTGCTCATGGATCATCGTCAAAACATGTTCAGCGGACATACTTATATCTCCCGGATTTGTCATAGTCGTCGTCGTGGAACGATTACCGTTATGTACTGAGGTTGTGGCTAGCTGCCATTTTTGTCTGGAAAAAGACTTTTTTAGCTTAAAAAGAGTATTGCGAAAACTGTGCCAACTTTTCAAACCACCCATTTATGCCATATCATGGGGGTCTGCTGATATTCAGTATGCACCAGGATAGTTATATTGCACTATTTTGGTGCTTCCTATGCGCCATTGGGCACCATATTGGTGCAAGAGTGCGCCGAAAGGCGATTTTTGCACCGTGAATAGGATCACAATCTAACCGATGTCAGGTTGTTTATAAGAGATGGTTGTGATCTTGTTTAGTCCCTCGCTTATTACGTGTACAATAGCGCGCTATTTCTAAATGCCTGAGGCAAAAAAGCTGTGATCGAGAATCTGCGTAACATCGCCATTATTGCGCACGTTGACCATGGGAAAACTACCCTGGTCGATAAGTTGCTGCAACAATCCGGTACTTTCGGCGAACGTACTGAAGCAACCGAACGTGTAATGGACTCCAATGACTTGGAGAAAGAGCGTGGTATAACCATCCTCGCAAAAAATACTGCCATTAATTGGAAAGACTACCGCATCAACATCGTGGATACCCCAGGACACGCCGATTTCGGTGGTGAGGTTGAGCGTGTGATGTCAATGGTTGACTCCGTGCTGCTGGTCGTCGACGCAATGGATGGCCCGATGCCGCAGACCCGTTTCGTGACCAAGAAAGCCTTTGCTCATGGTCTGAAACCAATCGTGGTTATCAACAAAGTTGACCGTCCGGGCGCGCGTCCTGACTGGGTTGTGGATCAGGTATTCGACCTGTTCGTAAACCTGGATGCGACTGACGAGCAGCTGGACTTCCCTATCATCTATGCATCTGCATTGATGGGTATTGCTGGTGAAGACCACAACGATATGGCGGAAGACATGACCCCGCTGTACCAAGCTATCGTTGATCATGTACCTGCGCCAAAAGTTGACCGTGACGGTCCACTGCAGATGCAAATCTCCCAGCTGGACTACAACAACTACGTTGGTGTTATCGGTATCGGCCGTATCAAACGTGGCGTTGTTAAGCCTAACCAGCAAGTGACCATTATCGATAGCGAAGGTAAAACTCGCAACGGTAAAGTCGGTAAAGTATTGGGCCACATGGGCCTGGAGCGTATCGAGACCAATCTGGCAGAAGCCGGTGACATCATCGCGATTACCGGCCTGGGCGAGTTGAACATCTCTGACACTATTTGTGATGTGAATGCTGTTGAAGCATTGCCAGCACTGTCTGTTGATGAACCAACCGTAACCATGTACTTCTGCGTTAACACCTCTCCATTCTGTGGTAAAGAAGGTAAGTATGTGACATCACGTCAGATTCTTGACCGTCTGAACAAAGAATTGATCCACAACGTGGCGCTGCGTGTTGAAGAAACTGAAGATGCTGATGCATTCCGCGTTTCAGGCCGTGGTGAACTTCACCTGTCGGTTCTGATCGAGAACATGCGTCGTGAAGGTTTCGAGCTGGCTGTATCTCGTCCTAAAGTTATCAACCGTATGATTGACGGTCGTAACCAAGAACCATTCGAAAACGTAACGCTGGATATCGAAGAGCAACACCAGGGCGCAGTAATGCAAGCCATGGGTGAGCGTAAAGGCGACGTGAAAGATATGGTTCCAGATGGCAAGGGGCGTATCCGTTTGGATTACTCCATCCCTAGCCGCGGCCTGATCGGTTTCCGTACTGAATTCATGACCATGACTTCTGGTACTGGTCTGCTGTACTCCACATTCAGTCACTACGATGATGTGCGTCCAGGCGAAATCGGTCAACGTCAGAACGGCGTACTGATCTCTAACGGTCAGGGTAAAGCTGTTGCGTTCGCACTGTACAAATTGCAGGATCGCGGCAAGCTGTTCATCGGTCACGGCACCGAAGTGTATGAAGGCCAGATCATCGGTATTCACTCACGCTCTAACGACCTGACTGTAAACTGCCTGACTGGTAAGCAATTGACCAACATGCGTGCCTCCGGTACTGATGAAGCAACCACTCTGGTTCCTTTCCTCAAGAAAACCCTGGAGCAAGCGCTGGAGTTCATCGATGACGACGAACTGGTTGAAGTAACCCCGCAATCTATCCGTATCCGTAAGCGTCATCTGACGGAAAACGATCGTAAGCGTGCTGGCCGTGGTAGCAAAGAAGGTTAATCCTTTTTAAGCTATAACAGACACTTAGGGCGCAATTGGCGCCCTGAGTTCTTTTTATACCCCACCGTATATTCAATTCTATCCTTTCCTTTTTCTTCCTCCGTCTGTTCAGCCTTCTTTTTTACCGTTACAGTGAACTCACCTTCAAATTTGGGAGAGCGCTATGCTGTATATCTTTGATCTGGGGAATGTGATTGTTGATATCGACTTCAAACGCGTTTTGGGTGTCTGGAGCAAACTGAGCAGTGTGCCCCTGGCAACTTTGACCGAACGTTTCACCATGGGTGATATTTTTCAGCAGCATGAGCGAGGTGAAATCAGCGACGAAGATTTTGCGCGCCGCTTTAGTGACGAAATGGGGCTTTCCCTGAGTTTTGAACAGTTTGCCACCGGTTGGCAGGCGATTTTTGTTGGTTTGCGCCCTGAAGTTATTGAGATAATGAAAAAGCTGCGCGAGCAAGGTCACAGAGTTGTGGTGCTCTCTAATACCAACCGTTTGCATTGCAATTATTGGCCGCAACATTATCCTGAGGTCGCTGCAGCGGCAGACCATATGTATTTGTCGCAGGATTTAGGGATGCGTAAACCGGATGCCGATATTTATCACCATGTTTTAAATAATGAAAACTACCCTCCGGAGCAGGCGGTGTTCTTTGACGATGTGGCTGCAAATATCGAAGCGGCGGAGGCCTTGGGTATTAATGCGGTTCATGTAACTGACAAAACCGTTATTCCAGCCTATTTTTCCTAATGAGATCACGGGTTAACGCATTAGGGTTAACCCTTTTCTGACTCACTCTTCGCTCTCAATCCCATTTTTGACCTCGAGGTGAATATGGCAGGATTTCCGCGCTTTCGTTTACCGTCGCCGTTAAAACCCAGCGCCAGCTTTGGGCGAATGCTCTTCAGACGCATAGATCACGATGGCTTAACTATGCTGGCTGGACATCTAGCCTATGTCTCATTACTGTCTTTAGTCCCGTTGATTACGGTGATTTTTGCGCTGTTTGCCGCATTTCCGATGTTTTCGGATATCAGTATTCAACTGAAGAATTTCGTTTTTGCTAACTTTATGCCATCTGCTGGCAATGTTATCCAAAACTATATTGAGCGGTTTGTCGCCAACTCTAACCGCATGACGGCCGTGGGTACCTGTGGCCTGATTGTCACCGCGCTGTTGCTGATTTACTCGGTGGATAGCGTGCTGAATACCATTTGGCGCAGCAAGAATAAGCGTTCTATCGTCTTTTCCTTCGCAGTGTATTGGATGGTGTTGACGCTGGGGCCGATTTTGGTCGGTGCCAGTATGGCGATCAGTTCGTATTTACTTTCATTGAACTGGCTGGCAACCACCGGAGTGAATAGTTTTATCGATCAGGTATTACGAATCTTTCCGTTAATACTGTCCTGGATTTCATTCTGGTTACTGTACAGCGTGGTGCCAACGGTACCGGTGCCGGTCAAAGATGCGCTGGTTGGCGCGCTGGTGGCGGCAGTTTTGTTCGAATTAGGAAAGAAGGGATTTACGCTGTATATCACGCTATTTCCTTCCTATCAGTTAATTTATGGTGTCTTGGCGGTCATACCCATTTTATTTTTATGGGTTTACTGGAGCTGGTGCATCGTATTGTTGGGAGCAGAAATCACCGTAACATTAGGTGAGCATCGATCATTACGAAAGCAGGAACCGGGTGACGAAACGCAAAATCAGGAGATGTAGGTTGTTATGATTGCTTTGATTCAACGAGCGCAAAGCGCCAGCGTGGATGTGGATGGCGTTACCGTTGGCACGATTGGCTCGGGATTATTGGTGTTACTGGGCGTTGAGCAAGGAGATACCGAACAAAAAGCGCAGCGTTTGTGTGAACGAGTGTTGGGCTACCGTATCTTTAGTGACGAAAACGACAAGATGAATCTCAACGTTCAGCAAGCTGGCGGTAGCCTGCTGGTGGTTTCCCAATTCACGCTGGTGGCGGATACCCAAAAAGGCATGAGGCCGAGTTTTTCGCGCGGTGCGGTTCCAGAAGAAGCCGACAGGCTTTATCAGTATTTTGTTGCTCAGTGTCGCGAGCGTGGTGTAAAAACTGAAACAGGACAATTTGCTGCGGACATGAAAGTCAGTCTGGTCAATGACGGCCCGGTGACTTTCTGGCTACAGGTTTAGGGTGGGGATATTCTGGCTCTGTTATTACTGAGGGTAGCGGAATACATTTTGTTGATGGATTTCTAAGAGAGATAGCTTCTATGTATCACCTACGCGTACCCATAACAGAACAAGAACTTAAAGATTATTATCAATTCCGTTGGGAAATGTTACGCAAACCACTGCATCAACCTGTTGGCTCCGAAAAGGATGCCTATGATGCAATGGCGCATCACCAAATGGTGGTGGACGAGCAGGGGAAACCCGTTGCCGTTGGTCGTTTATATATCAATGCTGATAATGAGGCTGCTATTCGGTTTTTAGCAGTGGATCCGGCTGTACAGGGCAAAGGATTAGGCACGCTGGTGGCGATGACGCTGGAATCCGTAGCGCGTCAGGAAGGGGTTAAGCGGGTAGTGTGTAGCGCCCGTGAAGATGCGGTGGAGTTCTTCGGCAAGCTGGGGTTTGTCAGTCAGGGAGAAATTACCGCGCCGCAAACCACGCCGGTACGTCACTTTTTGATGATTAAGCCGGTGGCGACCATGGATGATATCCTGCATCGCCCAGACTGGTGTGGTCAGCTACAGCAGGCTTGGTACGACCATATTCCGCTCAGTGAGAAAATGGGCGTGCGTATCAGCCAATACACCGGGCAGCGTTTTGTGACGACCATGCCCGAGGCTGGCAATCAAAATCCCCACCATACGCTGTTCGCCGGTAGTTTATTTTCACTGGCAACGCTGACTGGATGGGGTTTGATCTGGCTGTTACTGCGTGAACGCCAGCTCGGCGGTACCATTATTCTGGCCGATGCCCATATTCGCTACAGCGCGCCAGTGACCGGACGGCCAAGAGCCATTGCCGATTTAGGCTCGATCAGTGGCGATCTGGATCGTTTGGCGCGTGGACGTAGGGCGCGGGTGCAATTGGAAGTGAATTTATTTGGTGATGAAAATGCTGGAGCCGTATTTTCAGGCACTTATATGGTGTTGCCGGTAACGCCAGGGGACGCCGAAGCAGGTTAACCGCCGCTTATCCCCTCTTGCGCGAGGTTGCAGCAGATCACGGCTACAACCTCGTGCGACGTCGGTTAGTTGTTAGAATAGCAGTTAGAACCCGAATTATATTGCCTCAGGGCGTTGTCACGCCGTTCACTTCGCCAGCCTGCATCAGTTGGTCAACTTGTTGCCCGCCGTTCTCTATCGCCTTTAAAGAGCCGTTCAGCGAGCTTTTAAAGGGAATGCTCTGAGCCAGACTGCCTTTTAGCTGCACATTCAGATTTCCTTTGCCTTCGAACGGCAGTTTTGGCCACCCCCAATTGTGCAAGAAATTTACATCCACCGAACGCCCCGTCAGCGTTAGAGAGAATGGGCGCTCTGCGGATTGCCCGATTTCAGCTTGGGCTTCCAGTAAGCCTTCCGGTGTGAATGCGCTGAGATCGCTGAAGGTTATTCGCTGATCATTAGCGGTGAGAGCCAATGATGGGCGGCGCAAATCATTGCGGTTGAAGGTAGCATTACCTGCATTAAGCGTTAGTGAACCAGACCAAACTCCCCACTGGCTATTTTTTGCCAGTACCAGATCGCTGCCAAAACCGTCCAGCGCGGTGAGCTGGAATGGGAAATCAGGATTGATATCAATCAGCAGGTTACGGCTGGCGGATAGCTTATTGATCTGTACTGCTGCTAGCCAGCTCGGTAGTGGCTTTTGCCAGAGCTGCCGCCAGTTTTCCGGCAACGTATATTCTAGAGAAACAATCGCCAGCTCATTAAGCTGTAACTGATGATTGGCTCGGTTCCAGTTACCGGTAGCTCGGATCAGCCCGTTTTGCCAGCGGGTAGAAAATTGTTTAATCGCCGCACCGTTATCGGAAAGTTCCAGCGTCAGCATAGGGTCGATCAGATGGATATCACCCTTGATAATATCCCCCGCATTAAGCGCTAGCTCGCCGTCGGCGCTACGCCAATCACCTTTTTCAAACGCCACATTCTTTAGCGTGAGATCCAAATCGTTAAACGCCCAGTTATTGCCTTCGACTCGCGCATCGATCAAATCGAAACGTTTAACCGTGACCGGCGGCAGTTGCGTATAGCTATGCCACAGATCGTCCAGCGTCTTCGCGGTTTGCAGGCGCACATTACTGAGACGCAAATGCTCTACCTGCCAGCGGCCATCCTGCTCGCGACTCGCTTCACCGGTCAGTTCCCCTTGGGCGATATTGGCACCGAAGTTAGTGAGTTTAAGCGCCTGTTTGTTTTTTGTACCTTGTACAAAGACATTTTCGAAAGCATTCCCACCGATGGTTAGCTCATCGGCGCTAAGCTGAAATTGGTTGTTCTCACCCAAGCGATCGCCAGCTTTGGGTTGCCACGGAATAATACCGCCAGTGATATTCTTACCTTGAATGCTTGAACCGGGCGAAGCGGTATTTAGCGCCATATTTGCCAGCCGTAGCGTATCGGCCTGAATATTTAACGCTGGGGAAGGCGCGTCCAGATTTAGGCTGCCCTGTTGTAACAGTAGGCTGCGGAAGTGTCGTGGCTCGGTAATTTGACGCCAGCTGAGCCCAAAAACAACCTGCCCAGCGTTAAGAAAGACGGGCTTGTTGGTTTGCGAAATCATGACATCGCTGAAGGTAATCTGCCCCGGCTGAGACCAATCGTGATCGATTTTACCCAGAGATAGCTGATATTGGCTGCTATCGCTCACCCAGCGGCTGAGGTTTTTAGCTCCCCAACTGGTTTGCAACAGTAAATAAGCGATGGCTACCAGCAACATCAGGAGCAGTAACAGCGTCAGGAGTACTTTTCCGATAGTTTTCATCTGGTAAATCTCAGTCTGTTGGCCTGAAGTTATCTCCGTTTATGCCGCAATTCGACCCTGACCTCAATAGACAATCCTTTAATCAGGAATAAAAAATGGTCAATGCTGCAATAGCATCGACCATTTGGATTTATTTATGGGGGTCACTTCCAGGGAAGCTACTTTTCCTGCGGGAAGATCAAATTCAGCACGATAGCGGTGATGCCACCGGCGGCAATGCCCGAAGACAGCAAGGTTTTAATCCAATCAGGAGCAAACTGTAGAATCAGCGGTTGCTGAGCCACGCCCATACCTACCGCCAATGAAAGAGCCATAATCATAATCGCCCGACGATTTAGGGTTTCGCGAGAGACAATGCGTACGCCGGATGCGGCAATAGTGCCGAACATGACGATGGTCGCGCCGCCTAATACTGGCTCAGGGATATGCTGTACAAAACCGGCTACCGCAGGGAACAGGCCCAACAGAATCAGCATCAGAGCAACGACAAACCCCACGTAACGGCTGGCTACGCCGGTGAGCTGAATAACGCCGTTATTCTGACCGAAGCAAGAATTTGGGAAGGTATTGAAGATGGCTGAAACCATTGAATTCAAACCGTTCGCCAATACGCCGCCTTTCAAACGCTTCATATATAGCGGGCCGCTGACCGGTTGTTCGGAAACGTCAGAAGTGGCAGTGATATCACCGATTGTTTCCAGTGAAGTCACCATAAAGATCAGCATCAGCGGAATCAATAGGTTCCAGTCAAAGGATAAACCGTAATAAAACGGCGTTGGAATGGTTATTAGAGCCGTTTCGGCAGCAGGTTGGCTGGCTGGCAGCATATCCATAGCCCAAGCCAACAGATAGCCAACGGCCATTGCTATGACTAATGAAGCAACGCGCAGGTACGGATTGCGCTGACGGTTTAGCAGGATAATAACGACCAACACCGCGCCGGCGAGTAATAAGTTTTTCGGTGAGCCAAAGGTATGATCGCTCATCGCGCCATATCCGCCACCAATGGATGTCAGGCCAACCTGAATCAGCGATAGGCCGATAATCATCACGACAATGCCGGAAACCAACGGCGTAATAATGCGACGAGCCAAATGCAAAACGCGAGATAGCAGGATCTCGGTGCAAGACGCGACCATTAGCGTACCAAACAGCGCGGCCATCATGGTCGGGATATCGGCACCGCCATTTTTCAACGCCAGCCCGCCCATAATCAGCGGAGAAACAAAGTTGAAACTGGTGCCCTGAATCGATAACAGACCAGAACCCACGGGTCCCCAGGTTTTTATTTGTAAAATAGAGGCGAGTCCTGACGCAAATAGGGACATACTAATAATTCGCTGGGTATCCTGCGCCGGTAAACCTAAAGCCTGGCAGATAAGCAGCGCGGGAGTGATCACCGCCACAAACATGGCTAATAAATGCTGACAAGCGGCAAATAGGGTTTGTGGCAACGGTGGACGATCTTCCAATCGGTAAATCAGTTCGCTGGGTGCATTAGTATGAGAGGCCGGCCGTGAGGTCTTTAGCTCGGCGGATTGCGTGGTCATGGGTTGGCATTCCAGAATCGGCAAAGGGGGCATTTTAATGATCCGCTTCACAAAAGCAATCGGTTGCGCTTCGATTTTTTCAAAATACGCATTTGTTGCCTGCTCGCATTTTTATCTCACCAAACTTGTAATTCTCAGCGTTTTTTTTTCTAATCCACCCTAACCTGCTTTGGCGTTTTTTAAGGATTCGGCTAACGTCATATTTTTATTAGATATTTTAATTACATGGAGTACCAGGATGTTTCATCTCGATACCTATGGCACGCTCGTAGCGGCCACACTGGTTCTGTTACTAGGGCGTAAACTCGTACAATCGGTTCCCTTCCTAACTAAATATACAATTCCCGAACCTGTTGCCGGTGGTTTGCTGGTAGCTCTGCTGTTATTGCTAGTGCAAAAAACTCTTGGCTGGGAAATCAGCTTTGATATGTCCCTCAAAGATCCGCTAATGCTGACTTTCTTTGCCACCATAGGCTTGAACGCGAATCTGGCCAGCCTGCGTGCCGGCGGGAAAGCGTTAAGCGTATTCGTTTTTGTGGTAGTCGGCCTGCTATTAATGCAGAACGCCATCGGTATCGCGTTAGCGAAGCTGATGGGGCTAGATCCTTTGATGGGCCTATTGGCGGGTTCTATCACGCTTTCCGGTGGTCACGGAACCGGTGCGGCGTGGAGTAAACTGTTCGTCGAGCGTTATGGTTTTGAAAATGCTACCGAAGTAGCAATGGCTTGTGCCACATTCGGCCTGGTTTTAGGTGGATTGATCGGCGGCCCTGTGGCCCGTTATCTGGTGAAGCATTCTTCTACGCCGGATGGAAAACCGGAAGATAGCGAGCTGCCATCTGCATTTGAAAAACCATCTACTGGCCGTCTGATTACGCCGTTGGTGATGGTCGAAACCATTGCGATGATTGCCATTTGTTTGATGGCAGGGCATCACATTGCAGCCTTGCTACAGGGCACAATGTTTGAATTACCGACCTTTGTTTGCGTGCTGTTTGTTGGCGTGATCCTTAGCAACGGTCTGGCTATGGTTGGCTTTTACAAGGTGTTTGACCGTGCGGTTTCCGTGCTGGGTAACGTCAGTTTGTCGCTGTTTTTGGCAATGGCGCTGATGAGCCTCAAACTTTGGGAGCTGGCTTCCCTGGCTTTACCAATGCTGGTTATTCTGGTGGTTCAGGCGTTGGCGATGGCGCTATACGCAATCTTTGTGACTTACCGAGTGATGGGTAAAAACTATGATGCGGCTGTGTTGGCTGCGGGTCACTGTGGTTTCGGCTTAGGCGCGACGCCGACGGCAATCGCTAATATGCAGGCGATTACCGATCGTTTCGGCCCTTCTCATTTGGCATTCTTGGTTGTGCCAATGGTTGGTGCTTTCTTCATCGATATCGTCAATGCGATTGTGATAAAACTTTATCTGTTGCTGCCAATATTCCCAGCAGTTGCGGGCTAAAGTCGGTGTTTAAAGGGAAAGCCGCAATGGCTTTCCCTTATAATATTTAAGCGTTGGTGTAGCGAGATCGCTCTGGCAGCCAACGTTCAATCAGCGCTTTTGCACTTTCAGGATATTGCTGTTGAAGGTGACGGGCAATGCGCTGAACCTCAGGCAACATAGCCTGATCTCTCATTAAATCAGCAACTTTGAACTCTGCACTACCGGTTTGCCGCGTACCTAATAATTCGCCGGGGCCGCGTATTTCCAAGTCTTTCTGCGCAATAACAAACCCATCGTTACTGTCTCGTAAAACCTGCAAGCGCATTTGAGCCGTTTTACTGAGCGGAGTTTTATACAGCAGCACACAGTGAGAGGCCACTGCACCGCGCCCGACCCGACCACGCAGCTGGTGCAACTGAGCTAAACCGAGGCGCTCCGGGTTATCAATAATCATCAGGCTGGCGTTAGGGACATCGACACCCACTTCAATCACCGTGGTTGCAACCAGCAGCTGCAATTCCCCTTGTTTGAATGATTGCATAACCGATTGTTTTTCCGCGGCTTTCATTCGGCCATGTACTAAACCGACTTTTATCTCCGGCAGGGCTGCTTTCAACTCCTCGCAGGTCACTTCCGCTGCTTGCGCTTCCAGTAATTCTGATTCTTCAATCAACGTGCAGACCCAATAAGCCTGACGGCCTTCTTCCAGACAGGCGTTTTTCACCCTGGCAATAATATCGCTGCGCCGGGTATCCGGAATGGCAACGGTAGTGACCGGCGTTCTTCCCGGAGGTAATTCATCAATAACCGAAGTATCTAAATCAGCATATGCGGTCATCGCCAATGTGCGAGGAATTGGGGTGGCGGTCATAATCAACTGATGAGGATGGAAACCTTGTTCCTCGCCTTTTTCCCATAACGCCAAACGCTGATGAACACCAAACCGATGTTGTTCATCAATAATAACCAGCGCCAGCCCTGAGAACTGCACCTGTTCCTGAAAGATAGCGTGAGTACCCACCACCATGGAAACCCGTCCACTGGCAACGGCTTCCTGCTGTGCCAGCCGCGCCTTGCCTTTCTGTTTACCAGCCAGCCAGCCGACTTCCAGCCCCAGTGGTTCGAACCACTGACGGAAGGTATTTGCGTGCTGTTCTGCTAATAATTCCGTCGGTGCCATCAGCGCGACCTGCTTGCCATGAGCGATAGCCCGCAGCGCCGCCAGAGCGGCAACCAGTGTTTTACCCGAGCCCACGTCACCCTGAATCAATCGCATCATGGGGAAAGGGTTAGTCAGATCTTGTTCAATTTCACCCACAACCCTTTGTTGAGCAGAGGTTGGTTTAAAGGGGAGATTAGCCAGAAAACGTTGCTTTAGCTGTTCTTCAGCGAGCAACGGCAAAGCCTTGTAGCTTTGTGCTCCCGCCCGTACAGCCAGCATACTGAGATTATGAGCCAGCAGTTCTTCCAATATTAATCGGCGCTGTGCCGGATGTTTCCCTTGCTCCAGATCGGTTAACTGAATATCTGCTGGTGGGCGATGCAGGGTATGAATAGCATCTGGCAAACTGATAAGCGTGCGGCTGAGTTCCTGCGGCAGTAACTCTGCGATAGCGCTGATATCAAGTAAGGCTAGTGCCTGATCGATGAGCTTACGCAGCGTTGCCTGACGAATACCTTCAGTCGTGGGATAAACTGGAGTCAGAGACTCTTGTAATTCAATACCCGTATTTTCTCCATGTACTCGATATTCCGGATGAATGATTTCCGGCCCGTGGTTGCCGCGCTTAGCTTCTCCATAGGCGATAACATGCTTGCCGGGGGACAGGCTGTTTTTCATCGCAGCGTTAAAATTGAAGAAGCGTAGGGTAAGAATACCGCTGCCGTCGCTTATCTGACAGGTCAGCATTCGACGGCGGCCAAAGCTAATATCAGAGCGCAGCACTTCGCCTTCCACGGTTGCAAAAATGCCAGGTAGCAGGTCACCGATACGATAAAGGCGGGTGCGGTCTTCGTAACGCAGAGGTAGATGGAGCAACAGATCCTGAATGGTTTCCAGCCCCATTTTCGCCAACTTGCCAGCCTGACTTGCGCCAACGCCGGAGAGTGTACTCAGGGGAACGGCATCGAGCAGGTGGCCTTTCATTTACGACTCCGTTGCTTGCATAGCAGACCACCATTGCGGCTCGGCAATAATCTGGCCATGCTCATCGATATGAGGAGGAGGCAGACCCTTGCGTTTGGCAACCTGTGCCAAAACCGGATAACCGCCTTCAAACAGCAGCCGTTGCTGCTCATCTTTATCCAACACGCTAGCTGCACGCTGATACATTCCGGCATTTTGCCGCTGCCGCTGAGCTTCGTACAGAATCAACGCAGAGGCAACGGAAACGTTTAGAGATTGCACCATCCCGATCATCGGAATAATGATATCGCGATCGGCCAGCGCTAAGGCCTCTTTTGAAATACCGGTTTTTTCCTGCCCCATCAGAATACAGGTTGGGCGAGTGTAATCAATTTCTCTGAAATCAACGGCGTTATCAGAAAGATGTGTCGCCAGAATCTGCATACCCTGGGCTTTGAAATGTTGGACCGCACCGCTAATTTCGGGATGTGTTTTAACCTGAACCCAACTATTGCTGCCAGCGGCAGCAGACAGCAGGGTATTCATTTCTGCGGTGGGCCAAATTGCATGGATTTGATGAATGCCTACGGCATCAGCGGTACGAATGATTGCGGAAACATTGTGGGGTTTATGTACTTGCTCCAGACAGACGGTTAAATCCGGCTGTCTGGTGGCAAGCATTTCACAAATCCGCGCATAGCGTTGGGGATTCATAGGCCTTAATTGCGGTTACGGCTGACTTTGACTACGTCCGGCATGATACGAATTTTACGCATAATATTCGCCAAATGGATACGATCTCGCGTTGTCAGGCGAATAAAGGCGCTGTAGATTCGGCCATCTTTCTCTTCTGTATTCATGCTCTGAATGTTTGATTCAGCCGCATTAATAGCCGCAGTTAGGTTAGCCAGAGCGCCTTGCTGATTGAACATGTCGACTTTAATTTCGGCAATAAATTCTTGCTCGGTGACTTTATCCCATTCAACCGCCATGAATTTCTCTGGCTCTTTCTGATAGCCACGGATATTCCGACAGGATTCATGGTGAATCACCAAGCCTTTGCCTGGGCTAATATGCGCAATGATCGGGTCGCCCGGAATAGGTCTGCAACACTTAGCGAAGGTAATCAACACACCATCAGCGCCTTTAATTGGCAGTTTTCTGGTGCCTGACGCGGCGATATTAGCAGGGTCACCCAGTAGATTTTTCGCAACCACTACGCTCATGGCATTGCCTAAACCGATTTCAGCCAGCAGATCGTCTACCGATGCCAGTTTCATGCGATCCAGTTCGTGCTGGATATTTTCCGGAGAAATATCTGCCAACTTACGGCCATTGCCCAAAGCGTGATTCAGTAAACGTCGGCCAAGGCTAACGGACTCATCGCGTTTCAGGTTTTTCAGCAACTGACGAATTTTGGCCCTGGCTTTTGAACTCACAACAAAATTCAGCCATGCAGCGTTAGGGCGGGCTCCCGGAGCGGTAATAATCTCAACGGTTTGGCCGCTGCTAAGCGCCTGCGAAAGAGGGTAAGGCTGGCGGTCTACACGGGCACCGACGCAGGCATGGCCAATGTCGGTGTGTACCGCGTAGGCGAAGTCTACCGGCGTTGCGCCCGCCGGTAGTTCGACGATGCGACCTTCTGGGGTGAAAACGTAAATTTCATCGGGGAACAGATCGGATTTTACGCTTTCGATAAATTCAAATGAGCTGCCCGCGCTTTGCTGTAATTCCAGCAGGCTCTGCATCCAGCGCTGGGCGCGGATTTGAGCCGTGGTGCCGGATTCGCCCTGTTCTTTATAAGCCCAGTGTGCGGCAACACCCATTTCGGCCATTTGGTCCATATCTTCAGTACGAATTTGTACTTCGACAGGAACGCCGTGAGGGCCAATTAATGAGGTATGTAACGATTGATAACCGTTAGCTTTGGGAATGGCAATGTAGTCTTTTACTCTGCCGGGGCGCGGCTTGTACAGGCTATGAGCCTGGCCTAAAACCCGGTAACAGGTATCCACTTCTTTCACAATGACGCGAAAAGCATAGATATCCATAATGGAGTGAAAACGTTGCTCTTTAAGATTCATCTTGCAATAGATCGAATAGAGGTGTTTTTCACGTCCACTGACCCGGCAAGGTATACCCGCTTCGGTTAACCTACCCTCAATCTCCGACAGGATTTTTTGAATCATTTCCTTACGGTTACCGCGAGCGGCTTTTACCACTTCTTTGATGACGCGGTAGCGATTGGGATATAGCGCTTCAAAACCCAGCTCTTCAAGCTCGGTTTTCAAATGATGAATACCCAAACGATGGGCTAAAGGGCTATAAATTTCGAGGGTTTCACGAGCTATGCGGCGGCGTTTATCTGGGCGTAAAGAACCCAGAGTGCGCATATTGTGCGTGCGGTCTGCCAGTTTGATCAAAATGACGCGGATATCCTGCACCATCGCCATGATCATTTTGCGGAAGTTTTCCGCCTGGGCCTCTTTCTTGTCGCGGAAGGTTAATTTATCGAGTTTGGATACGCCCTCGACCAACTCAGCTACGCTTTTCCCGAACAGTTGCTCCATATCTTGATATGTCGCAGGCGTGTCTTCGATGACGTCATGCAATAACGCCGCCATCAGGGTTTCGTAGTCGAGTCGCATTTCCGCCAGGATACAGGCCACGGCAACCGGGTGAGTAATATAAGGCTCACCGCTGGAGCGTGTCTGACCCTCGTGAGCATCACGCGCAACAAGATATGCCTGTTTGAGGCGCTTAATCTGCTCCTCTGGCAGGTAACGTTGAATCAGCAGATTCAGGCTTTCAAACAGGTACAAGGCAGACTCACAGTCTAATTACTAATTAACGACGACCTTCGGCAATGGCAGTAACCGCTTGAATTTCTGCGGCTTCTTGCTCTTGCTGCTCTTGGCGTTCACGAACATCAAGGATCTGATTAGTGATCAGGCCTTCTTCGATTTCACGCAGTGCGATAACGGTAACTTTATCGTTTTCTTCTGGAACCAGTGCATCTTTACCGCCAGACTGGATTTGGCGCGCCCGACGAGCAGCGACCAACACCAGGTCAAAACGGTTACCAATTTTCTCTACAGCGTCTTGAACAGTTACGCGTGCCATAATTCTGCTACTCCACAGGTGAAGAAATGACTGGGCATGATACTGAAACTCGGTTCAGTCTGCCAATAATTTGCTGATTAAAGCGTCATGCCGCTGTTTTTGGCGGTCTAAACGCAGTCGTTCGGCGCGAATAATGGTTTTCAAATCGGACAATGCCAAATCGAAATCATCATTTACGATTAAATAATCGTATTCCGCGTAGTGATCCATTTCTGCGACGGCCTGTGCCATTCGTTTGGCAATAACCTCTTCGCTATCCTGCCCACGGCCTCGTAAACGACGATCCAGCTCGTCTTTTGAAGGAGGCAGAATAAATATACTGCGCGCTGCCGGCATCTTTTTACGAATTTGCTGTGCACCTTGCCAGTCAATATCTAAAAAGACATCAACGCCGGTAGACAGAGTTTGCTCGATGGCCAAACGTGAGGTGCCGTAGTAGTTTTCAAAAACTTTGGCATGCTCAAGGAAGGCATCATCCTCAATCATCTGGCAAAACTCTTGTTCGGAAACAAAATAGTAATGCTCACCATGATTTTCACCGGGACGTTTTGCACGCGTAGTATGCGAAATGGATACCTGCGTGTCGTACAACGGCTGTGTTTTCAGTAAAGCCTGAATCAGGCTTGATTTTCCAGCCCCACTTGGAGCGGAAACAATGTATAGCGTGCCTTGAACCATGATGACGTTTCAGTTGATTAGGGTTGATGTATAAAAAGCAGAAGTGTGAATCTTCGCACAGTATACACGGGCTAACCGCGTCATGCAGCGTTACAACACATTTCACTACAAGGTTTCGTATTTAAAAAGCTCAAATTACATACTTTGCGTAGGGGATTCAGCAATTTCAAGTTGTTGCAGTAACGAAAAAAGTATTTTTCGAGATGTGCCGCATTTTCACTTTTGGGCTATTTAATTATTCGTTGCTAGCGGATTAACTCATGTTCACCAAGGACGGCGAGGGAAAGAACATGGATAAGTTAATCATATTGGGGATGCTCTTGGTTTCTATTTTCTATGGCAGATCGTCAGCTTCGGTAGATTGCCCGTCATGGACGCTCAGCGAATTCGAAACAGAGATCTCCAGACTGGAAAAGCAACTAGAAGAATGGGATGTCGCTTATTTTCAACAGGGTAATAGCCTGATTGAAGATGATATTTACGATCAGCTTAGGTATCGGCTCAATCACTGGGTGCGATGCATAGCAATACCCGAGAAAAGAGTTAATAACGCTCTTTCTCCTACCATCAGTTTGCAGAATAGATTATCTCATCCCGTTGCTCATACGGGATTAAAAAAACTCCATGGGAAAGGGGCTTTATCTGAATGGCTCGCCGAACGAAAAAACCTTTGGGTTCAGCCTAAAGTTGATGGTGTCGCGGTCACGTTAACCTATGTTCAAGGAAACCTGACGCAAGCGATCAGCCGAGGCGACGGTGCAGTAGGCCAGAACTGGACGGATAAAGTGAAATATATACCTGCAATTCCCCACTTTATTTCTCAGGCTCCGCCGTTACTGGTCCTGCACGGCGAACTTTTCCTAAAGGTAACTCACCATAAACAGAAAGAAGCTGGCGGTATTAATGCCCGGGCTTTGGTGGCGGGAGCAATGATGAAAAAGTCACCTTCGGCATTGTTGTCCGATATAGGTATTTTCATTTGGGCATGGCCTGATGGACCCGCGATTATGACCGAGAAGCTGCGTGAGTTACGGCGGATGGGATTTTCGCTGACTAAAGAGTTCAGTATGCCGGTCACTTCAGCGAGTGATATTGTTGCATGGCGACAACGCTGGTTTGAATCACCGTTGCCATTTGTGACCGACGGAATTGTTATCCGGCAAGAGCAAGAACCTGCGGGGCATCATTGGCAATCACAGCCCGGTTACTGGTCTATTGCCTGGAAATACTCTCCTTTTCAGCAAGTCGCGCAGGTGAAATCAGTTAATTTCACCATAGGCCGAACAGGGAAGGTCAGCGCTATTTTATCTCTAGAGCCTATTCGGCTGGATGACAAATGGGTGAAAAATGTCAATGTTGGATCGGTTGAACGCTGGCGGTACTGGGACGTCATTCCCGGCGATCAAATAACAGTTTCGTTAGCGGGGCAAGGTATCCCTCGCTTGGATAACGTTGTCTGGCGAGTGGAGAATCGGCATGTCGTTAACCCCCCCGATTCCGCTTTATTTCATTCGTTAAGCTGTTTTCGCCGTCAACCCGCTTCTTGTAATGAGCAATTTATTGCCCGTTTGAGTTGGTTAAGTAGCCGTTCAGGACTGAATATGGCAGGTATTAGTACGGGTGTTTGGCAGGCCTTTATCGACCATGGCTTGATGAGTAATCTCGTTGAATGGCTTGAATTTACACCGGATGATATTGCCGCTGTACCAGGTATAGGAGCGGCGAAAGCAAAGACGATTTATCAACAGTTTCAGGTAGCAAGAGAGCGGCCGTTTGGCGAGTGGTTGGCGGCGTTGGGTTTCCCCAAGCTAGCTAAAAAAGAAGACTATCCAGAACGCTGGACAGATTTATTACGGCGCTCGAACCAAGAATGGCTATCTTTGGCGAATATAGGTAAGAAGCGTGTAAAACAAATAATGGCATTTGCCGCTGATTCGGAGGTGCGGCAACTTATAGCTACGTTGTCGCACCATCAAATAAAGGGGTTTGAATTTATAGAGCGCTAGCAGCTACAGAGAATCAATGATCCTGATGCTCATATTTAAAGACGGGTAATCCTAAACGGTAACGCAAAGCAAGCAGCCGGGCAGTCAGGCCAGTAACCAATGTAATGATGACAACCCAATTATGAGAAAGCGGCGTGTACTGTAGAGCGATATAAATCCATGCTGCGGCAAAGGATACTCCAGCATAGATTTCTTTCTGAAAAACTAAGGGAATACAGTTACAAAGCATATCGCGAAGTACGCCACCAAAGACACCGGTAATGACTGCAGCGATAGCGGCAATGATAGAGCTATGGCCCATATCTAACGCAATTTGTGCTCCGATAATTGAGAAAACGATGAGGCCGATAGCATCAAGTACCAGGAAAAGGTGACGTAAATGGCGCATCAGAGGTGCTACCCAGGTGGTTACTATTGCGGCGATAGCAACGATAACGATGTATTCAGGATTTTTGACCCAACCCAGCGGATAATGCCCTAACAACATATCCCTGACTGAACCACCGCCAATTGCCGTGGCGGAGGCGATAATAATGACGCCAAACATGTCCATTTGGCGACGGCCTGCTGCTAGCGCGCCGGTCATAGCTTCTGCGGTAATACCAATAATATAGAGAACGCTAAGTAACATAGTCTTTCACACAAGGGGGCGGCAAAAGATCAAGGGTAATGGCCGCACAATTCAAACGCGACTGAGATTTTCTAACCCTGTATGTTTTGCATTAGATTTATTAATCCGATGTGGGGTTTTATGCTATGTATTACAGTGGTTGGTTATTATTTCTATTGATGGGTGAGTTAGATTATTTAAACTCTGCATGGCGTAATGGCGTAATGGCGTAATGGCGTAATGGCGTAATGGCGTAATGATTTCGCCATTGCAGCAGTTAGCCGCTAAATGCTAATTTCATGCAGCGTCATTTTCTATTCTAAAGAGAATCCTATCTATATGGATAACAGCAGAAATTACTTATGTCGGCGTGCCGGCTTTATTCTAGGAATAATTGCTTCGGGGTTTATTTTAAACGGATGCGTTATACGTCCTGAGTCAGCGGCGAATTCGGCTACGATAAAGGCTGTTCCCTCTGTTTGTCAGCAGGGTGTTCCTATGGTGCAAACAACGCTTTATTTCGGTATGAATCGCCCGCAAGGCCCGGTGATTGCTCCCGCTGAGTGGCAATCATTTGTTGACTCAGAGGTTACTCCGAAATTTAAAGACGGATTAACCGTGTTTGAAGCCAAAGGGCAATGGCTGGGGCATGACGGGATAGTAGCAAAAGAAAATAGCAAAGCGCTGATGCTGATTCATGCCGAAAGCAAAGACAGTGATCTCGCGGTTAACTTGCTGAGAGATAAGTACAAGGCGCAGTTTTCACAAGAGTCAGTAATGCGTATTGATGCGCCCGTCTGTGTCGATTTTTAATCTTCAATGATGGCTGGCCTTCAGGCATTGCACTCTAAGGCCAACCGTTTCATCAAAGCACTAAACCAGCGATTGTTGCTGATAATAAACTAACCAATGTAGAGCCATAAACTAGCTTCAGCCCGAAACGGGAAACCACATTGCCCTGTTTTTCATTCAACCCTTTAATCGCGCCGGCGATAATGCCGATTGAGGCAAAGTTAGCAAAAGAGACCAGAAACACCGATAGAATGCCTAGGCCACGCGGGGACATATCAATCGCTATTTTTTTAAGCTCGATCATGGCAACGAATTCGTTAGACACTAATTTGGTCGCCATAATACTGCCTGCCTTTAGCGCATCCGGCGCTGGAATACCTATTAGCCAGGCAAGGGGGTAGAACACATAGCCGAGAATCTCCTGGAAGCTAACGCTAAATATGCTGGTAAACAAAGCATTAATAGCGGCGATTAGCGCAATAAAACCAATCAGCATTGCGGCGATGATAATGGCGATTTTAAATCCAGCCAGGATGTATTCCCCTAACATCTCAAAGAAACTTTGATCATCATGTAGCTTATTTAATTTTATCTCAGGCTCATCGCCCGTTGGGTAAGGGTTGATAATGGAAAGAACAATGAATGTGCTGAACATGTTGAGTATTAAGGCTGCCACAACAAACTTCGGCTCTAACATTGTCATATATGCGCTGACGATTGACATCGAAACAGTCGACATGGCCGTAGCGGCGAGCGTATACATACGGCGCTGAGAAATATCGGCAATCACGCCTTTATAGACGATAAAGTTTTCTGATTGGCCGAGAACCAAGGTGCTCACAGCATTGAAAGATTCAAGCTTTCCCATACCGTTTACTTTTGAAAGCACCGTACCTATACCGCGAATTACCCAAGGCAAGATCCGGAAATGTTGCAATATTCCTATTAAAGCTGAAACAAAAACAATCGGGCATAAAACATTGAGAAATATAAACGCGAGACCTTGTTCGTTCATATTACCAAATACGAAGCTGGTACCAATTGCGGCAAATTTCATCAACGTTTCAAAGAAACCAGCGAAGTGTTGAATCGCGCCAAGCCCAATGTCGGAATGCAGTAAAAAGTAGGCAAAGGCAATTTCAATAGCTAAAAGTTGAAGAATATACCGTAGGCGAATCTGCTTGCGATCATTGCTCGCGGCTAAGGCCAGTAGCGTGATGATTATCAAAGCCAAAAGAAAATGTAGTATTTGCAGCATACAAAGCCCATTTAACGTTAAGTGAAAATATTTCAGCATTCTATCCATAATGTCTTATAACTTTCACATAAAAATAACCTCAATGTTGGGCTTTATTAGATTGAATAGATTAATTTACAAGCCAAAGAAGTATAAAACTAATTCGATTAAAGCCTGTTGCGATGTAGAAAATGCCAACAAAATTTCCGAGGGTGGATTTTAAAACTGTGTTTTTATATTTAAATGTCGTATCTAACTGACCATTATTCTTTTATATATCGATATATCCTCCCTTTTTTCATCCAGTGACTCACTATTTATTTGCTTGCCTTATTTGAGGGGAAATCGACCTCAAGCAAGCTGAATTAGCCGAGAGGCTTACCTGTGTTGAAATCACTTATTGGATGGAATATATGAAAATGATTAATCTCCCAAGCTGCCGCCCATTTACCGAAGCTGGGCATCTATCGCAAGTCTCTGCTTATTATGAAGAAGAGCGAAATACCATGTGGATGCTGTTACGAGCGAATCCACGTCCGTGTTTTAACCTTGAGTTAATTGAAAATATTATGACACTGGCGCAGGCAGCAAAAGAGTCAAAACTGCCTATCGACTTCTGGGTTACAGGTTCGGTTGTTCCACATATGTTTAATGTTGGAGGTGATTTAAGTTTCTTTGCTCAGATGATAAAAAACCGCAAGCGTGAAACATTAATGGCTTACGCTAGAGCCTGCGTGGATTGCGTTCATTCCGCCTCCCGCGGGTTTGATACCGGAGCAATCTCAATCGCCATGATTGAAGGTAGCGCTTTAGGTGGTGGTTTTGAAGCTGCGCTGGCACATCACTTTGTTTTAGCGCAGACCACTGCCCGAATGGGGTTTCCGGAAATAGCCTTTAATCTGTTCCCAGGCATGGGAGGATACTCGCTGGTGGCTAGAAAAGCCGGTATGCGTGTTGCCGAGGAGCTTATCTGGAGCGGGGAATCACATGCGGCAGAATGGTATGAAAGTCGCGGATTGGTGGATAAATTATTTCAGCCGGGGGATGCTTATATGGCTACTCGCACCTTCATTGATACTATTCGACCAAAATTAAACGGTATGCGCGCAATGATACGAACACGCCAACGCGTTTTGCAGCTGACGCGTTCAGAATTGATGGATATAACCGAAGATTGGGTGGACTCTGTTTTCTCCATCGAAGCTAAAGATCTGGCTTATATTGAACGCCTGGTCATGCTACAGGATCGGCGTACATCCACCATGCCAAAAGCGATTTAGGTTAGGTTTTTCCCGTTAAATTACTTGGAAAGTGCGGGGTATGTTTGCTCAGCCAATGCTCCAGTTCTTCTGCGGGCATTGGCTTGGCATAAAGAAATCCCTGCTTTTCATCTATGCTCAACAAATCTAGGAAATTCTCTTCCTCTATTGTTTCAACGCCTTCTGCAATAACTCGCATTTGGAGCGTTTCGGCGACAACGGAGATTGCCTTAACTAAAGACTGCGCGACCTGATTTTTATCTATTCCGCGCACAAAGCTCTGATCTAATTTAATTGCATCAATAGGAATACGTGCTAACTGGGAAAGTGAAGAATAGCCGGTACCAAAATCATCCAGATGGACTTCAGCACCCAATTCTTTGAGCTTTTTGATAATGTTAATCGCTGCATTTTCATCATCAATCAGACAGCTTTCTGTTAATTCGACATCAACTAAGCTGGAGGTCAATTCACAGGTTTCCAGCGATTTAATAAAGCTGGTAATAATCGCTTCATTCACCAACTGGCGGGCTGAAACATTGACTGCAATTCTTAAATCTATGCCTTTCTTTTGCCAGTCAACGGCTTGCTGCATAGCCGTTTGTAATACCCATTGACCCAAAGGAGCAATCAAACCGGATTCTTCCGCATATGAGATAAACTCTTGCGGTGGAACTAAACCCCGCTCGGTTGATCGCCAGCGAACTAATGCTTCTACGCTGAGGACTTTACCGGTTCGAGTTGAGATTTTTGGCTGATAAAATACGACAAGCTGATGTTGTTCCAGGCCTTTACGCAGATTGGTATCCAGCCAAATGTATTCAGACACTTTCTTATTCATTTCCGGAGAAAAGACAGAATAAGTCCGTTTGCCAAGTTCTTTTGCCGTGTACATCGCGGTATCCGCGCTGCGGATGATATTTTCCAGCGTTTCGCCATGCTGTGGGCATAACGCAATCCCAATGGAACATCCGGTATAAACTTCAATCAATCCGATACGGAAGGGGGCTCGCATTTGGTCGAGAATACGTTGGGCGGCATTTTCGAGGGCAGAAAGCGTCGTATCTTCAATAAGAACGATAAACTCATCTCCCCCCAAACGGGCGAGCATTTCATCTTCTTTCAAGCAGCTCAATATCGAAAGTGACACATCTTTTAGCAGCCGATCGCCAAACATATGGCCATAGTGGTCGTTAACTCTTTTGAAGTTATCCAGATCAAGATAAATAATCCCTACGGCGTCGTCTCCGCGAGTTTGAATCGCACTGTTGATTCGCTCATGAATAGCGTGGCGGTTAGGCAAACCGGTAATCATATCGGTATTCGCCAGCACACGCAGGCGTTCCTGTGCTCGTCTCTCTTTAGTAATATCTGTACCTGAGCAGATTAAATAAAGTTCGTTTTTACCGCTGCCGCTGTGCACGAATTTATTACGAAAAAGAAACAGGCGTTTTCCTTTTACCGTGTTAACCCAGCGTTCCACTTCATAAGAAGCACCTCTTTTAAAAAAACCTTCAATGTTTTTACGCGAGGATGCGCCTTCTTTCTGTGTCATAAATAATTCAAAAACATTCTTACCGATGACGTCTTGTTCTTTTTTGCCAGTGTATTCTTCACTCAAACGATTAAAGCGTTGTACGGAGCCATTTTTATCCAGAATGACAATAACCGAGTTAGCTTCGGAAACGACTTGTTCGGCAAAGGACAATCCCATCACCAGATCGCGCGCGACAGCTTCAGTATCTGAATATGCTGAAGCTGTTCCTCCCCATTCCTTGTCATTAATTTTTCGTCCTACCAGATGCAAATGAACTGGATTGCCATAGATAGAAATACTGATTTCCAGGCTGGAAGTAATGGCTGTCAGTGCGCGGACTTTCGCTGTTTGAAGTGAATCAAGAGGAACGGCAATATTGGTCGTGCCTTTTACGGCGGAGAGTTCCAAGGCTTGGCTATCAAAAGCCAAGCGCCAATAGGGGCTATGGGTGCCAAAGTAAGTGTCCAGGATCGATGTGTCTTGATCTACGAACATGAGAGATACCCCGAAAAGTTCATATGCATCTTGGATACAGCAACCTGTATGAAAAGATACATTTCGCCAAGACATGCCCTGTCATAGTGATAATCTGCCGTACTGATTAATAGTAGTGCAGGATGATTAGGCTCAAGCCAATAAAATGTTTATTTAATTTCTTACTCTGCCTGACCATAAATAGTAGCCGTAAATGAACGAATTGCCTTTAGGCCTACGGATTTGTAGACTGACACAGATTGATTGGGAGGAATACTTGGAGAAAAACATTATTTTTTATTTGGTTACCTAAAATCCTAATGCAATAAAGAGCAATAAATCAGCGTTTGAAACACGCCTTTTTGACAGGTTTTTCCATTGGTTCTCTATAGATTATTCTACGATCTTTTTGGCTTAAAGATAAATTTAATATCGATTAAGATTATTAATTTAGCCATAGATACTACTGGTTCATTTTTTTGTTGCTGATTTATTAATTATGCTGCTTTTATAAACAAACTAATTGACCGAGATCTTCCAAAGAATTCGAATATTACTGACTTACCGAAGATGGGATATCCCTTATCTGGCCTATGAATTTTGAGAATACAGGTAATATTTTTTGCTATTTTATATCCAGTTTTGGACATAACTAATAATCAATTCTCTATCTGATTATTTCGTGCAAACTCAAGTCGTTTACCTGCATGAATCAGAAAATTGATCCACTGTTGAGCACCATTAGATAGATATTTTTGTCGATGGTGGCAGAGGCTTATCGAGCGGAAAAAACGGGTTTCTGTTTTGATTACTGAGAAATGGTCGTGAAAAAAAGGATTTTGGATGATAAGCCGGGAAGCGTAGGTGATTCCCAAATTTTGTTGAACAGAAAATAAAATTGAATCGAAAGTATCCAAAGATAAAATGACCTTCGGCTGCGATAACAATGGTGCCAGATGATTTTCAAAATAACTGCGGCTACCCGAACCTTGCTCACGCAATATCCATGACTGCTGACTCAATACTGAGAACGGGACTGATTTTTCGGATGCGAGAGGGTGATCTTTGGTTGCGATAACGACCATTTCATCTGTTAACCATGGGGTAGACAAGATATCTTTATTATTGATATTTCCCTCAAGAATAGCCAAATCTACTTCAAATTTGAGTAACTTACTCAGAATATCGTTAGTGTTTTCAATAGCTATTTTAGGCAACCAGTTATAGCTATTTCTAAACTCACCTAAAAGTGCAGGCAAAATATAGCTGCCAATGGTTTTACTACAACCCAAAAATAAATTGTGAACGCTGGCGCTGTCGGAAAATAATGTATTGATGTCTTTCATTCTTGAAAGCAGCTCATCAGCCACTGAGATTAATTTTTCCCCCTCCGGATTAATAAATATACGAGCGTGGTGACGATCGAATAGGGTTTGGCCCAGACGTTTTTCTAACTCAGCCAAGGTTTGAGAGACAGCTCCTTTCGTCATAAACAATTGGGAGGCTGCGACCGTTAAATTGCCGCTTTGCGCTACCGCTAGGAAAACTTTCAATTGCTTCAACGTGATATCCATTTGTTTATTTCTTCTAAACGCTAAGTCAATAAAAAAAGGATATCCTAAACAAAGGTGAGTATCTATATTTGCCCTATTCATTTACGTAGATTATGGTTTTGGCGGTAACATGTTAGAAATTATACATAGGAAAATCAGATGATTACCGACGCCTATCGCCGGTCTGGCACTGGGTATTTCAAGTATAGGTTGGTGCCTGGAAAATGCATTACCCTTAAACGGTTTAGGTCAAAATATCGGGGCGATAATCGCATCGGTGCTGCTACTTGCCGTAGCCAGTAAATTTATTTTTCACTTCAGAGTTTTATTATCAGATTTAAAACATCCTGTGGTGGGTAGCGTGGTTCCTACCTTTACCATGGGGTGTATGGTGGTTTCCAAAGCCTTGGGCAATTTGAGTATGTTGGCGGGTGAGATCTTGTGGTCACTGGCGGTAGTAGTGCACCTGATTTTTCTTGCGGTATTTATTTATCATCGGATCCAAGAAATAGAAATGCATCATATGGTGCCGAGTTGGTTTGTTCCGCCCGTTGGGATTATTGTGGCTGACGTTGCGGTGCCTAATCAGGCCTTTATGGGTGTTGCGTATTTATTGTTAGTCATCGGTATGTTGAGTTACGCATGTATGCTGCCGCTGATGATCTATCGTTTTATGTTCTGCCGCGAAGTTCCGGATGCAGCGAAGCCAACCATTGCGATTATGGCTGCTCCTGCGAGCCTTAGTTTGGCAGGTTATTTAACCGTAGTGCCAAATCCTTCTTTACTGGTATGTGCATTACTGTTCGGTATTGCGATATTAATGACTTGCGTAATTTACATGTCATTCTTCCGTTTACTAAAATTGCCGTTTAGCCCGGGTTATGCTGCGTTTACCTTCCCAATGGCAATTGGTGCGACAGCGTTATATAAATTAGCGGATTTGGTGAGCAAGTATGAATTAGTACAAGATTACAGCTACCAACTTTATTATCTGGCTACCTTTGAGGCTGTCGTCGCTACCCTGATTATTACGTATGTCGCCATACGCTACATGTTTAACTACAGCGTATTTAATTGGAACTTACGTTTTATCGGTGAATAAAGTCAATCTGGATATTAATGAGCCCGTAATCTGGACTGTCCAACTTTTTATAGGGTCAGTCCAGATTACGGGCTTTAGAGGCTTTCTATTATCTTGCCATGCGGTGAGAAGTTACTCGATATTCTGAATCTGCTCGCGCATTTGCTCTATAAGTACTTTCAGTTCAATTGCTGAATTGGTGACTTCCGCATTAATAGATTTTGACGCTAGCGTGTTCGATTCACGGTTGAATTCTTGCATCATAAAATCAAGACGGCGACCAACGGCCTCTTTCTTCTTTAGAATATTATGCGTTTCTTTCACGTGAGCTTCCAGGCGATCCAGCTCTTCAGCGACATCGACACGCTGCGCCATCAGCACCAACTCTTGCTCCAGACGGGTGTTTTCCAGTTGAACCTGTGCTTCTTCCAATTTGCTTAGCAGACGCTCACGCTGCCACTGCAAGATGTTTGGCATATGAGCTCGGACTTTAACCACTTCCGCGCTTACGCCATCCAGGCGCTGCTCAATCATGGCTTTCAGCGCTGCACCTTCAGATTCGCGGGCAACAATAAAGTCATCGAGAGCAATATCCAGCGCTTGCAACAGTTCGGTGCTAATAGCATCCAAATCCTGTTCTTCAGCAGACATCACTCCCGGCCAGCGCAGCACATCCAGCGGATTGACTTCGCCTTCGTCGCTTTGCATTTTGACCCAGTTCGCCGCTTCAACCAGTTGTTTAGCCAGTTTTTCGTTCAGGATCAGTGAGCTTTGTGCTGTAGGATCCATCTCGAAGCGCAGATGGCATTCAATTTTGCCTCGAGTCAGACGGGAGCGAATACGCTCGCGAATGACCGGTTCCAGACTGCGGAACTGTTCTGGCAGGCGAATGTAGGTTTCTAGATAACGTTGGTTAACGGAACGCAGCTCCCAGGCTGCGCTGCCCCATTCACCCTTAATATCACGCCGGGCGTAGGCGGTCATGCTGCGGATCATCGTTGCGTACCCGTTTCAAAGAAAAGATGCAGGGATTATAGCCTCGCAGCCTCAGGCAGGATAGGCATTACATCACTAAGGCCGTATAATGCGCGACCAATATCGATTTAACGCCGGAGAATTCCCATGCGCCCAGCAGGCCGAGCACTAGAACAAGTACGTCCATTAACCCTGACCCGTAATTACACGAAACACGCTGAAGGTTCCGTGTTGGTTGAGTTTGGCGATACCAAAGTATTGTGCACCGCGACCGTTGAAGAAGGCGTACCGCGTTTTCTTAAAGGGCAGGGACAAGGGTGGATCACCGCTGAATACGGTATGTTGCCGCGTGCAACGCATAGCCGTAACCCGCGCGAAGCCGCTAAAGGCAAGCAGGGTGGCCGTACATTGGAAATCCAGCGTCTGATCGCCCGCTCACTGCGTGCGGCGGTAGATCTGAAAAAACTGGGTGAATTCACCATCACTTTAGACTGCGACGTGATTCAGGCTGACGGTGGCACTCGTACTGCGTCTATCTCCGGTGCCTGTGTGGCACTGGCTGATGCGCTTAATGCATTGGTTGCCAAAGGTAAACTGAAAGCTAACCCGATGAAAGGGCTGGTCGCCGCTGTCTCTGTCGGTATCGTAAAAGGTGAGGCCCTGTGCGATTTGGAATATGTGGAAGATTCTGCAGCAGAAACCGATATGAACGTGGTGATGATGGAAGATGGTCGAATGATTGAGGTGCAAGGCACCGCAGAAGGCGAACCGTTCAGCCATGAAGAGTTGCTGGCGTTGCTGGCTTTGGCGCGGGGAGGAATAGAAACCATCTTCCAGGCGCAGAAAGCGGCGTTGGAACAATAATTTTTATAAAGGCGACCTGATAGTCGCCTTTTTTATACCCGGTTGCCTGAGAGCATTTTATCGAGGATAGATGCGGTAACTGACCACAGCAGTCACTAATCTGGAAAGGAGATACACCAATGAAAGCCTATCAGCGCGATTTTATTGAGTTTGCGCTTAACAAACAGGTTTTGAAGTTCGGCGAGTTTACCCTGAAGTCAGGGCGGATCAGTCCTTACTTCTTTAATGCAGGACTGTTTAACACCGGGCTGGATCTGGCGTTATTGGGGCGTTTTTATGCGGCAGCCCTGATGGATTGTGGCGTAGAGTTTGATCTGCTGTTTGGCCCTGCGTACAAGGGGATTCCTATTGCTACCACAACGGCGGTAGCATTGGCAGAACACCATCAGCGCGATGTTCCTTACTGCTTTAATCGTAAGGAAGCGAAAGATCACGGTGAAGGTGGCAGCCTGGTGGGAAGCCCGTTACAAGGGCGTGTGATGCTGGTTGATGATGTGATTACCGCGGGTACCGCTATTCGTGAGTCCATGGAGATTATCGGCGCGCAGGGCGCTTCTCTGGCGGGCGTGATGATTTCGTTAGACCGTCAGGAACGTGGCCGCGGTGAAATTTCAGCTATTCAGGAAGTGGAACGGGATTATCACTGCAAAGTCATTTCTATCGTGACTTTGAATGATTTGATTACCTATCTGGAAGAAAAACCGGAAATGGCCGATCATCTGGCCGCGGTTCGTGTTTATCGCGAGAATTACGGCGTTTAAGCCATTTTGCTGAAAACAAAGTGCAAAGACGAAAGGGCCAATTGGCCCTTTTTACTTTTTGCGGTGACTGACTATTGGCCGTCACCTATTGTAATTGCGCCATCACTAGCGGCCAGCGGGCATCGAACTCTTGCGTTGGCAAATAGCGGAATTCGGAGCGAACAAAGCGAGACAGCATCCCTTCACAAAAAGCCAGCAATTGCGTCGCCAGCAGGGTTTCATCATGTGCAAAGCCCTGACCTTCCCGTAGCTTTCTTTCTCGTAATACCTGACGTAGCTGAGCTTCAATACGTTCAAATAGCTGATTAATCCGGCCCTGTAAACGATCCTGCTCAAACATCAAAGCATGTCCGGTCATAATTCGGGTTAGCCCTGGATTGCGTTCGGCAAACCCAAGAACCAGCAATAGAATAAGCCTGAGACGATTAAAAGTTTCTTTTTCGTCTTGCAGAATTAAATTAATGCGGGACATAAGACTATCTTCAATAAACTCGATCAGGCTATCGAACATCTTGGTTTTGCTGGGGAAATGCCGATATAGCGCAGCCTCAGAAACACCAACGTTGGCGGCAAGCTTCGCGGTGGTGATCCGCTGGCTGCCATCGCTGGATTCCAGCATTTGCGCCAAAGCTTGCAATATTTCCTCGCGCCGATTCCTTTTCGTATTTTCTTTCTCTGCCATGTCCGATTAGACCCTTGCTAAAAATGACTTAATTAACAAAAACCTGAACACCGGCCGCGCTGGATACAATGCCCAGGCGGCTTATGTGATAGCTTTTTTACGGTATCGAGGTTTAGGGTAGGTTATTGGCGTCCAGAATGACCAAAACCACCGGTGCCGCGTTCGCTGAGGTCAAAATCTTCGACCAGATTGAACTCGGCTTGTACTACAGGCACAAACACCATCTGGGCAATACGTTCGCCCGGTTCGATAGTGAAAGACTGCTGGCCACGGTTCCACACGGAAACCATCAGTTGCCCCTGATAATCGGAGTCGATCAAGCCGACCAGATTACCTAACACCACGCCGTGCTTATGGCCTAAACCTGAGCGCGGCAGAATTACCGCCGCCAGACCAGTATCGCCAATGTGGATAGCCAGACCGGTTGGCAGCAGAGTCGTTTGCCCCGGAGCCAGGTCTACTGCGCTATCCAGGCAGGCACGTAGATCCAAGCCAGCTGAGCCAGGTGTGGCGTAGGTCGGCAATGGAAATTCGGTGCCAATACGTGGATTCAGAATTTTAACGTCGATTTTTTTCATCATAACGGCTGACAATCTCGTCTATTAAACGCTGACCAAGCAGGGATTTATCGCTGTGGGGCAAGCGTTTCTCTCCGTTCGGCCAAAAAAGGTGCAATGCATTGGTATCACTATTAAAACCATGCTCTGCGAGCGAAACATCATTGGCGCAAATCAGGTCCAGATTCTTCCGCACCAGTTTTTGTCGCGCATATTCTTCCACATTCTGGGTTTCGGCAGCAAACCCGACGACAAATGGACGTTTTTTCGTCATTGCGGCGACGCCAGCAACAATATCTGGATTCTTCACCATTTTCAGCGTGATTTCATCACCCTGTTTTTTTATTTTTTCATCAGCAACCTGTTCCGCCCGGTAATCCGCTACGGCCGCACAGGAAATAAAAATATTCTGATGAGGGGCGGCTTGCTGAACGGCGCTTTGCATTTCAAGAGCGCTAATCACATCAATGCGCGTGACTCCGGCAGGCGTTGGCAGATTGACCGGCCCAGCGACTAAAGTGACGTGAGCGCCGCGCTGCGCTGCCGCCTGAGCGATGGCGAACCCCATTTTCCCTGAACTGTGGTTACTGATAAAACGTACCGGATCCAGCGCTTCACGAGTAGGACCGGCGGTCACCATGACATGAAGATGTTGCAGATCTTGTTTTACAGAAAAATGATTTTCCGCCAATGCCACGATTTCCAATGGGTCAAGCATGCGGCCAGGGCCGATATCGCCACAGGCCTGACTACCGCTGTCCGGTCCCCAAAGCAAAACGCCACGGCTTCCCAGCGTTTGCAGGTTGGCCTGTGTAGCGCTCGCGCGGTACATCTGCTGATTCATTGCGGGAACGGCGGCAACTGGGGCTGCGGTTGCCAGACAAAGCGTTGTCAGCAGGTCGTTGGCCATGCCTGCAGCCACTCTAGCCAGTAAATCGGCGGTGGCCGGAGCGATGATGACCAGATCGGCCCATTTCCCCAGCTCGATATGGCCCATAGCGGCTTCTGCGGCAGGATCGAGCAAATCATCAGAGACGGGATATCCCGAAACGGCCTGCAAGGTTAGCGGAGTGATAAAGGCTTTGGCAGCCGTTGTCATCACTACCCGCACGTCTGCGCCTTTATCGCGTAAGCGGCGTACTAGCTCGGGACATTTGTAGGCGGCTATGCCACCACTGATACCGAGCACAATATGTTTGCCGGAAAGTCCCGTCATCATGATTGTCCGAATGAAAGCCGAAAGAGGCGATATTTTAGCATAACCCATCGGCAGTTTTGCTATAGGGGGCAACGTAGGTTAGCGATCAATCTGAAATTTGCGTGGCGTCACGCAGGATTTATTGATGCTTGTCGTGAGGATAATCCGGCCATGGCATGATACTCCGGCATTGAGAATAGGGGAGTTCTAGGATGGAACTATGGCTGAAAGGGGATGGACCCAGAGAAAAATTACTGAAGTATGGCGCTGAGGCGTTAAGTGATGCTGAATTGCTGGCCATATTTTTACGAACGGGCATTCCGGGTCTGCATGTGATGGCGATGGCGGAGCACCTAATTGCCGAATTTGGCTCTCTATATCGTTTGATGTCGGCGGATTATCCGACGCTTTGTGCACAAAAAGGCATGGGAAAATCTAAATATAGTCAGATTCATGCCATTTCCGAATTGGCCACCAGATGTTTTTCTGACCATATGACTAAAGAGAATGCGATGTTAAATCCGCGAATGACGCAAAAATACCTGCAAAATTTGCTGTCAGAACGTGAGCGGGAAATATTTTTAGTGATGTTTTTGGATAACCAGCATCGTGTTATTCGCCATGAGGAGATGTTTACTGGTACCATCACCAGCGTAGAGGTCCATCCACGGGAAATTGTGCGTGAAGCGCTAAAGGTTAATGCTGTTGCGTTGATTCTGGCGCATAATCACCCGTCGGGGAAGGCTGAACCGAGCCAAGCCGACCGTTTAATCACTGCGCAGGTGGTAAAAGCCTGCTCATTATTAGATATTAGGGTGCTCGACCATTTAGTGGTTGGCCGTGGCGAATGTGTCTCTTTTGCTGAACGAGGCTGGATTTAGAGATATTTTCTCGATCCTTTCGGGATCTTTAGCTGTTCGGGACTTGAGCACTTACGCTTCAGAGCGTATACTACGCCACCTTTGAGAATCTTGGGTTTGGCGTGAAGAGCCTATCTCAGCAGGTTTATACCTGGTGACAGGGGTTTCTGACCTGATGACATTGAGTCTTCTCAGTGAATTTGCTGAGATGGGCTCTAAAGCCTGACGAGGCGGCCATACCCTATACGAAGCTCGAGCTGATTTGATTTTTGGAGAATAGACATGTCCCGAGTCTGCCAAGTTACTGGCAAGCGCCCGGTGAGCGGTAACAACCGTTCCCACGCAATGAACGCGACCAAACGCCGTTTTCTGCCGAACCTGCACTCTCACCGTTTTTGGGTTGAGGGCGAGAAGCGCTTTGTAACTCTGCGTGTATCTGCTAAAGGTATGCGTGTTATTGATAAGAAGGGTATCGAAACGGTCTTGGCCGAACTTCGTGCCCGCGGTGAGAAGTATTAAGGAACTGAATCATGGCTAAAGGTGTTCGCGAGAAGATCAAGCTGGTTTCTTCTGCTGGTACTGGTCACTTCTATACCACCACGAAGAACAAGCGTACTAAGCCGGAAAAATTGGAACTGAAGAAATTCGATCCAGTTGTCCGTCAACACGTGATCTACAAAGAAGCTAAAATTAAATAATTTTAGTGGATTAATAAAAAACCCGGCTTCGGCCGGGTTTTTTGTTATATAAAGGTCGGTAAACACGTTGAATCGGAGGTTAAATGCCTGAATTACCAGAAGTTGAAACCAGTCGACGTGGGATTGAACCCTACCTGGTCGGCCACAGCATTCAATATGCCATCGTCAGAAATTCCCGTCTGCGCTGGCCGGTTTCAGATGAAATACTGGCTCTGAGCGATCAACCGGTACTGAGTGTGCAACGCCGTGCCAAATATCTGTTACTGGAATTGCCAAAAGGCTGGATTATCATTCATTTGGGTATGTCAGGCAGTTTGCGGATTTTGCCGGAGGAAACCGAGGCAGAAAAACATGACCATGTGGATTTGGTGATCAGTAACGGCAAAATATTACGCTATACCGACCCGCGCCGCTTTGGTGCATGGCTATGGGCTTCGGATTTGGCAACCAGCAACGTGCTGGCTCATCTCGGCCCTGAGCCGTTAAGCGATGAATTTAGCGCTTCCTACCTGTTTAACCTGTCTCGCAATAAGCGAACCTTGGTTAAACAGTGGATTATGGATAATAAAGTTGTGGTGGGTGTGGGGAATATCTATGCCAGTGAATCGCTGTTCGTCGCCGGTATTGCTCCCGATCGCCCAGCGGGTTCGCTAACTGAAGCAGAAGTCGGATTATTAGTTGCAACTATCAAAATGGTATTGCTGCGCGCTATCGAGCAGGGCGGCACAACGCTACGTGATTTTTTGCAGTCGGATGGCAAACCGGGGTACTTTGCGCAGGAATTACAGGTTTATGGTCGAGCCGGTGAGCCGTGCAGGCGCTGTGGTCATCTGATTGAAAGTGCGAAACATGGGCAGCGCAGCACGTTTTTCTGCCGTCACTGCCAGCATTAAATCAGAGGTAAACTCAGAGTTTATCCAGTAAAGCCTTGGTAATTGGCGCGGGAAGGAATGGTGTGATATCGCCGCCGTGACGCGCCACTTCTTTTACTAACGAAGAGGAAATGAATGACCATTTCTCTGATGGCAGTAAAAATACGCTTTCCAGCGTAGGCATCAAATGACGATTCATATTCGCTAACTGCCATTCATATTCGAAATCCGATACCGAGCGCAAACCCCGAACCAGAATATTCGCTTTATGCTGCTGGGCGAAGGTTGCCATCAATTCGCTAAAACCGATCACTTCCACGTTGGTCAAATGCGCTGTCACTTCGCTGGCTAATGCAACGCGCTCATCCAGTGTGAACATCGGTTTTTTATGTGAACTATCGGCAATGGCCAAAATGACATGGCCAAACATGGAAGACGCACGAGTGACTAAATCCAGATGACCGTTGGTCATAGGATCAAAGGTGCCCGGATAAATGGCTCTGGTGATCATGGCGTCTCGCTTTTGCGTTATTTTTGGTTGAGTGCCCACAGGGCGGCGTATTTATTGAAAGTATATTGCGCATTAACTACGGCCAGCAATAACCCTTGTTTACCATCCAAAAATCCGGCGCGGAACAGCCAGGTCTTGCAAAAAGCGCCGAGAGTATGGCTAAGAATAGAGAAATAACTACAGCTTTTACCTTGTTGGTGGCGTTGTGTAGCCCAAGCCTCGGCGTAGCTGAGTTGTTTACGCTGAAAAGCAAAAAAATCACGACAGGTTAAGTGCAGTAAATCCCCTTTCAGCGGAATAACTTTCGCATTTCCGGCATCAACAGATTCATGCACCAGGTTATCGTTATATTGATATCGATGATGAGCATACAGACGCGTCACCCGATCCGGATACCAGCCGCTATGGCGCATAAAACGCCCCAAAAACAGATTTCTGCGGCCGCAGCTATACACGGCATCATCATCCGGAGACGCTAATACCACGTCGATAGAGGCTTTTAATTCAGGTGTGACGCGCTCATCGGCATCGATCATCAAAATGTAGTCACCGGTAGCGTATTGCTGCGCTCGCTGCCGCTGTTTGCCAAAACCTTGCCACTGAACGTTACTGTATACCTGCGCGCCGTATTGACGAGCTAAATCCAAAGTGTCGTCTTCACTGCCAGAATCTAAAACGACAACCTCATCAGCCCAGGAAATGGAGTCCAGGCATTCTGGGAGCAGATCCGCTTCATTCTTGGTGATCATCACCACAGACAGACGTTTTTTGGCGCTCATTAGTGGCTCCGCGGCGGCAAATAAGGTTCCAACAGATGCAATAATCGCTGCAATGCCCCTTGGTTCTCATGCAGAACCTCAACCGCATGGCGGCCATAGTAGAGGCGGCAATCTTCGTCGGTGAGCAGTACGCTAATTTCCTTCACCAGCGAGGCTGCATCGGTGACGGTGATGAGCCCTTCGGCCTGCTCAAGCTTGGCACAGATATCTTTGAAATTGAAAGTATGTGGCCCCATCATCACTGGAATCGCGTGGGCAGCGGCTTCGAGTGGGTTGTGCCCACCGCGTTCTATCAGGCTACCGCCGACAAATGCCATATCGGCAATTCCATATAAAAGCATAAGTTCACCCATGGTATCGCCGATCACCACCTGAGTGCTGCTGGATGGCACTTCGCCACCGCTGCGTAAGGTGTAGCTGAATCCGGCCTTTTGGGTCAGTTCAATCGCTTTCGGGAAACGTTCTGGATGACGTGGCACCAGAATCAATAATAGGGTTGGATACTGTAATAACAATTGACGATGAGCTTCCAGCAAAATGGCTTCTTCGCCGTCGTGGGTGCTGGTTGCAATCCACACAGGGCGATGGGCAGCCCACTGGCGGCGTAGGGTTATTGCTCGTGCGGCCAGTTCTGGTGTGACCGAAATATCAAACTTAAGGCTGCCAGTAATGGTCAACTGAGATCGTTTCAGACCCAATTCGATAAAACGCTCACCATCTTCCTGATTCTGCGCGGCAATCAGCGTGATACGTCGCAATATATTGCGAATAAAACCGCCAATCTTTTTGTAACCTGCGGCTGAACGTGCAGAAAGTCGCGCATTGGCGATAACTAATGGAATTTTACGGTGGTGCAGCGCATTAATCAGGTTTGGCCATAGCTCGGTTTCCATGATGATAACCAGCTTAGGATTAACCTGATCGAGAAAACGATTTACGGAACCGGGAAGATCATAAGGGAGATAAACGTGATGAACGTCTTTGCCAAAGGCAGATTGCACTCGCTCAGAACCGGTTGGCGTCATGGTCGTTACCGTAATCGGCAATGAGGGATAGCGGTGGCGTAAAGCTCTAACCAACGGAATAGCCGCGAGAGTTTCACCGACAGAAACGGAATGCAGCATAATGCCGCCAGAGACCACTTTACCGGCACAGAAACCATAACGTTCTCCCCAGCGCTTACGGTAAGCAGGGGCTTTACGGCTACGTAGCAACAATCGCAGCCAAATCAAAGGTTGGATTAGGTAGAGGAGTACCTGATATAAACGCAGCAACATTCTATCAAATTCATTTATATGAGTTATTCAGAATAATACCATAACTGCTGAAGAAAGGCTCTCTTCCGGTTATGTAATGTCCAATGGTGGCTAGCGCCGATCTATTTTACCCGCTCATATATTAATCAGTATAAAAACCGAACCCGTTCCCTGGTTTGAACGGGTATTTTTATCTTATCGAGAATAAGACTGATTACAGTAAAAAGGCGAAAAACAGCATATAAGAGTGAGAAGTTTATTGGTGATTATTTTTTATCTATTAACCTGAAAATATCCGTATTACAGAGAGATAAAATATCTGAGTGCTTCATGACATTGCTTAACCCATTGGTCGTTATGAAGATGATCGCCTTTATTAGAGATTTCCTTTAATTACTTTCGTTAATCGCCGGAATATCGCTGCGGATAAATGACTTATTCTTACTTAAATATCATTTTCTCATGCATGTAATAGTTAATTATCACGGTAAAAACTAACAGCATATTATTAATGTTTTCCGCAGCGAAGCGAGCGGCAAAATATTCGTCTGATAAAGGGTAATCAGTGAGAGTTAAGAGAAAACTGCGCAGCGAGAGAGGCTGCGCAGATGAGGGGATTCGGTCACTTAGACGATGATTTTATCCAATTCTGCCATGATAATTTTGGCTTGAATGGTATCCATGCTTTTCTCTTTAGAGATAACGGATACCTGATTTTCACCATAACCGCCAATTAATCCGGGATCGGTTGGGCCAAACAGCGTGATGTTAGGCCGCGCTAACGCTGCCGTTAGATGACTTAGCCCGGTATCAACGGAAACCACAGCTTTGGCACCGGCTAATACCTCGGCAACTTGCTGTAAACTCAGTTTTGGCAGCACTTCCACGTGAGGGAAATTATCGGCCAGACGCACTGCGCGTTGATATTCATGCTCTGCGCCCCACGGCAGTTTAATTTTCAGCCCAGTAGGTTGAACCAACTGAATTAACTGACGCCAATGGCTTTCCGGCCAGTGCTTACTGTCACGGGTCGTCGCATGTAGGAAAACCAGATATTGCCCAGCGTCTGGCGGTAACTGGCTGAGGAAACGCTGAGCGATAGCGTAATCACCGACGGTTTCCGGCTTGGTATAACCCAGACTTTTAGCAAAGAGCTGGCGAGTACGCTCAACGGCATGTAGCTGCTTGTCTATTTCATGACGGCAGTTATAAAACCAACTGGCGAAGGGTTCCCGGGCGCTTTTGCAATCTGGGCCGTGTCGGGTGCCCTTGGCAATGCGGGTGATGAGCGCCGCGCTTTTTATCAGGCCCTGAGCATCGATCACCAAATCATAGCTGCGCTCTTGCACGATTCGTTTGAAGTCACAGCGTTCTTGCCGTGTATCACTACCAAACCAGTTTTTGCGCCAGCGGCGAATGGCCACCGGAATCACTTTATCCACCGCCGGATGCCAACTGGGAATCTGAGTAAACCCTTCTTCTACCACCCAATCGAAACGGATTCCGGGAATGGCGCTCATTGCATCGGTCAGAGCGGGTAACGTATGCAAAACGTCACCCATCGATGAGGTTTTAATGATCAATACGTGCATCAGTGCGCCTCATTTACCGTTGAAGACTGTGTTGCCAACTGCAGCTGTAGTGCGGCCAAAACCTGCTCTGGCTGAATGTCGATCAGGCTTTGGTGGTAGCCTTGATCGGCATCTCCTTTGCGCACTTTGTGGTAGCCGGTAATCAAACGAATAACCGTCGCTTTATCTGAAAGTGGCGGTGTGAAGGCTGGGCTGCTTGGGCCATATAAGGCCACCAAAGGTTTGTTCAACGCGGCGGCAACGTGCATCAGGCCGGAATCGTTGCTCACCACGGCGCTACAGGCGGCAATCAGTATTACCGCTTGATCCAGCGTCGTTTGCCCAGCCAGATTCAGGCAGAAATCGCGACTTTCTGCCTGAAGTGCCTGACGAATATCTTCTCCCGCTTTATGGTCTTTTTCAGAACCAAACAGGGTGATTTGATAACCGTCATCAATGAGTTTTTGTGCCAAAGTGGCGTAATGGTAGTGCGGCCAACGTTTGGCTGGGCCAAATTCGGCACCGGGACAAAAACCGATGATTGGCCGATTATCGCTGAGATTAAAAGCGGCGGTGGTTTCCGCAATTTCTTCATCCTGCACCTGTAACTGTGGCCAGAGAATGGGCTGCGGCAGATCGGCTTCGGAAGTAATTCGCGACTTATCGTAAGCCAGCGCAACATAACGCTGAACCATCAGCGGGAAAGCCTGTTTATCCAGAATGCGCATATCGTTGAGCAGGAAATAACGCATTTCACCGCGCCAGCCTGTACGCTGACGAATACCGGAAAAGTAGGGTATTAACGCAGATTTGAACGAATTGGGTAAGACATAGGCGCGATCATAGGCTTCCTCGCGCAAAGCGATACCCAAACGGCGACGGCCTTCCAGATTAAATACCCCGTGACCGAGCGGCATTGGGATAGCGCGGCGCACCTCTGGCATTCTGGCCAGAAGTGGACGGCACCACGCGGGTGCCATCACATCAATCTCTGCTGCCGGATATTCGGCCTTCAGGGTGCGGTACAAACTTTGCGACATCATCATATCGCCAACCCAAGAAGGGCCGATGACCAGTATTCTCATACCGTTATCAATTCCTTGCAGCGAATGACTTAAATAGGGCGATTTAACCAGCCCAGATACTCTTTTACCCCTTCGGCGACGGTTTTGAACGGTTTGTCATAACCGGCTGCGCGTAGGTTGGTCAGGTCGGCCTGAGTGAATGCCTGATAGCGACCTTTCAGTTTTTCCGGGAATGGAATGTATTCCACTGGCCCGCTCTGATGGTATTCCACCACGGCGTCCGCCACTGCCTGGAAGGATTCGGCACGGCCAGTTCCGCAGTTGAAAATACCGGAAACGCCGTTCTGCCAGAACCACAGATTGACCGCAGCTACGTCACCGACATAGATGAAATCGCGTTTAAAGTTCTCGCTGCCAGCGAACAGTTTAGGTGCTTCACCAGCGTTGATTTGATTGTTCAGGTGGAAAGCAACGCTCGCCATGCTGCCTTTATGGCCTTCGCGCGGTCCGTAGACGTTGAAATAGCGGAAGCCACAAATTTGTGAATCCGCCTGCGGCAGAATTTCACGAACATATTGATCGAACAGGAATTTTGAGTAGCCGTAAACGTTCAGTGGCTGCTCATATTGGCGATCTTCAATGAAATTATCGGTTCGGCCACCGTAAGTTGCAGCTGAAGAGGCATACAGGAATGGAATACCGCGATCCAGACAGAAATGCAGAATGTCTTTGGAGTACTGATAGTTGTTATCCATCATGTACTTGCCATCCCACTCGGTGGTAGAGGAGCAAGCGCCTTCATGGAAGATGGCGTCGATATCGCCCATATCATCACCGGCAACAATGCTAGCGACAAAATCTTCTTTATCCATGTAATCCGCGATGTCCAGATCGACCAGATTGACGAACTTAGTGCCGTCTTTCAGGTTATCTACCACTAGAATATCTTTATATCCTATATCATTCAGTGCCTTAACGATGTTGCTGCCAATAAAACCGGCGCCGCCAGTGACGATAATCATCAGGTTCACCCTTATTAATCTGCTTGGTTGGGCACAATGCCCTACACATTATTTGGTGCCATCATAACATTTCATGCGTAAGCGCACAGCCGGAAGGGGGGTAATCGCCCTTTTTGTATGGGGCTTTAGGATAGTTCCCCGTGATATATGCTGCATTTCTTACATTCTCTAACAAGGTTTCTCGTCAGTAAGCCAGCAACTTAGTAAAATGTGAGGCGAAATTGCCAAATCTGGAGATAACCGAATGCCCGCGTCTTTCTATCAACAACTAGAACAACAACTGGCTACTACCCGTGCTGAAGGTTTGTATAAAGAAGAGCGGATTATCACTTCCGCCCAGCAAGTCGATATCGCTGTAGCTGATGGAAGTCATGTAATCAATTTCTGTGCTAATAACTATCTGGGGCTGGCTAACCATCCGGCGCTGATCGCTGCCGCGAAAAAAGGGATGGACACACACGGTTTTGGTATGGCCTCCGTGCGCTTTATTTGCGGTACGCAGGACAGCCACAAGCAGCTGGAGCAGAAGATCGCCAGCTTCCTGGGGATGGAAGATGCCATTCTCTATTCTTCCTGTTTTGATGCCAACGGCGGGCTGTTTGAAGCGCTGTTGGGGCCGGAAGATGCCATTATTTCCGATGCGTTAAACCATGCGTCAATTATTGACGGCGTGCGTCTGTGTAAAGCCAAGCGTTATCGCTACGCTAACAATGATATGGCTGAGCTGGAAACCCAACTGAAGCAGGCAAAAGCGGACGGCGCTCGTCATATCATGATCGCCACTGATGGCGTGTTTTCTATGGACGGCGTGATTGCTAACCTGAAAGGCGTTTGTGATTTGGCCGATCAATATAAAGCGCTGGTGATGGTTGATGATTCCCACGCAGTAGGCTTTGTTGGTGCCAACGGGCGCGGCACCCATGAATACTGCGAAGTGATGGGTCGTGTTGATATTATCACTGGTACTTTGGGTAAAGCGTTGGGCGGCGCATCCGGCGGCTATACCGCAGGCCGTAAAGAAGTGGTGGAATGGCTGCGCCAGCGTTCACGTCCGTACCTGTTCTCTAACTCATTGGCTCCGGCGATTGTTGCAGCGTCCATTGAAGTCCTTTCTCTGCTGGAACAAGGGGATGCTCTGCGGGAACGCCTGTGGGCTAACGCCCGTCTATTCCGCGAAAAAATGACGGCGGCTGGTTTCACGTTGGCAGGAGCCGACCATGCGATTATTCCGGTAATGCTGGGCGAAGCTAAATTAGCGCAGGAATTTGCTAACGCGTTGCTGAAGGAAGGTATTTACGTTACCGGTTTCTTTTATCCGGTCGTGCCGAAAGGTCGGGCGCGGATTCGCACCCAAATGTCTGCTGAACACACGACTGAGCAGGTTGAACGTACCATCGATGCATTCGTGCGCATTGGTAAACAACTAGGCGTTATTGCATAAGGAATTTCAATGAAAGCACTATCTAAGCTGAAAGCGGAAGAAGGCATTTGGATGACCGATGTGCCTCAGCCTGAATTGGGTCACAATGACATTATGATCAAAATCGCTAAAACGGCGATTTGCGGTACGGATGTGCATATTTATAACTGGGATGAATGGTCACAAAAAACTATCCCGGTTCCTATGGTTGTAGGGCATGAATACGTCGGTAAAATTGTCGCTATCGGTCAGGAAGTTAAAGGTTTTTCCATTGGCGATCGCGTTTCTGGCGAAGGGCATATTACCTGCGGACATTGCCGTAACTGTCGCGGAGGCCGCACTCACCTGTGCCGTAATACCATTGGCGTCGGTGTTAACCGCCCGGGTTCATTCGCTGAATATCTGGTGATTCCTGCCTTCAATGCGTTCAAAATTCCTGACAACATTCCCGATGAGCTGGCCGCCATTTTCGATCCGTTTGGTAACGCGGTTCACACTGCATTGTCCTTCGATCTGGTGGGGGAAGATGTGCTGGTTTCCGGCGCTGGTCCTATTGGCATCATGGCCGCAGCGGTGTGTAAACATGTCGGTGCGCGTAACGTGGTTATTACTGACGTGAATGAATATCGCCTCGATTTGGCGCGCAAAATGGGCGTCACTCGCGCGGTAAACGTTAGTAAAGAAAACCTGAACGACGTGATGACTGATCTGGGTATGACCGAAGGTTTTGATGTGGGTCTGGAAATGTCCGGCGCGCCGCCAGCTTTCCGTACTTTGCTGAATGCGATGAACCACGGCGGCCGCATTGCCATGCTAGGGATACCGCCATCCGATATGTCTATCGACTGGAATCAGGTTATCTTTAAAGGGCTGTTTATTAAAGGTATCTACGGTCGCGAGATGTTCGAAACCTGGTACAAAATGGCTGCATTAATTCAGTCTGGTCTGGATTTAACACCAATCATTACCCACCGTTTCTCTATCGATGAGTTCCAGAAAGGCTTTGACGCTATGCGCTCTGGTCAATCAGGGAAAGTCGTATTGAGCTGGGATTAACGGCTAACTGAGATTCTATCAGGTAGATAAACAATGCCGGGCATGATGACCCGGCATTGTTTTATTTGGTTTTGTTAAACCAGAAATGCCAGCGCTGCTGCACGAAAGTCGCCACTGGGCTTTGTATCAGACTTTCCCCCAGAATTTTAAACATCTCGTCGGCATAGATTTTCTCCGGCGTATGTCCCGCTTTCATTTTGCATTGCTTAATGGCTTTTAACCTGCTGTCTTTAAACGGATCGCGTGGTTTAACCGGCTTGACTGGCGTCAGCGTGCCTGAATTATGCTGCACCGGTTCATTCAGTAACGCACTAGGGCGAACCAATACGATATCTGACGGTAATTCCGGCAGCATCTGCTGCAATACCCGAATGGTAGAGGGATGAGGATGCCCGATGGCAATAGCCGAACCATTTTTACGCGCTAGCTGAATGGCGCGATTGAACTGCTGACGAATAGCCGCATCATTCTGCACATCATCCAGAAAAACTTTGCGTTTTATGACTTTAACGCCAGTGCCTTCCGCTGCCCGGCTGGCCTGAGTATTGCCGATTGTCACGCTATCCAGAAAATACAGCTGATAATGTTCCAGCGCCTGCATGACTTTTTGCATTCCGGACAGGCTGGAAGTCATTGCGCTACCCATATGATTATTCATACCTACGGCGTAAGGAACGTTGTTTACCGCCTGACGAATAATGCGCTGAATTTCTTCGCTGCTCATATTAGGCTGCAAAGTATCCCGTTCTAACGGCTGCTTGCTCAAGGGTGCCATCGGCAGATGGATAAGAACCTCACGCCCTTGGCTGTGGGCTTTGATGGCCATTTCTTTGGCGTGGGGAGCATTAGGCAAGATGGCCACCGAGATCGGTAACGGCATCTGGAGAATTTTGTTTTCGTTCTGCGGGCGATAACCGAAGTCATCGATAACAATAGATAATTTTCCTGCCTGCGCGGAGCAGGCTATCAGCAAAGTGCCGAATACAAACAGTGAGCGAGCTTTAAAATAGCGCAATGCTTTTTCCCTAATTCAATTCCCTATCTTCCTAACCAGGGTTGTGGGTTGACCGCCTGTCCCTGACGACGGATCTCGAAATACAGAGAAGGCTCACCCTGGCCTCCGCTGGTACCGACCAGAGCAATCGGCTGGCCGGCTCTAACCTGAGTCCCAACGCTGACTAACGCGCTTTGGTTATAACCATACAAACTCATATCGCCTTTACCGTGTTCAACGACGACGACGAGACCGTAGCCCTGTAACCAGTCGGCCAGCAGGACGCGGCCATCGGCAATGGCTTTGACTTCGCTGCCTTCTGGCGCGGAAATAACCATACCTTTCCAGCGTAGTTCTCCCTGTAATGCTTCACCAAATCTATGTGTAACATTACCGCGTACTGGCCACAAAGCCTGCCCACTTGGGCGACCTAAACCGCCGGTACGTGCCATCAGAGAGCGCTCACTTTCGCTCGGCTTATAGCTAGAGCCGGTTTTCTTCGCTTGTTGCTCTTTAAGCTTAATCTGCTCTCGAACCCGCGTGGCCTCTTTGGCTTCTCGTTCAGCGCGGGCTTTGGCTTCCCGTTCTGCTTTGGCTATTTGATCGCGCAGACGGGTTTCATTCTGTTTCAGTTCCGCCAGACCCTGCTGGTCTTTTTCCAGCGAGGCTTCCAGAGAAATCAGCGTTTTTTTACGTGCTGAACGAGCCTGTTCCAGCTTCTGTTGCTGAGACTGTTGTTCGTTCAATAGGGATTTCTGCTGTTGCTGTTTTTCTACCAGCGTTTTTTTCTGCGCCGCGAGATCGCTTCGAGTCTGTTTTAACGTATTGATTGATTTGAGACGGGCTTCATTCAGATAGCTGAAATAGGCCAGAATGCGTTCGCTACGCTGACTTTCCTCACCGCTAAGAATGAGTTGCAATCCGCTGTGCTGCCCTTGTTTAAAGGCTGCATCCAACTGTTTAGCTAGAATATTTTGCTGGAGTGACTGCTGACTTTGCAGTTTTTCAATCGAGCCGTTGAGCTTGGCGACGTCTTTACCCAACTCAGTCAAAGTGGCTTGGGTGTCGCGCAGGCTACGGCTGGCTTGGGCAATAGTATTTTCTTGTTGTTTCAGCTGATCGAGCAGTGCGCTGCGTTGCTGTTTTTGTTGCTGAACGCTTTTCTCTTTTTCAGCAATATTTTGCTGAATAGTTTTCAATTGGCTCTTGTTATCGGCCGTTTTTGCAGCAACGGGAGCATCTGCAGCCTGGCTGGATAATGGCAATAGCAAGACGCCAGCGCAAAAAACGCTGGCGTACAGTATGGCTAACGGACGACGCGTAAACCGGGTTGGCAGCAGGCCCACTGGGGATTGGCTGCTGCCGGGGGTTGCGTTTTCAGTCACCATCAAACGTGCAAATAACGCCTTATCCTTCATAAGAAAGGATTATTCCACGATGAACAGCGGCTTACCAGTCATCTCTTGCGGGATTTCCATTTCCATTAGTGACAGCATGGTTGGCGCGATATCAGAAAGCTTACCGCCAGCCACCGCGGCAACCGGTTTATTGCCGACGTAAATCAGCGGAACCGGCAGGCTGGTGTGGGCGGTGTGAGCCTGACCTGTCGCCGGATCGCGCATTTGCTCGGCGTTGCCGTGGTCTGCGGTAATCAGCAACTGACCGTCAGCAGCTTTAACTGCATCAACAACCTGTGCAATACAGCCATCCAGCGTTTCGATCGCTTTTACTGCCGCATCATAATCACCGGTATGACCAACCATATCGCCATTTGGATAGTTACAGATGATGACATCGTATTTACCGCTGCCGATCGCCCCGACCAGTTTTTCGGTCAGCTCGGCAGAACTCATTTCTGGCTGTAGATCATAAGTCGCCACTTTCGGTGAATTCACTAGAATACGGTCTTCACCTTTAAATGGTTCTTCAACGCCGCCGTTGTAGAAGAAGGTGACGTGAGCATATTTCTCAGTTTCAGAAATGCGTAACTGGGTTTTATCGTGCTTCATTAACCATTCGCCAAAGGTATTAACCAGTGATGCTGGTGGATAAGCGCAGGCAGCATTGATATCGGCTGCATACTCGGTCAACATCACGAAATCGCCGAAGTTAACTACTTTATCGCGCTTGAAGCCGTCAAAGTCTGGATTAATAAAGGTGCGAGTGATCTGACGAGCGCGGTCGGCGCGGAAGTTCATAAAGATCAGCGCGTCGCCATCATTCATAGCGGCATCGGGTTCGCCAGCGGCTTGAATCACCGTCGGTTTTACAAATTCGTCGTTTTCGCCGCGGGTATAGGCATCAGCCAAACCCTGCATGGCGTTGGCTGCGGTAAACTCGCCCTTGGCCTGAGTTAGCAGGTCATAAGCCAGTTGGACGCGATCCCAGCGGTTATCGCGATCCATTGCGTAGTAACGACCAATAATGGAGGCGATACGGCCTTTGCCTAATGCAGCAAATTTATCGCTAAACATTTTCAAAGAGGACTCGGCGCTACGCGGCGGCGTATCACGGCCATCGAGGAAGGCGTGCAGGTAGATTTTCTCGGCACCGCGTTGGGCAGCCAGCTCGACCATCGCCAGAATATGCGCTTCGTGGCTGTGAACCCCACCGGCGGATAGCAGGCCCATGATGTGTACCGCTTTGCCAGCTTTTACTGCTTTATCAACGGCGGCGGTCAGCGTCGGGTTAACAAAGAAATCGCCCTCTTTGATCTCTTTATCTAGGCGGGTTAAATCCTGATAAACAATGCGACCCGCGCCCAGATTGACGTGGCCAACTTCAGAGTTACCCATCTGACCGTCTGGCAACCCGACGTCCAGACCGGAAGCAGCAATCAGCGTGTGCGGATTTTGCTGCCACAAGCGGTCCATCACTGGCGTTTTGGCATTCAAAATAGCGTTATCCTGATGGTCTTCACGGTGGCCATAGCCATCCAGAATAGTCAGAACTAATGGTTTTTTATTGCTCGACATTGCTTAACCTCATTTTCTTATAAGTCCAAGTGTTAATAGGCATGGGTTATACGTGGGTCGCTCATGGCTATTGACACTTATCGCTTTCGTAATTTTACTACAAAGCAGGTTAAAAATAGCCCAAAGAGATCAAGGTTGGCGTGGGATGGGCGTGATTGTGGTGGTTTAAATGATGAAAACTTTCCGCGATCCCTCTCAGTTTCTGCAATACCACTTGCTTACTGGCTGTATTTGCTGCAACGCGCAGGTATACTCTGTGACCTTGAATATTGACCCCTAACTAACGGGAGTTTTTCCCCCTATGTTGCAAGAAATTATGCAATTCATTAGCCAGCATCCTATTTTGAGTCTGGCTTGGGTGGCTTTGCTGGTTGCCGTGATCGTCACCACCTTTAAAAGCAGCCTGTCTAAAGTAAAAGAAATCACTCGTGGTGAAGCTACGCGTTTGATTAACAAAGAAGATGCGGTTGTTGTCGATACCCGTTCGCGCGAAGATTACCGCAAGGGCCATATCGCCAGCTCCATTAACCTAACGCCGACTGAAATTAAAAACGGCAGCTTGGGCGAGTTGGAAAAGCATAAAGCGCAGCCTATTATTGTTGTTTGTGCTAACGGTACTGCGTCTCGTACGTCTGCCGAAAATTTGAACAAAGCCGGTTTTGAACCTGTATTTACTCTGAAAGAGGGTATCTCTGGCTGGAGCGGTGAAAATCTGCCTCTGGCTCGCGGTAAATAAAACGTGGTAAGTAATAAAACCATCGCTTTATCAACGGAATATTAATATAACTGAGGTTTTGTCAATGGCGAAAATTGAGATATACACCAAAGCGACCTGCCCGTTTTGCGTTCGCGCAAAAGCGCTGTTAAACAGCAAAGGTGCAGCGTTCGAGGAAATCGCGATTGATGGTGATATGGCGACGCGTGAAGTTATGATTGAACGCAGCGGACGTTCCACCGTACCTCAGATATTTATTGATGGGCAGCACATAGGTGGCTGCGATGATTTACATGCGCTGGATGCGCGCGGTGGGCTTGACCCACTGCTTTAAACTCGTCGATGGGGATTCCCACGGCGGTAGTGCTGTTTAATAAGGATGTCTAACTAAGGGTACTTTTACACATGTCAGAACAAAACAACACAGAGATGGCTTTCCAGATCCAACGTATTTATACCAAGGATATCTCTTTCGAAGCGCCAAATGCACCGCAGGTTTTCCAGCAGGATTGGCAGCCAGAAGTTAAACTTGATCTTGATACTGCTTCCAGTCAGCTGGCTGAAGATGTGTATGAAGTGGTACTGCGCGTAACAGTAACGGCCTCTCTGGGCGAAGAAACTGCATTCTTGTGTGAAGTTCAGCAAGGCGGTATTTTCTCCATTGCTGGCATCGATGGCACCCAACTGGCACATTGCCTGGGCGCATACTGCCCGAACATTTTGTTCCCGTATGCCCGTGAATGTATCACCAGCCTGGTTTCCCGCGGTACTTTCCCTCAGCTGAATCTGGCACCGGTTAATTTTGATGCCCTGTTCATGAACTATTTGCAGCAGCAGGCTCAAACTGAAGGCGAAGGTGCCGAACAACGTCAGGATGCCTGATGAACACCACTGATGCTTCAATGACTGTAATCGGTGCCGGATCTTACGGCACCGCATTAGCCATCACGTTAGCGCGTAATGGTCACACCGTTGTGTTGTGGGGACACGATCCCAAACACATTCAGGCGTTGCAGGATGCTCGCTGTAATCAGGCTTTTCTACCGGACGTCCCTTTCCCCGACACATTATTGCTAGAAACCGATTTGTCCCGCGCACTGGCGGTCAGTCGTAATATTCTGGTGGTAGTGCCGAGCCACGTTTTTGGCAACGTTTTACATCAGTTAAAACCCCATTTACGCAGCGATGCGCGTATCGTTTGGGCAACCAAAGGGTTGGAAGCTGAAACCGGGCGTTTGCTACAGGATGTAGCACGGGAAATCCTCGGCGATACAATTCCGCTGGCGGTTGTTTCCGGGCCGACTTTTGCTAAAGAGCTGGCGGCAGGAATGCCCACGGCGATTGCATTGGCTTCAACGGACGCTCAGTTCAGCGAAGACCTGCAAGCGCTGCTCCACTGCGGTAAAAGTTTCCGGGTTTACAGCAACCCAGATTTTATCGGCGTGCAGCTCGGCGGCGCGGTGAAAAACGTGATTGCCATTGGTGCAGGTATGTCTGACGGCATCGGTTTTGGCGCGAATGCGCGAACGGCGCTGATTACCCGTGGTTTGGCCGAAATGAGCCGTTTGGGTTCCGCGTTGGGTGCCGATCCTTCCACCTTTATGGGCATGGCGGGGCTGGGTGATTTGGTGCTAACCTGCACGGATAATCAATCTCGCAACCGCAGATTCGGTATCATGCTGGGCCAGGGCGCAGGGGTTCAAGAAGCGCAGAACAAGATTGGCCAGGTTGTCGAAGGTTATCGAAATACCAAGGAAGTATTAGCTCTGGCGCAACGGTATGGTGTTGAAATGCCCATTACCGAACAGATCTATCAGGTGCTGTACTGCCATAAAAATGCCCGCGAAGCTGCCCTGACCTTATTAGGGCGCACCAAAAAAGACGAAAAAAGCGGCGTTTAACCCGTTAGATCAATGCGTACTAAGTCACCTTGGGGTTTCCTCGGGGTGACTTGTTTGTATCATAGGGAGAGTAAGGCATGTCGTCAGAAGAATTAGAGCAGGTCTGGAGCAGCATTAAATCAGAAGCGCGGGCGCTGGCTGATTGTGAACCCATGCTGGCCAGCTTTTTTCATGCGACATTGCTAAAGCATGAGAATTTAGGCAGTGCCCTAAGCTATATTCTGGCGAATAAATTAGCCGATCCCATAATGCCTGCTATTGCTATCCGGGAAGTGGTCGAAAACGCTTACCGCAGCGATCCCCATATGATTGTTTCCGCCGCGCGCGATATTTTGGCTGTGCGCTTGCGTGACCCTGCGGTGGATAAATACTCTACGCCACTGCTGTATCTGAAAGGTTTTCACGCATTACAAGCCTATCGAATTGGCCATTGGTTATGGGCGCAAGAGCGTAAAGCGCTGGCTATTTATCTGCAAAATCAAGTCTCTGTGGCTTTCGGTGTTGATATCCACCCTGCGGCAACCATTGGCTGCGGCATCATGCTGGACCACGCCACAGGTATTGTGATTGGTGAAACGGCAGTTGTTGAAAATGACGTTTCTATTTTGCAATCCGTCACCTTGGGCGGTACCGGTAAAACCAGCGGCGATCGACATCCTAAAATTCGCGAAGGCGTGATGATTGGTGCCGGGGCGAAAATTCTGGGCAATATTGAGGTAGGTCGAGGGGCTAAAATTGGTGCGGGTTCTGTGGTATTGCAAGCGGTTCCGCCTCATACCACTGCGGCGGGTGTACCGGCTCGGATCGTGGGTAAACCGGACAGTGATAAACCCTCCCTGGATATGGACCAGCACTTCAACGGCGTCAGCCAAGGTTTTGAATACGGCGACGGTATCTGATTCCTGCTATTAATCGAACGGGGCCACTCTGAGCCCCTTTCTGACAAATTTCTTACTCTTTCACCAATGCGCCGTTATATCCCAGCTGGCGCCATGCCTCATATACCACCACAGAAACTGCGTTCGATAGATTCATACTGCGGCTATCTGGTTGCATTGGAATCCTGATTTTTTGCTGTGCCGGTAACGCATCCAGAATACTGGCAGGTAAACCGCGAGTTTCTGGGCCAAATAACAGAAAATCCTTATCCTGATAACTCACCGCACTATGAGCTGGCGTACCTTTGGTGGTCAGTGCGAACAGGCGCTCGGGTTTTTCGCTGTCGAGAAAAGCCTGATAATCATGATGATGCTTAATATTCGTAAACTCATGATAATCGAGGCCCGCTCGGCGCAGCCTTTTGTCATCCCAGGTAAAGCCCAAGGGCTTGATCAAATGAAGCTGGCAGCCGGTATTGGCGCACAGACGAATGATATTGCCGGTGTTCGGTGGGATTTCCGGTTCAAATAAAACAATATTCAGCATAGGCCCCCCAGTAAAGAGGGGCGCAGGATACCAGAAACTCCGATTTGGTGCAGTGGGCATCCGTTGATATGGGCAGATTTGGCCAGTGAGAAAATGTGACGATCTGGCCGAACCTGTGGGATCGGCCAAATGACTAGGCTTTGAATGGGTGTAGAGGAAGCCAGAGAATCAAGCGCAGGCCGCCAAGCGGGCTATCTTCCGCCCTAACCCAGCCACGATGCTGGCTTACGGCGTTTTCAACAATGGCTAAACCTAGGCCTGTACCGCCGGATTCGCGGTCGCGGGCTTCGTCAGTGCGGTAGAACGGACGGAAAATCTGTTCGCGGTCTTCTGCACTGACGCCAGGGCCATCATCATCAACAGTGATGGTTACGCCTTGATTATCAGCTTGGAACGCTACAGCGATATGGTGGTGAGAATACCGCAGAGCATTACGAACAATATTTTCCAACGCGCTATCCAACGCCGACGGATTACCAAATAGCGTCCAAGGGCCCGGTGGAGCAGAGATTTCCAGCGTTTTACCCACCTGTTCGGCTTCAAATTGCGCATTTTCCAGCACGTTAGACCAAAGGTCATTAGCTTTAATCGGCTCTCGTGCTAGCTCATTCTTATGCTGGTTACGGGAAAGCACTAGCAGATCATTGATCATACTGTCCAACCGATGAGCTTCTGTTTCAATGCGTTCCAGCTCTTTTCCCTCTCCATGGCGACGGCGCATCAACGCTGTCGCCAACTGAAGGCGAGTCAGCGGGGTGCGAAGCTCATGGGAAATATCGGAAATCAACCGCTGTTGTGCGGCAACCATTCGTTCCAACGCACTGATCATTTGGTTGAAACTGGCACCCGTGGCTAGGAATTCCTGCGGGCCGGATTCCAGTTCAGGATGCTGTTTCAGATTTCCGCGAGCCACGTCATCGGCGGCATTTTTCAGTTTACGAGCCGGTTTAGCCAGGCTCCATGCCAGCCAGAGAAGCAGAGGCGCACTGATCAACATGGTGGCAATCAGTAACAGTAACGGCCGATCAAACATCAGGTTGATAAAGTCGGACTGTGGGCTACTTGCTGGTCGAATTAAATAGAGTTGGTAGTTGTCATCACCATCACGAATAGAAAATGGCCCGACCATTTCTGATCGACCATACTTTTTCTTTTTCGGCTGATCGGCATTATCCGATTGGCCAATAAAGTTACGTACAATCTGCATTTCATGACGTTCAGCGCCAATCACCCGGCCTTCGCTGGTCACTAACACCAGATGCTGGCCGGGGGGGGCCCATTTCTCAATGGCGCGATACAGCCGCCGCCACCACATCAAATCATTGGCAGGATCGTTGGCCAGTTCAACTTCAATATGCTGTTCCAGCATGACGCCCTGCCGCTGCTCATTTTCTAATAACGGCGTTAACTGCCGCGAATCCAGCTTAGGCACCATCAGCACTAGCATGAGCACTAGCGCTAGAGTAAACCAGAAAATAGCGAAGATTCGCGCCGTCAAACTGTTGATCATGTTTCAGATACCATCAAATATCCGCGGCCACGCAAGGTCTTGAACCAAGGTAAACCATCCTGACGTTCCGGTAACTTACGACGTAGGTTGGAAATATGCATATCAATGGCGCGATCAAATGGCGTCAGTCGTTTGCCCAAGACTTCCTGGCTGAGAAGTTCACGCGAAACCACTTGGCCCAGATGCTGAGCGAGTAAATACAGCAAGGTAAATTCTGTGCCGGTTAAATCTAGTACCTGACCTTCAAAGCTGGCTTCCTGACGACCCGGATTCAGTTGCAGGCAGTCAACTTCTAGCGTTGGTGCGCCTTGATCTACATTCTGCTGCTGTTCGCTCCAATTGGAACGACGCAAAATAGCGCGTATGCGTGCTACCAATTCACGATCGTTAAACGGTTTGGCCAAATAGTCATCTGCGCCTAACTCCAGACCCAGAACCCGGTCCAATTCACTGCCGCGCGCGGTCAGCATAATCACCGGCGTTTGGTGATGTTGACGTAGCTCTTTTAAGGTTTCGATACCGTTTTTACGCGGCATCATAATGTCCAGCAAAAGCAGGTCGATCGAACTGTCCAGCAGGTTTAGCGCTTGCTCGCCGTCATAGGCAACAACAACGTTGAAGCCTTCCATTTCAAGTAATTCTTTCAATAGCGAAGTTAGTTCGCGATCGTCATCAACAAGTAGAATTTTATGCATAGTTATTTCACCTCTAGACGCAAAATACGTTAACAATTGCCGCGATTCTATGACTTTACCTAGATTTACATCCCCTGACCTCAGTTTTACATGCACTGACGCTAGTTTTCAGCCAGACCTATACACTGCTTAACATTGAATTGCATAGCAGAGTGAATCCAGGAGTTAATCATGCGTAAAGTAACAACGTTAGTTATAGCGTCAATGTTGGCCTTCGGCTCTACCGCCGCATTTGCCGCTGATACTGTTGCAACCGCTGGCAACTGGTGTCACGACTTCGACGGCAAAATGATGAAAGGTGGTCGCGGCCACCATAACATGTTTGAAGGCTTGAACCTGACTGAGCAACAGCGTCAGCAGATGCGCGATCTGATGCGCCAGCATCGCGGAACTAAAACGGCAATGCCTGTCGCTGATCGGGAAGCAATGCATAGTCTGATTACCGCAGATAAATTTGATGAAGCCGCAGTTCGAGCGCAGGCTGAAAAAATGTCTAAACAACAGGTTGAGCGTCAGGTCGAAATGGCCAAAGTACGCAACCAAATGTACAACCTGCTGACGCCAGAGCAAAAAACTGCCTTAAACCAGATGCATAAACAGCGGATGGCTACAGTGCAGCAGGCTCCAGCAGCACAACCGGCTTCTGCCCAGAAGTAAAGTACTATCCAGTACCGTAAGGTACTACCCAGTAATACCCTGTTTTCCTTGCCATAGACACCATCCCTGTCTTTTAGCCCCCCATGATGGAGGGCTTTTTTTTGCCTATTGAGAAACGCTAGCTTTAAAAACAGTCACTTACGATTTTCTCAAAGGGCGGTGTCATTTCCAAATGTGATTAAATGTGGACAGTTTGTGGACGCGTTTCGGCCGCTAATCCCCCCTTTAATGGGTTAAGTATAACGGCGTTTTGCAGGTAATCCGGCGCCAGATGCGCATAGGCCATTGTTTGCTGAATGTTGGCATGTCCGAGTATTTGCTGGAGTGCAATGATGTTCCCGCCGTTCATCATAAAATGGCTGGCGAAAGTGTGACGTAACACATGGGTGGCCTGACCGTGTGGCAGGTCTGGTTTTACATCTCGCAGTGTTTTACAGAACTTCACGTAATCCACGTCGAAGAGTTTCCCACTGGCTTTGTCTTTCACTTCTTTCTCCAACTCTGCGGATATTGGAATTGTGCGTTTCTTGCCATTTTTAGTTTCTAAAAATGTGATGCGGCCATTCATGACTTGAGCGGGGGTTAATGTACTGACTTCTCCCCACCTACCGCCAGTGCTTAAACACAACAGCGCAATAAGCCGTTCGTCTCCAGATAACACCGACAACAGCTGATTAATTTCATCCGAATCTAAGAACGTCATACCCGGATTCTTTTCAGCTAATGGCGGTAAACCATGTAACGGGTTCTGCCCTGCAAACTCCTCGAGCTTTATCAGTGCAGAAAACATCCCTGAAAACCGATAGAGATCGCGATTTATCGTGGCTGCGCTAATGCCGTTAGTCAGGCGCAGGCTGCGATGTTCCATTAATACGCGTTTAGTGAGCTGATTTACGGTCTTGTCACCTATCGCTGATATGGTTTTGATCAGGTGACGTTTTTCAATCGCGCCATTCTTGAGATTCTGGCCGTGGTATAGCCACCAAACCTCGACTAACTGACTCAAATTGCGGCGATCTGTTCGCTTGTTCGCCCATTCTTTTCTACTGGCGTTTACGATGACATATCGCTCAAAGGCGATAGCTTCCGCCTTTCTTTCAAATCTCTTACGAATACGACGTCCTTCGCGTCCGCAAGGTCTAATGTCCACTTCATAACGACCATCATCGAGCTTCTTAATCGCCATAGCGAAGCCCTCCGATGTAACAGCCTGCCTCAAACCACAGCCAGTCTGCATATTGATAACAAATATCTAACCAGTTCTCCTGCCTTAACGGCCTGAGGTGGTTTTCTCTTGCCCACTGTGTGCGATGGCCGGTGCTATTTGCCCCGCTTCCGGTGCGGTTTTATCAGTCATCAGCCAAAGGGTATATTTTTCAAACTGCGGGTGTGTTGTGTATTTCACCAATGCAGCACCACCGGGCTCGAATAACCCACTTTCATACTTCGATACGGTGCTTCTGGGTAAGCCAATAATTTCGCATAACTGATTTTGACTAAGTCCCTCAGCAATACGCATCGCTTTTATCTTTTCACTCAATTTCATTTGACCTGTTCCTATTTAGGAGTTAGATTTACCTCTATTGATCCTATATAGGAGCAATTAAGGTCGTGAAACACCACCCAATAAGCGTTTTTAAACGGTTTCTAAAGGGTTGGATCAAAAGAGGTTAGCACAGATGAAAGTTGAAGATTATGTGATTCGGTACCCGCTTGATGCAGTTCATGAATCTAAGTTTGCGGAACTGATCGGGAAACCAGAGACCGCAATTAGAGAAATGACTAAGAATAGTAAGTTGCCATTCATTGAGTTACGCGATCCAACTAAGGTAAACGCGCGTGCCGGTGATAAGTGGATTTACATTCCTGAGTTTAACCGAGGAGTGAGAGAGGCTTTCTATAATCGGCCAATTGAACAGCGCGATGCATGGCTGTTATGGATGGGGCTTTAAGTCACTATAAGTAAATCAAGCCGTGTGGCATAAGGAGAAAATATGGAGCAGGTATCAAGTGAACTAACCGTAATTCTTTTTCGTGGCGATGTGGGAAAAAGATCCCCCTCAAATAGTCTAGCCGTTCCTCAGAACCCAAGGAAATGGGAAACCACTGAGGAGCTTCTAAGTGAACCTATTTTTATCGATGGTGATGATTTAGTTTTTCGCAGTACTGATGGGTCAGTAGAAATCCTTCGTTTGGATTTGAAATATTTACTTGAAGATGGCTATATGCGAGCAAAGGTAAAAGCTATCGGCATGAGTACTGACTATCGATTAGCATTGGCTCAATGCATAAAAGAAAAAGGGCGTGAGTTGGGTATTAAATTAATAAGCAAAGATGATTGGGACGATATCTTTAATGTGCTTGTGCGACCATACCGAAGTGAAAAGGCCACACAGCACAGCCTAGATAATTAGTTTATATCAATAAAGCTTTTATGTGTGGTCGGCATTTTTGATTGAATTACTTCTCTTAACTGAATTGACAATCTATTAGCTTTATCTGCCAGCTCCCGACTTTCGATAGTTGAAGGAATTGCATCGGCTAATATTAATGCTTTTTCGAGAGAAGTGATTAATTCATTAGCTTTTTTATTATTCATTTATTACCTCTTTTGTGGCTGATTGTTTTTGGCGATCCGATCCTACCACAAAATACCATGTGCCGATCATGGCTAAAACTCGGCATCTATTTGCAACCGTCTACTACGTGGGCTGTTACCAATGGATTTATAAGGAGGGTGTATGCAACAACCAATATCAATCGCACCGCTGCTCTGTAACCATCAGGCGGCTCGTTGTCTGGATACTCGAATTACCCACGGAAAAGGCCGCAAAGGGATCATTATCCGTCGTCGCCGTTCAAACATTATCGAAGCGATTAAGCATTCAAAAGTGTGGGGAAGAAAATGACAGTTGTGACCTTAGAGCTTACCCGCAAGTTACCCGCCGGGCTGCGTACCGCTATCGCCAACCATTTAGCCTTGCCGCGTTGGAATGAAACCTGCGGTTTTTATAATCGGATGAGTGAGCGCGAGCGCCTGACCATGTGTTTCCATGCGCACTTAAAGCAACGCCATGCGGTGATGCAATTGCAGGAAATGAACGATAGCGACCGTGAGCGTATTGTTTGCGCGATTGGCGAATTGAGTGAAGCATTTGCAGAGTGTCGTAAAGAGCGAATTGATGACTCGGCTTTTGTTGGTCGCTTAACTGTTAGCCAGCGTAAAACTTTATTTCTTCATGCTGAATTAACCGAAGAAGAATTTAACCAGCCTTATTGGCGCTTAAATGATGAATCATGTTTATGGCGTGAAAAACTATTCCGTGCATTGCGAGAGTTACTCAGTTTATTTAAACATGCGCCAACTATATTAACGGCGGTTAAGCCTGAGCAATATCTCCACTAATTAAATAACCTAGCTATTTAATAGGCGCTTTACTGCGTCGGGCTTTCTATTACCTGAGGTTTATATGCACATGTATAAAACGGTCGGCCAAGATATGCACCGTAGAGCCGAAGCAGAAATGCAAGAGCGGCTATTAAATAAGGCGCGTAACCAAGCTAAAGCAGATGCTGCTGTCAGTTTCTCATCACGACTGGACTCAATACTGGTTCATGCACAAAAAGAAGAATTATCGAAAGTAGAGCTTATCGAATTACTGACTCAGGAGTCGGTTTCTCTGCATAACCAAGGATTAAGTAATGGGGGAGTGTATTAATGAAGAAGGAATTGAAATGGGTTTTTATCAATAATTGGTTTGCTGTTGCGAAGGGTGAAAACGACACATTTATTCTGGCCGATATTCGAGTAGATAAAGAAAGCGGTAAAACATATTACCTGACGCGCGCCGTATATTCAGAGACGTTGAATTTAATCGCAGATATTACCAGCCTGTGCGTAAAGCGCTGTGTGTATTTAAAAACCATCACCACGGCATCAGCGTTGATGCGTGAGAGCCACCATTTTAATGAATTAAGCCAAAAGGCATTAATCCAGCTTGATAGCCAAATGGAGGCAACACCATGCCAGATTTAATGGATGCGATCCAACAGCATCAGCAAGACATATTAGCGCGCCGCATCAACGCCGCGCGCATGAAACCGAGTGTATCGGCCTCAATTTGTGAGGATTGCGATCAGCCTATTTCCGCCCAACGTCGCGCCGCAATGCCGGGCGTGATTCGTTGTATCTCCTGTCAGTTAGATCACGAACATCAAAGCAAACATTTCAGAGGCTAATTATGGTTCGCATTCCAATCGGTAAAGAGTGGGTCGTTACCGCAGATAACTATCAGTTCATTTTAAATCAGAAGAAGGTGGCTAAATCAGGTGCAAGAGCTGGTGAGGATTGGCTCGATCCTATCGGTTATTACCCAACCGTCAATCAACTGGTGACAGGTTTAGCGCATCACCATATTCGCAATTCAACGGCAACCAGTATCGCAGGGCTGGTCGCTGAGATTGAGCGTATTGGCAAGCTCTGTCAGGAAGCTTTTTCAACCCACCATTCAGGCTAAAACAATGAAATTTACTCCGCTTAATTTTTTTACTACTGTGCTGGCGCTTATTTTTATCACCTTAAAGCTAACCGGTATTCTAGCCGCTTGGTCGTGGTGGGTGGTAACTGCGCCATTATGGATTTTACCCGCCGAAGCACTTTTAAGTGGCGCGGCGTTATTCATGATTACGGTCATCATTCACATCTTGGCGAAAGTCGTTAAATGAATGAGTCAACCAGGGGGCGAGTTGCCCCCACATCCACCCCACCATTTATATCTGAAAAACCTGCGCCCTTTGTTGGCGCTTATAGTTGGAATGCTCCCCGCGAAGCCATTGGCAAAGAAAAGCCTCTTACCCGTGATGAATACCGTCAGGGGCAAGATGCTTTGCGTAAAATCAGCTCGCTTCCTCATTTTCTCGGCGGGATATTTTCTGGCCGACACGCCTACTTATTAAAAAACTCAGGGCTGCTGACCGCTCATCGTTTTTTGCTCAACGTTTTTATGCCGCGTATCTGGCCGCGCATCACCAAAATTAACGCTAAGTATGAAATGAAGTTAAGCGGTTATACCTATGGACTATTTATCGGTGAGGCGAGCCAATACTCACGCTTACCAGGGCTGTACGATAAAGAACTCAAAAGATTGGCCGGTAATATTTCCTCGATCCTGTCTACGGCTTATGAACATGCCAGTGACCAATATGTCAGTGAACACGATGGCGACAAAAATTTATTATTTAGCGATGAGGCACAGGCTGAAATTTACGGTCTGGTGGCAGGCGCTGCTCGGTCGTCATTCAATATTACGCCTAAATACTGGATGCGTTATTGCAAGGGTGAACTGAATAAGCAACAGGCGCTACGTAGCATCATGCGTTTGGTTAACGAGGAGTGGTGGATACGTAAACTTAAAGCGCTGCGTATGCAATGGCGTGAAGCGTTACTGATTGCAGCCGGTGAGGTTAATTTCCAACGGTCAGAATATGCCAGCAAAGTCGCCATCCGGGATGTTCAGTCGCGCCGTTTAGCTAATCTGGAGTATCTGAAATCGCAAGAGCTGGAGAACGTCGAGACCGGCGAGCGTTTCGACCTTATTGATAAAGTGTTGGCGAGTGTTTCTAACCCAAAAATCCGCCGCATGGAGTTGATGAGTAATATCGCCGGGATCGAAGGTTTTGCGGCAAGCCAGCATCATTGTGGGCTATTTGTCACCATCACCACGCCTTCCAAATATCACCCAACGCGCAAAATCGGTAAGAAGGCCGATAAGCGCGTTCAGCTTAACCATAAATGGGATGGCGAAGCGTATTCACCCAAAGACGGTCAGCGTTATCTATGTGGCATCTGGGGCAAAATGCGCACCGCGTTTAAAGATCGGGAACTGAAAGTTTATGGGATGCGCGTTGTGGAGCCTCACCACGACGGTACACCACACTGGCATATGTTGCTTTTTTGCCATCCGAAACAGCGTCGGGAAGTGATCGCCGTAATGCGTAAATACGCGCTGAAAGAAGATGGTGACGAGCGCGGTGCCGAAGAAAACCGATTCCAGTGCAAGCATATGTATAAGGGCTGCGCGGCGGGATATATCGCGAAATACATTGCCAAGAATATCGACGGCTATGCGCTGGAGGGTGAGCTGGATTTTGAAACCGGCAAGCCACTATCTGATGCCGCCGCCGCTGTCACTGCGTGGGCGTCTATCTGGCGTATTCCACAATTTCATCCCATTGGCGTTCCAACCATGGGCGCATATCGCGAGTGCCGTAGCCAAAGCCTGCGCGGTATTAGTCTGGCCGAAAGTTTTGACGAGAGAGTTGAGGCGGTACGCGCCGCAGCCGATGCCGGTGATTTTGCCACTTACATCGCTGCGCAAGGCGGTGCCAATGTGCCACGTGATTTACAGACGGTGCGTGTCATGCGCGAGATTACCGAAGAGCTCAATGAATACGACGAAGAAGTGCAGAAGGTCGTTGGTATTTTTGCCCCTCATCTTGGTGCCGATCACATCCATAAAACCCGCGAGACGAAATGGCGCATTGTGAGCAAGGCTGTTGACCTTGATTCTTTGACTTTAAAAAGCGCCCCCGGCGCGCCTCGGAGTCCTGTCAATAACTGTGGAAAGCTCACCGGCGGTGACGTTCCGGTTGTGACCCCTACACCGTCTGAGCATGCCGCAGCGGTGCTAAATCTCGTTGATGACGGGGTTATCGCATGGGATGACCCCGAAGTCGTTGCGGCGCTCAGAGGCGCATTAAAACACCACGCGCCGCAACCAAATCGCCAGCAAAGAAGTGGTAAGCCATTACAACCGCACCAGATAGCACCATCAGGGCGAATGACCAAAGCGCAGCGGGCGCGAATGCCAAATATCCGCGTCGAGCTGGCGCAGCAGGGCATCACGCCGCAGCGCTGGGAGCTTCAGGCGCTGGCGCGTGGGGCAACGGTTGTGTTTGAGGGGCGATCATTCACATATCCAACAGTTGATGAGTGGAGTGGATTCAAGCAAGGCTTTGATCTTTTTGAATGACTATCATAATATGTCGATGTTACCGCTTGGGATATCTACCTTGCACTACTCTTCGTATTAGCTTTATACAAGGGGTATAAAGGCTGCTATTGGCGACAATGGCGCTGGCATGGAGATAAACTCATGTTAAAGCTAGTGAACGTGCGTCAGTACAATCGCTATCGCTTCGGTCGTTGGGAGACGGTGTGTAAACACCGTCGTTCATACCCAACCCGATGATATGCGGCCTAAGCGGTAGCGACATCTCCTTCTTCGTCGTTATCTTCCTCCTCCATCATTTTTAAATAATGTTTTACATCTCCGGTTTTGGTAAATATCTTTTTTAGCTGCTCCATGTACTTTTGCGGTGAAATATCGCCCATATCCGAGATGTTTACTGAATCTGAGTGTGAGCCTCTGTTTATAAAGCGATAAAATGCTCTGAAGTTCTCGTTACCTTCATCTTTTGCTAGATTGATCAGTTCAGTTTGAAGAGCATCAGTTTTATGCACAAATGCGAAATAATATTCAAGGATATTTCGCATTATGTTAGGAATGATAATCTTGTTGATTTTTCCGTCTTGAGCATCCTTTAATATTTGCCATAAAGACTGATATTCATTTTGCAAACTGTTTCTTTCGATCTCATTGAATATACTATTTGTATTTTTACTTACTCTGCCGAGGTTATAATCTCTCTTGAAGACTTTGTCTTTTTTGGGTGCAAGTTTTACTAATTCATGGAAAAAATATAAATTATGAGTAAGTATTATTATTTTTCTCGGTGATTTGTCTTCCAATACTTCGAAGTGGATCATTGATGCAATGTCATAAATATAGTTTTGAGAAAGACTTGATATTGGATCATCAATTACAATGAGTGGTTCTCTGTTATCAGAATCAGATTTGTCAGTCTTCCCTTTGCAGTACTCAAGAAAGTAGAGGAAAGTAATTAGTGTTTTTTCACCCTCACTTAATGAACGGTAGACGTTTTCATTCAACGGATTGTCGGTTCTTGCGATAATATACTTGTCTTCTGCTTTCGTGTGCTTTTTTATACAGAAGCTATCTATTCCGAGATTTTCAAGTCTTTTATTGATAGAGTCTATTGTTATGTCTATATTTGAAATGTTGGCGCGTAATTCTTGGATTTTACTTCCTATTTCCTTGCCATTCTTTGTGATTTCTCCAATTTCGCGATCAAGATCTTCAATTTCTTTTTTATTTTTCTCTGTAAATTGACCGAGGCTTTCAAAATCTGAATGACAATAGTCTTTTGCTCCTGCCCAAATTTTTCCGAGAATTTCACCTTCACTTTTTTTGAAGTTTTTTGCTTTCTCATTTAGATCGATAATTCTTCTGTTGTATAGAGCAATATCGGTTGTGATGCTCTTAAATGATTCCTCATCGAAGAGTAAGCTAATGCTGATAGATGGGTTCTTAATTTTGTTATTTATTAGTGCTGTGTTTTTATCTAAATTACTCCATAGTAACTTAATGGTTTTAATCGATTTGTCTCTCTCTTCTTCATTTATAAATGAGCATTGCGCTATTTCATTTTGAATGTTTTGTAAGTTATCACCCATTCCTCGAGTTAAATTGTCGCGTATTGAATTTATTTGAGATAATTTAGTGCTATATGTTTCATCAAATATAGATTCAATTGCTTTGATAAAGTCAGAGCTTATTGTCTTTTCTTGACAGAAAGGGCATGTGTCGTCTGTTATATATAATTCCTTACCTCTTTTGACCCAGTCAAGATTTTGTAATTTTTTGATGTTCTCAGATAAGTAGCTATTGCTCAGGTCAATAATTGGTGTTGCCAATAACTCATGTTCATTTGCATTTAAAAATTTCCTTATCGGAGATGTCAGTATTGGTGATTCATTATTTCTATGCTTCAATAATTCTTCATATTCACGTGCTAAAACTTCAAGGTCTATATTAGGGAGTCTTATGGCCTTACTTAGCTTTTCGTAAAAATTTCTTTTGCTGCCTAAGGAACCTCGCATTAATAATTTTAATGATGAGGACCTAAGATTTTCGGTTTTGAACCATATTGACTCTATGCATATACTTTCCGCATGAATACCATTTTGAACTGCTTTATCGCGTGATGATTTTTTATCTTTGTATTGCTCAGTAAGTTTCTGTTTTAATGCTTCTTTTTCGATTATTTCTTTTTCGATTTCAGCATTTTCCTTACTAAGTGTGAATACACCCTTTTGTTCACTGGTATTATAGAAATTTTCCTCGATAAATTTTGTATTGTATACTAAGGGGCGATATTGTTCGATGAGTGTGCATTCACAGTCACTGAAAAGAGCATCCCCAATCTTGTAAAAGAAATTTGATATGGTGGATTTTCCAGAACCGTTTTGGCCATAAATGATATTTATCTTCTTAGTGAGATTTATTTTCGTATAATTTTCTTTGCTGTAACTGGTGACATTCTTGAGTTTTAATTCCATTTTGATATCTCATATGGTTGCGGGTATTGTTTAATGTCGGATAATAAATACGCCTATCCTGCCGATGTAACGAGGTTTACACCGAGAGTCAGCAGATTTGTCACCGCACCGGCAATTACCCCCGGCGTACCGTCTTTTACCGCACTGATAATTTTATCACCCATCGTCTCATTACCACCTAGTGTCTCCGGCTTCTTATTGAGCACCGTAAGTGCTTTCTCGGTCAGTCTCACTTCGCTGAAATGCGTCTGGTGATTAGTTTTGTAATGAATATATCCATTTTCACCGAGAAAACTGAATGTGCCATCAATCACACTTCGCAATTCATTAAATGCTTTCATCTTAGGTGAGTTAAGTTGCTCAAACCAGTCATCAGGCAGCGCGGCGTTAAATTTCTCGTAGCTTATCACCTGCGGTACAGGAAAATTTTCCCATAGCACAGCAAAGATTTCCGCTGTCTGCTGGTTAAATAAATCGAGGTTTTTAGACATGCAAAATTCCATTTCTACTAATGGTGAGTGGCTTCAGCGCTGGTCAAATCGTATTACGTGCCTGGCGCTGAACAATGACCTCAGTTCGCGCGAGGTCGACGCGTATACCGACAAGCTGGTCGAGCAGGCGAGCAACACAGAACTCGGCCAGGTCGTCAAAGACTTACTAAATCACATTAGAATGCGCAAATAAAAGGATCTATATCAATATGTTAAACCTGATTTATGAGAATCCGTGGCCCACGTGTTACTTAATGGTTATCGCCAGCATGTGTATCAACAGCATCATTCGAGCGTTACGCGGAAAATAGTCACCGGACCGGCATCGGAAATGCCGGTTTTTTTATGCCATTTTTCCGCGATTTTCCTGTTTTTTAGTCATGCATGCATCTGGTGCGTGATTTTGCATGCGCTGCTGCGACTTTTCCTCGTGCTCTCGCACCAGTGCTGGCGCGGCCTGTAGGTGGTCGTGCAACTGCATTAAAAGCGACCCCTGAAGCGGGCAGGCGTGGCGGGGATAGCATTGCGCGCTGGCGGTGTTATTGGTGTATTCGCAGATCGTCTGAGGGCGTTGTGGTGCTGATATGCGCGTGCGGATGAATGTTGATGTGTCTTTGTGCCTCGGTGGCCTGCTGTCACCTGCGGGGCGCGTATCGCAGGTATAAAAATGCCGCCAAGCGGCGGCGATGGTTTAGCTTGATGGGTTACTTGTTTTTCGGCAGTTCGTAAGGCTTAAAGCGTACTACCTCCTGACCTATCCCGTCGTTAACCTCTTTGATCCGTTCCTGTAGTGGCGTCAGTTCGTTACGCACAAACACCTGCGCGGCTTTGACTACGTCACCGAATCCGCCGGTATTGTTGGGGAGCACGCCCATCATCTGCGGCGGCACGCGGTGCGCACTGAGCAGGTCGTCGCGGGTGGCGTTCTTGATGTTAAAGAAATCGTCTTTCGTCGCCACCTCACTGAGCGGCACAATCTTGATCCCGTCTGGCTTACCATTAGGAGCGTAGAAAAACAGGTTCTTAAAATTCCCCAATCCTTTCGAGCTGCGCATCGCTTCCCGCAGTGCCTCAACATCGGTATTACTTTGCGCTGCGTCAGTGACATACATGATGTAACCAGCGTGTGCGCCATTCTGGTAATACTTGCGGCGGAACAGCGTCGCCGATTCATTGAGCCACGCCGAGTTAAGCGAGCTTATATATTCTGGCAGGCCGTACAGTTCCTGATTGATATCCGGTTCAATCAAATGGAACACTGAACGCGGTGCAAAGCGGTGCGGTTCTTTGAAGGATTGCACGAACCAATAAACCTCCTCCTCAACGCCTCGGCGGGTATATTTCGCTGGTGAGCATTCAAGTCGCAAAATATCCCCTAACTGATTAAACCGTTTTTCTAAGAACGCATTACCAAAGACTAGATAGTCCAATACATAGCGGCTAAACACCTGCTGACTCAATAGCGGATGTGGGATAAAGGTACTGGCAAGAATATTGCGCTTTACGTAAATCGGTGAGCTGTGGTGAACGGCGGCGCGCAGGCTTTTTGCCAGACCGGCAAAGCTGATCGGCGGCTCTATCCATCTGCCGTTACCAATACATTCGGTATAGTCGAGAATGTCGCGGCGATCCAATACCGCTGAGGGCTCGCCGAAGGTAAATGCCTGCATCGCCTGGTTAGGCTTTTGCGTCATGGTTACCGCTTTGGCGCGCTGGCCTTTGCGTTTGCTCATCAGTTAAATTCCAGAATGGATGGGGTAACGTTGCCGTTTCCAGCGGTGAGAGGTTCGTTAATCATGGCGTGCATCGCTGCCCAAGCGATATCGGCGTGGCTGACTTCCTCGCTACGACTGGCCTCATAGGTGGTGCTGCGGCCACTGGCGGTCATGGTTTTGCGGATTGCCATAAACGACAGCGTAATGTCGGTATAGCTGATGTCATATTCCAAGCGACCGGTGGTGATCAGGTCTTTCGCTTTCAGTACCATGTTGGTTTTTACCTCGGCGCTATAGCGAATTTCTCGCGCTGCCGGGAAGAAATTACGCACCAACTGATAAACCCCTTGCCCGATGCCGGTGGCGTCGATCCCGATGTATTCCACGATATATTTTTCAGTCAGTTTTTTGATGGATTCGGCCTGATCGGCGAAGTCCATGCCTTTCCATTGGTGACGCTCCAGAATGCGGAACTTGCCGCCCGGTACCAATGGCGGAGCCATAACTACACAGCCAGCACTGTCGCCGGTGTGCGATGGGTCGTAACCGATCCACACCGGGCGATAGCTGAATGGTCGGTCGGAGAACGGCGCGAAGTCTTCCCATTCCACCAAAGAATCGACCATGCAGGCTTGCAGCTCCTCAAACGGAAATACCGAGGCTTTATCATCCACAAACTCACACAAGAACAGATTGCGGAAGTCGGCGGCGCTGTTTTCACGTTTCAGTTCATCAATATTGAAACGGTCACAGCCCCCGGCGAACGCGTCCTCAATGGTGACAATTTGTCGCCACTGACCATCGCCACACACTGCACCAGCGGCTAGTGCGCGATGGCTGACATCCAGTTCAATACATTCGCTTTTATCCTGACGGCCTTTGTTGAATAGCTCCCCTGACCAGAACGGATACGCGCCGTGGGCGAGACTGGACGGTGTCGAGAAATAAGTGGTGCGTAGGTGTTTTTGTGAGGCCATGCCCGAAGCCACTTTGCGCAGTTTTTGGAAGTTGGGAATCCAGAAGTATTCGTCCACATATAGATCGCCGTTGTGGCTCTGCGCAGTGTTGGAATTGGTGCCGAGGAAAATCAATTTTGCGCCGTTGTTGCCGAGCACAATAGGGTCGCCAGTCAGCTCGACATCAACCTCACGAGCAAAGTTGATGATGTATTCACGGAATACATAGGCTTGGGTTTTACTGGCGGAAAGAAAAATTTGATTACAGCCACTTTCCAGCGCTTTGAGTAACGCCTCGCGGGAAAAGAAATAAGTTGCCCCAATCTGGCGCGATTTAAGAATATCGCGGATACGGTGTTTTAAGCCCATGTCATACCAATGCTTTTGATAGGCATAGGATTGTTTGAAGAAAATCGCTTTGAGTTCGGCGATGGCTTCCTCGCTGAAAGTGTTCTTTCTCGGTGCTTTACGCTCGCCCTTGTTGCGGTTGCGCACATTGGGATTGAGATCGGCCTCGTTGCCGGTTTGGCTGTAGCGGTTAACCCGCGCAAGGCGTTCAATCTGGCGACCTAACAGGTCGATTTCTTTGTAATCACTACCCTCTTTTTTAGCCTTGGAAATCAACTGAATCAGCCGGGATTCAATACTATTTTCTACCCGTGAGATCGGATGAATATCATCCCATTTATCGCGGCGTTTCCAACTGTCCACGGTGGGTCTTTTGATACTGAGAGTTTCCGCGATTTGGCGTGATGAAAAGCCTTGCCAATAAAGCAATGCGGCCTGTCGTCGCGGGTCATGCATTAGAGAAATATCGGTTGAAATAGTCATGGTTGCCTCTCGCAGTCTTGATGAGGGCAAGGCTACGCAAGCCAAGCATAACGCGCCTTAGGCGGCTGTTGTGTCGGCGGTTGTCAGACGGTGATTGATGGCGGTGTGAGGTCAGGGTGAGGAAACTAGCCCCGAACTTAAACACCACTCAGGACACCTGAAAAATGGCAAAGAAAGTATCGAAATGGTTTCGCATTGGCGTTGAGGGCGATACCTGCGACGGTCGGGAAATTGACGGCAAAGACATTCAGCAAATGGCTGATAGTTTTGATCCGCGCGTTTATGGCGCTCGCATTAACCTCGAGCACATCAAGGGCTTATATCCTGATGGCGATTTTAAACGTCTGGGTGATGTGGTGGAGCTAAAAGCCGAGCAGATTGAGGATGATTCTATTCTTAACGGCAAGCTGGCGTTGTTTGCCAAACTGACCCCGACTACGCCACTCACCGATATGGTGGCCGCCAGTCAGAAGATTTACACCTCCATGGAAATTCGCCGCAACTTTGCCAATACCGGCAAATCCTACCTCGTTGGTCTGGCGGTGACCGATGATCCGGCCAGCCTCGGCACTGAAATGCTGGAGTTTAGCGCTAAGGCCAAAGTGAACCCATTCGCCGGTAAGAAAGATCACCCTGACGACGTGTTTTCTGTCGCCACGCTGGCCGCGCTGGAGTTCGAAGACGTCCCCGACACTTTACTTAACAGCCTGACCGATAAGGTCAAAAACATCTTTAGCCGCAAACAGGCCAGCGATGATGCGCGTTTTAACGATGTGCATGAGGCGGTAACCGCCGTGTCTGAACTGCTACAGAGCAACGGTGAAAGTACCGAACAGCGTTTTTCCACCCTCGAGAAAAAAATCCAGTACCTGACCACGCAGGCGCTCTCTGACAAACAAGAGTTTTCAACCCTGAAAGAACAGCTAGGCACGACTGAAAGTTTTAGCCAACAGCGCCGCCCGGCGGCCAATGGTGGCAATGGTGAAGAGACATACCAAACCAATTGTTAATCGCGTGCCTGTTAACCGGTGCGCCGTGGCGCACCAACCAAATCCTATTTGATTGAGAGAGACTATGCGCCCGAATACCCGCTTTAAATTTAACGCCTTCCTGACTCAAGTCGCGATGCTGAACAGCATTGACGTCGGTGATATTGATAAAAAATTCACCGTTGAACCGTCCGTGACGCAAACCCTGATCACTACGGTACAGGAGACCTCTGATTTTCTGACTCGTATCAATATGGTGCCAGTGGATGAGCAGACCGGCGAAAAGATTGGCCTCGGTGTCACTGGTTCGATCGCCAGCACTGCCGACACAGATAATGGCGGCGAGCGTGAAACCGCTGATTTTGCCGCGCTGGAATCGCGTAAATACACCTGCGAACAGGTCAATTTCGATTTCCATATTCGCTACAACACTCTTGACCTGTGGGCGCGTTATCAGGATTTCCAAATCCGTTTACGTGATGCCATCGCTAAGCGGCAGGCGTTGGATTACATCATGACCGGGTTTAATGGTATTGCGCGAGCGCCTAAGTCCGATCGCAGTAAAAACCCGATGTTGCAGGACGTGGCGGTCGGCTGGTTGCAAAAGTTGCGTAATGAAGCACCTAAACGCGTGATGGATAGTTACACCCACGAAGATGGCACGGTCTCGGACGTCATTCGCATCGGTAAAAACGGCGATTATGTCAATCTTGATGCGGTGGTGATGGATGCTACCAACAGCATGATTGAACCGTGGCATCAGGAAGATCCCGACCTTGTGGTTATCTGCGGTCGTCAGTTGCTGGCAGATAAGTATTTCCCGCTAGTGAATCAGGAGCAGGCTAACACCGAAGCTATGGCGGCAGATGTGATTATCAGCCAAAAGCGTATCGGTAACTTACCAGCGGTTCGCGTGCCGTACTTCCCTGCGGATGCCATCATGATCACCCGTCTGGATAACCTGTCTATCTACATCATGGACAGTGCCCACCGTCGTCATATCGAAGAGAACGCCAAGCGCGACCGTGTCGAAAACTATGAGTCGCTAAAAATTGACTTTGTGGTCGAGGATTACGGCTGCGCCTGCCTGATTGAAAATATCGAAGTGGGTACCTTCAAAAAGCCAGAAGAACCTGCGCAAGCCTCGGCACCGGTATCTGACCCAAACGTAGACGAGAAAACGGAGGCATAAGTCATGGCTAGCCCTGCACAGCGTCACATGATGCGGGTGTCAGCGGAGGAGGAAGCGCAGCGCGGGAACACCGCGTTGCGCCATGCCACCGGCTACGAGCTGATGCTGATGAGATTATCCGGCGATATGCGCACCTTAAAGGGCGTGCGTTCCGTTGAGCGCAAGGCGGTGATTAAACGTGGGATGTTACCGGAGTACGCGCCATGGGTGGCCGGTGTATTGGCCGAAGGTCGTGGCGCACAGGATGCGGTATTGATGACGGTGATGGTGTGGAAGCTCGACGCCGGTGACATAGCCGGTGCGCTGGATATTGCTCGTTATGCCTTAAAACATCGTCTTGCCATGCCGACGAAACACAACCGACCTACGGCCTATTTTCTAGCTGAAGATGTGGCTATCGCTGCCGACCGCTTACGTACCGCCGGTGAACCGGTTGAAGTATCGCTTCTACTGGAAACCATGGCACTGACCGACGCCGCAGATATGCCAGACAAAGTCCGCGCCAAACTCCACAAAATCACCGGTCTGGTGCTGCGTGATATCGGCCAGTTAGTGCAGGCATTGGCGCATCTCAAACGAGCGATGCAACTCGATCGGCTGGCTGGGGTGAAGAAAGACATTGAGCGGTTAGAGGGTGCTCTCAAAGCTGCCACTGCGCCGCCAGTGCTGCCAAAACCCGTAGCTAAACCCAAGACAACTAAGCGTGTGCGAACACCGGCTAAACCGGCTACTCGCTTGCGGAAAAAGGCTGCGCCAACCGCCAGCCGTTAACAGAACGCGCCCCGCGCCGGGCGGCACGCAGATAAAACAGGCTTTGCCTTGTTGGCTCTCTGCGTTCACCGCCCACCCATTACAAGGATTTGTCATGACGACAATCATTATCCCTGCGCCAGAAAGCAGTACCAATAAACCGGGGATCGTTATTCCAGTGTCAGAACAGCGCGAACCTGTCATAAAAAATACTTATTTTTGGCCGGATATCGACCCGGTGCGCATTCGTGAGCTGATGCGGCTTGAGTATGTGGTGACGCCTGAACGCCTGCGGGAAGCGATTCGCATGGGGATCGCTGAAACCAACGCCGAGTTATATCTGTTCCGCGAGCGCAATATTGCGGCTGGTTTTTCCTGCTTGGCTGAGGTTCCTGCCGAGAGAATCGACGGCGAAAGCGAGAAGTGTTTTCACTACTTGCGCGCCGTGTCGGCTTTTGCCAGTGCTAGCGTTTACGAGCGCTATCGCGGCTACGATGCCAGCGCCAAAGGTGACAAAAAAGCCGATGCAACTGAGAGCACCGCCGATACCTTGTGGCGTGATGCTCGTTGGGCGGTCAGTCGGTTGCAAGGTCGTCCACGCGCCATCATCGGGCAAATCTGATGATAGTTATCGCCTCGCAAGGGGACACGCTCGACGCACTCTGTTTTCGGCATTATGGCCGTACTGAGAGCGTGGTTGAGGTGGTACTCGTAGCCAATCCAGGGTTAGCCGATTTCGGTGCCGTTTTACCCTACGGTACCGCTATCGAACTTCCTGCTATTAACACCGCGCCCCAACGGGAGACTGTCAATTTATGGGACTGAGTATGGAGCGAATCAGCTCGGCCATCGCCTACCTTGTCGCGGCGGTGCTGGCATGTATTGGCGCGCTAACGCCGCAGGATATTGCCTTGCTTATTGGTGCCGCCGTGGCGGTCGGCACCTTCTTTGTCAATTGGTACTACCGCCGCAAAAGTTACCGTCTTCTAGAGCGCGTAGCCCTCGATAGGAAGGTGTTTGATGAACTCAATCGTTAAGCGTTGCAGTGTCGCCGTAGTGTTAGCGCTGGCGGCATTACTGCCTAATTATCAGCAAATAAAAACCTCTGCGAACGGGCTGGCGTTGATTGCCAATCTGGAAGGGTGTCGCCTGGAACCTTACCAGTGCAGCGCGGGAGTATGGACGTCAGGCATCGGTCACACCGCAGGCGTCAAACCGGCTAATGCCATATCAGAACGGCAGGCTGCCGCCAATCTAGTGGCCGACGTCATTTTGGTAGAGCGGCGCGTCGATCAGTGTATGCCGGTTGCTATGCCGCCGCCGGTGTATGACGCAGTGGTCAGTTTTGCGTTTAACGTCGGTACTGGAGCGGCTTGCCGTTCAACGCTGGCAACCTTTATCAAGCGGCAACAGTGGCGTGAAGCCTGTCAGCAATTACCTCGTTGGTCATACGTTAACGGCGTATGGAATCGCGGTGTGAATAATCGCCGCGCCGCCGAGCTGGCTCACTGCATTAAGGGGATTCAATGAAAACGCTGTTTGTTTTGCTGTTACTGGCCGCGATCGGGCTGTGGTGGATGAGTCGCGAGAATAGCGAGCTATCGCATGGACTTAGCACGGCTAACCAGACCATCGCCACGCAGAAAAAAGATCTCAGTACCGTAAGAAACCAGCTCAACGCGTTAGCTGAAAGCGCCAAGCGTAACGAGCTGGCACAGGTTGCATTGCGTCAGCAGCTTGTCGCTGCCCAGCAACTCGACCAACACCGTAATCAACGAATTACAAGGTTACTCAATGAAAATGAAACTTTGCGCCGTTGGTATCAGTCTCTTTTGCCTGACGATATTGCCCGGTTGCACACGCGCCCTGGATTCGACAATCCAGCCGATTATTTACGTTGGTTGTCCGAAGGTGACAAGTTGTCCGATACCGTCCAGCCAACCCAAAACTAACGGCGATCTGAGTGAAGATAATCGCCAATTGGAGCGCGCACTGGTGAGTTGTGCGCTACAAGTTGAAACCCTCAAACAGTGTCAGGAGTCACCGGATGTTAAAGCCGAAAAGCCTGCGTAGTGCGTTAGAAAAGGCCGCGCCAGTGCTGCGTAATAACCCGGATATGCTACGTATATTTATTGATAACGGTACGATAGCGACCACGTTGGCCGCGTCTTTGTCGTTCGAACATCAGTACACGCTGAACCTGATTGTGACCGATTGGCATAGCGATCTGGATTTACTTATTGTGCCGATAAATGCGTGGCTGAGAGAAAACCAGCCGGACATAATGACCACCGATGAAGGCAAACAGAACGGCTTCACCCATTTTGCTGACCTGAATAATAACGGCAGTATTGATATCAGTTTTAGTCTCAGACTCACTGAACGGGTGATCGTCAAACAGGTTGGTAAAGCATTGCATGTAAATCATCTGGAAGAACCGCCAATTCCACAGTGGGTGGAGCGTCCGACGGAACTTTATATCAACGGTGAATTAGTGAGTCATTGGGATGAGTGAGCTTAAACTTTGTGAGGACAGGCTCGCTGGGCTTATCGCTAATTTGACCCCTCCGCAGCGGCGAAAAATAGCCTTTGAGGTAGCAAAGCGTTTGCGAACCAGTCAGCAGCAACGCATCAAACGCCAGCAGACCCCCGATGGGATGCCGTACTCTGCTAGAAAGCGCCAAACTGCCCGAAGTAAAAATGGCCGTGTGCGCCGAGCCATGTTTATTAAGTTGGGGACGAATAAATTTATGGATGCCGCTGGCACGCCAAACACCGCGTTAATTGCGTTTACTACCGGTGTGCGGCGTATGGTGCGTGTTCATCAATATGGCTTAATGGATAGACCTCATCCAAAAGGTAAGCTGGTGAAATACGACGAGCGTCCATTATTAGGGCTAAGCCCGGCAGATAAGCATATCGTTGAGGAGGTTATGACCGCGTTCCTCACCATTTAATTGATCTCTGTAATGGCGATATTAATCTAATAAAATGAATTTTTATAAATAATATCAACGTGTTAGATGATTGCGTAGTTGTCAGTTTTGTGGTTTTTTTTATAATTTTTCTTCTTTTATCTTTAATATATACTTATTGAGTTGATAGAAGTTAAATAATCCGATTAGGAAATAGAGGGAGACTAATAAATAAAAAACTCCACCCCAATAAAAAATCCGATATTCCAAGTCATTTTTTTCTATTTGCTTAGACAACCATAAATTCTCTTCTTTCTCCGAATCCAATAGATAGGAGCAACTTTTAGCTCTGATGGTGTTATATCCACCAGCTTGATACCTTTTACAGCCGCTCTTGGTCATAAAAAAATTTTCATTTTTGTCTGTTATGTGTTCTAAAGATACAAATTCATTATTACTAACGGGATTAATACGGTAATACCCAATCTTATAAGAAGATGTTGTATAAATAGAGTAAAAAGAAAAAGTAGAAAATATAATTATAGCGCATATGAAAAATGCAAAAAATGAACGCGAACGCTTTCTATCCCCTATGTATCCGAAAATGGATGTAAAAAACAATCCAGTCCTTTGTATCTTACCGAGATTCATTTCATTTCTAATCAAATTTGCATCATTAATATTTCTAACGTTAGCACCATCCAATACTTTAAAGAGTTGTAGGTCATATGCAATGCTCTCGGATTTTTTTAATTTACTATTGTAGTAAGATAAATTGAAAACTCGAGTGAAAAGCCTGAAGAAGAAAGAAATCCCTCCGAATCTAATTGTTAAAAACAGTGCGGTTAAAATAATCAATATTAGCTTATATAATTCAACGGATAATTCGAGCATATGTTACATCCCTATTACATTGGTTTTTTATAAGAGTAATTCAGTATGTTGTTTCATCCAACATAAAACGGTCACTAATTGCTGCCTGTTTCTATTGGCGGCATCCTTCCCTCATGAGCACACAATCCCAACTTTCTGAAATTCAGCGCTTACTGCGCAACCTTATCCGCACCGGTGTCGTTTCCGAAGTCGATACCGATGGAGCCTTATGTCGCGTTGAAACCGGTGAGATTAAAACCGGTTGGCTTAACTGGCTGACACGTCGCGCTGGCCGTTCGCGTGACTGGTGGGCTCCATCGGTGGGTGAGCAGGTGTTATTACTGGCGGTTGGCGGTGAGTTAGATACCGCTTTTGTGCTGCCTGGAATTCATTGTGATGATTTCCCGCCGCCATCCAGCTCACCTGATGCCTATCACGTCACTTTTCCTGATGGGGCGGTTATTGAGTATGAGCCGGATACCAGCGCGCTAATTGTTAGCGGAATTAAAACCGCCGAGGTGAGTGCGTCGGTTTCTGTGGTTGTCACCTCGCCGTCAGTCACCGTTACTGCCAGCAAAAAAATCACCCTTGATACGCCCGAGGTGGTTTGCACCAACAAGCTGACCACGGCAACGCTGGAGGTACAAAAAGGTGGCGTAATGAAGGGCAACATTGAGCACAGCGGCGGGACGTTTAAATCTAATAACGTGCAGTTGGATAGCCACGATCACGGCGGCGTTCAGCGCGGTGGCAGTCGAACGGAGGGGACAAAATGACATCTCGATATTCAGGCATGAATCGCAATTCGGGGACGCAGCTCGACGACGTCGGCCATATCAGGCAAAGCGTGCGCGACATTCTAATCACTCCTGTCGGCACTAGAGTCATGCGCCGCGAATATGGTTCGCTCCTGTCCGCGTTGATTGATCAACCGCAAAACGCCGCTCTCAATCTGCAAATTATGGCTGCTTGTTATATGGCGATTTTGAAGTGGGAGCCGCGTGTCAGGCTAACGGCCATTACCTTCGATAACCGATTCAACGGTGAAATGGTTGTCGATATCACCGGCCAGCTGAGCGACACCGGCGGTACTTTTTCCCTTAACGTTCCAGTGAGCTAATCCCATGGCAACCATTGACCTGAGCCAGTTACCCGCCCCCGATGTGGTTGAGTTGCTGGATTACGAAAGTATTTTGTCCGAGCGCAAGGCGACGCTGTTGTCGCTGTGTGATGAAAGTCAGCGCGCAGCGGTGGCGCGTACCTTACAGCTCGAATCTGAGCCGCTGACAAAGTTGCTGGAAGAAAGCGCTTACCGTGAGGTGATGTGGCGTCAGCGGGTGAATGAAGCTGCGCGAGCCAACATGCTGGCTTATTCCACTGGTGCTGACCTCGATCAGCTCGGCGCAAATTACACGGTTTCCCGTTTGGTTATTGTCCCTGCCGATAGTAGTGCGTTACCGCCGGTAGCCGCCGTGATGGAATCTGATAGTGATTTCCGCGTTCGAATTCAACAAGCCTTCGAGGGATTAAGCGTGGCCGGTTCTGCCGGGGCTTATCAATTTCATGGTCGCAGTGCTGACGGTCGGGTCGCTGATGTGTCGGTGATTAGCCCGTCACCGGCCTGTGTGACGGTGTCGGTGTTGTCCCGCGAAAATGACGGAACCGCCAATGAAGAACTGATCCAGATTGTGGCCGCTGCGCTCAATGCTGAGGCGGTGCGTCCGGTAGCCGATCGGGTAACGGTGCAATCTGCCGAGATTATCCCTTACCGAATCGATGCCTCATTATTTCTCTACCCCAGCCCCGAAGCGGAACCGATTAGGCAAGCCGCCGAGGCCAAGCTCAAAGCCTACATTAGCGCCCAACACCGGCTCGGGCGGGATATTCGCCTGTCCGCTATCTATGCCGCGTTACATGTGGAAGGGGTACAGCGTGTCGAGCTAGCGCAGCCGCTGGCCGATATCGTGCTAAGTGAATCACAAGCCTCCAGTTGCACCGCTTATACGCTGAAAGTGGGTGGCTCCGATGAGTGATAACCGTCTATTGCCGGTCGGTTCTTCTCTCCTAGAAATCGCTGCCGCCAAAGCCTGCGCCGCGATTGAACGCACGCCAATACCCTTGCGCCAGCTCTGGAATCCGCAAACCTGCCCATTGAATCTGTTGCCTTATTTGGCGTGGGCGTTTTCTGTCGACCGTTGGGATGAGAGCTGGCCGGAAGCGGCAAAGCGTAACGTCGTGGCGAATGCGCATTTTGTTCACCGCCACAAAGGCACTGTTAGCGCCATTCGTCGCGTGGTCGAGCCGCTGGGCTATCTGATTAAGGTGCTGGAGTGGTGGAAAACCGGTGACATCCCCGGCACTTTTCGCCTGGATGTCGGCGTGCTGGAAACCGGTATTACCGAAGAAATGTACCGCGAACTCGAGCGCCTGATTGACGACGCCAAACCGGCCAGCCGTCACCTGATTGGCCTGTCGATAAATCTGGACAGCAGCGGCAAGTTTTACGTTGGCGCGGGTTGTTACAGCGGCGATGAGCTGACCGTTTACCCCTATTTACCCGAAGTTATCACCGTCACCGGCAGCGAATACACCGGCGGCACCATTCATATGATTGATGAGATGAGCGTGAACCATGACCGCTAGATTCTATGCACTTCTGACCCACGTCGGGGCGGCCAAACTGGCGAACGCCACCGCGCTCGGCACCCGATTAAATATTACCCAAATGGCCGTGGGCGACGGCGGCGGCACCTTGCCCGCCCCCAATCCGGCACAAACCCAGCTTATCCGCGAGCAACGCCGGGCGGCGCTGAATGCCCTGAGTATTGACCCGGTCAATACCAGCCAGATTATTGCCGAGCAGGTTATCCCAGAGAATGAGGGCGGTTGGTGGATCCGTGAAATCGGCCTGTACGACAGCGCCGGAGATTTGGTCGCCATTGCCAACTGCGCCGAAACCTACAAACCGCAACTACAGGAAGGCAGTGGCCGCACTCAAACCATTCGAATGATTTTGATTGTCAGCAGCACCGAAGCGGTGACATTGAAAATCGATCCGTCGGTGGTATTGGCGACGCGGAAATATGTCGATGACAAGGTGATTGAGGTTAAGCAGTACGCGGATAACGTGCTGGCTGACCATGCCAAATCACGCAATCATCCCGATGCGACGTTAAGCGAAAAAGGCTTTGTCAAACTGAGCAATGCCATCGACAGAGACAATGAAACCGAGGCGGCGACGCCCAGAGCAGTTAAGGCCGCCGCCAATGCAGCGGTAACGGCATTATCCGATCACGTTC
>NZ_QCZL01000016.1:0-80572 GCF_003634395.1 Yersinia sp. IP36721
GCCGGAAGAATATCGGCTGATGGCTGAGAAACCGGAAATCTCAAAAAGTGTGTGGAACTAAAGCTGGGATACTTACATCGCGAGCTTCGGCAAGTTTGACCGTCGGATAATCACCCAGCGCAAACATGCTGGATTTACCGTTGAGTTTAAACCGATAGCGCCATGCCTTTTTGCCATTGGGTTTCACTTCGAGGTAGAGACCATTGAAATGATTGAGCCGATAGAGTTTTTCTTTCGGCTTGGCTGTGCGGCATTGTGTATCAGTGAGCATAGCGAGTCTTTGTCTAGTTCTTATACCGCGATTGTACTCATCCCTATAATCATTTTTCACTGCATTGTCATGAGGTTATGTGAGACGCCATGAAAAGAAAAATCCACGCAATTGCGTGGATTTTATGATGTTTGTCTGTCTTCATGCGATGCATTGATATCCCAAGAGACAACAAAATTAACTTAGACGTTAAACAAGAAGTTCATGACATCGCCATCTTTAACGATATAGTCCTTACCTTCTGAACGCATTTTGCCGGCTTCTTTCGCGCCTTGCTCACCTTTGTAGGTGATGAAGTCTTCAAAAGCGATGGTCTGAGCGCGGATAAAGCCTTTCTCGAAATCGGTATGGATTTTACCTGCGGCCTGCGGAGCCGTTGCACCGACAGGGATGGTCCATGCACGAACTTCTTTTACGCCTGCGGTGAAGTAAGTTTGCAGGTTCAGCAGTTCGTAACCGGCACGGATAACGCGGTTCAGACCCGGTTCTTCGATACCTAACTCGGCCATGAATTCAGCGCGATCTTCGTCTTCCATCTCGGCAATATCAGATTCAACGGCCGCACATACGGCAACCACTACGGAACCTTCAGCCGCGGCAATTGCGCGCACTTGATCCAGATACGGGTTATTTTCGAAGCCATCTTCATCAACGTTGGCGATATACATCGTTGGTTTCAATGTCAGGAAGCTTAAGTAGCGGATTGCTGCTTTGTCTTCAGCAGTCAGAGTCTTCAATGCACGCAACATACCGGCATTTTCGAGGTGTGGCAGACATTTTTCCAACGCTTCCAGCTCAGCTTTAGCGTCTTTATCGCCGCCTTTGGCTTTTTTCTGTACGCGATGAATGGCACGCTCACAGGTGTCCAAATCGGACAGCGCCAATTCGGTATTGATGGTCTCAATATCGTCAGCCGGATCGACTTTACCTGCAACGTGGATGATGTTGTCGTTTTCGAAACAACGTACTACGTGGCCAATCGCCTCAGTTTCGCGAATGTTGGTCAGGAACTGGTTGCCCAGGCCTTCGCCTTTGGATGCGCCCTTTACCAGACCGGCAATATCGACGAATTCCATCGTGGTTGGCAGAATACGCTGCGGTTTAACGATTTCAGCTAATTGGTCCAGACGCGGGTCCGGCATGGGTACCACACCCGTGTTAGGTTCAATGGTACAGAAGGGGAAATTCGCTGCTTCGATACCCGCTTGTGTCAACGCGTTGAACAGGGTGGATTTACCAACGTTTGGCAGACCAACGATACCGCATTTGAATCCCATGTTTATATCACCTTAAATAACTTAAAAATCAGCCAATTAGGTTTAACCAGCCGATGTAATCAAAATTTATTCCGCCATTATACACATAATGATGATTTATCTCGATCCTACTGTTTGACGCAGTGATTTTAACTGCGGTTTAGCCTCTGTATTTTACCGGTCTATCTTTATCTGGGATCCCGAGAGTCGGTCATAATTTGTTGTTATTGCATATAATCTTGGTTTGTTGAATTTATCGCTTTCGGTGAGAGTGAGAAGTAAACAAGGGAACGCCGAATAAAAATCTACAGCATTACCGGTTTGCTGCCGATAACCAGTGATTACACCTGATGCCAACTATGGCGTCTTACTGTTCTGATAGGGTATTAAATATGGTGATGAGCGGCTTTAAATGGTTGTTGGTGATCTTATTTGGCTCTTTGCTGGGCATCACTATCACGCATTATTTAACCAGAGTGGACACTGAGCGTCCTTTAACCTGGTTAGAGCAAATCGATAATTACGGAAAATTAGTCGAGCGTCGCTCCGATAAAAGCATTAAATATATCGGAGTGAAAAAGGTGATGACTTCGCCAGAAATGGACAGCTATTTAATGCGTTTTAGCGCATTAACCGATCGCTATGAAACTAACGGTAATAAAGTCGCTAATCAGAAAAAATCGGATGAGTGGGATAAGTTTTTCTGTACTGATGGATTAAAGAATATTATCGGCCAGTATAAGAATCGTCGGGTCAAAGTGATGGTGCCAGGTGCGGTTTACAGCAAGACCGGAGCCCGTGGCAGCGCGACGGCCTGCTATATTAATTAGCTAATTATTTGTTTAACATGTTTTTGAGTGAGAGTTTTCTTAGTTTTTTGTGCAGTACGATATAATTTTCGCAACATTGAATGATTTCTTCATATTTTTCTTCATCGATCGTGTTTTCTGCTGAAATGGCTCTTCGGCTGGACATTCGGCATTTATAACACGCGGATTTTAATTTATCTTTTAACTCATTAAATTCGGCGCTGGTTTTATATTCCCCCCAAAAATCGAGTGAAATACAGGCCAGCCGTATGGCTTTATTAAATTCACCCACTTTCTTCGATTGATAATCAAAGTTCTTTATGCTGCGGTTTTCGCAAACTCTTTTTAACGCTCTGATACTTCTGACTGTATCGTAAGTCAGTTTCAAAAACTGCTCGACTAGCAGAGCAGTTTGCTCCGTTTTTTTATTATCAAACCATTTTATCGCGACTACGGCCGCAGTGATTGCCATAATGGCACTGGAAATCGCAATGACGATATCTGAAATTGAACCCCATTCCATAGTCTCAATCCTAATAAATTAAAGTGTATTGGCGTTTTTTATAATAATTATCCTTGCCCTCGGTGATGAATATGAGGGCAAGGGGAATATTATGCGTTGGCTTTAAATGAATGCAGGCGATTCATAGCCTTGGTCACGTCTTCTTTTAATAAAACCTCGGTACAACGAATAGCTTCATCGATGGCATCATCAATTAACGTTTGTTCGCTCGCCGGTGGTTTCCCTAAGACAAATCCGGTCACTTTACTTTTATCTCCCGGGTGACCAATACCGATGCGCAAGCGGTAAAAATTGGGATTATTACCTAATTTGCTTTGAATATCTTTTAAACCGTTATGGCCCCCGTTACCGCCGCCCAGCTTTAATTTAGCCACGCCGGGCGGAATATCCAGTTCATCGTGCGCAACTAAAATTTCTTCCGGTAAAATACGATAGAAGCTGGCCATGGCAGAAACCGCTTTGCCGCTGAGATTCATAAAGGTAGAGGGAACAAGCAGTCGAACGTCCTGACCGGCCAGATTTAAACGGGCAGTGTAGCCGTAGAATTTACTCTCTTCTTTCAGAGATTGATTATTACGCTCAGCCAGTAAATCTACGTACCAGGCACCGGCGTTATGGCGGGTTTGGGCATATTCAGCGCCTGGATTTGCCAGGCCAACGATCAATTTAATGCTGCTCACTTCGTTATTCGCTATTACTCAGAGATGAAAGAACCCTAGTTTACCCGTCGCCGCGTAGAATCACAAAAATAAGGGGGAGAATAAAGGTAAAACTAGCGGATAAGGTAAATACTAACCATGGTTAATTATTCAACAATTAGGCCAAATAATCGCTTAATGTAAAGATTTATAGAAATATCTTTGCCAGATGTGATCGTCTCCGCAATACCCTTATGCTTTCCCTGACTATACTAAGTCATTAAGTACAGGTGAACAATTCAATAGGAAGAGTTGTTTAAAGGAAGTGAATGCAGGAGGTGGCATATGAAACGCAAAACCGCAACAACGTTAGGTAACGCGCTGATGGGGCTGGGTCTGGTCACTATGGTTGTTGGGGTAGGTTACTCTATCCTGACCGAAGTTTCTCAACTTGGTTTACCGCAGTTCTTCTCCCACGGTGCGGTCATGAGCATTTTTGTGGGTGCCTTGCTCTGGCTGGTCGGGGCGAGAATCGGTGGCCGGGAAGAGGTGGCGGATCGCTATTGGTGGGTTAAGCATTTCGATAAACGCTGCCGCCGTAATGAGCGACACTCATAATATTGACGTATTTATCGTCAGTGAAGTGTGATGCCAGAAAATGTTACCGAAAATGCAGCTGAATAATTCAAACTGAGGGTAGGGAATTAAATGACAGCCCAAGAGTAGAAAGCCCGTTGTTGCTTGCGCTTCAACGGGTTTTTCTTTTTCTGCGTTTAACCGCAAATCACTGTCAGTGCGGCGATAAGTCAGATACAACCTATGCCAGACTTGCAGCGCCTAAGCGCTGCAGAGAGTGATTAATGCTCAAACATCGCAGAGATGGACTCTTCGTTGCTGATACGGCGGATGGCTTCAGCCAGCATACCGGACAGCGTCAGAGTACGAACGTTTTTCAACGCTTTGATTTCCGCAGACAGCGGAATGGTGTCGCAAACAATCACTTCATCAATAACTGAATTTCTGATGTTTTCCACTGCGTTACCAGAGAAGATCGGGTGTGTCGCGTAAGCAAATACGCGTTTGGCACCACGTTCTTTTAAGGCTTCAGCAGCTTTACACAACGTGCCACCGGTATCGATCATATCGTCAACCAGCACACAGTCACGGCCAGCAACGTCGCCGATGATATGCATCACCTGGGAAACGTTAGCACGCGGACGGCGTTTGTCGATAATGGCCATATCGGTGTCATTCAGCAGTTTAGCAATAGCTCGTGCACGAACAACACCGCCGATATCTGGTGAAACAACGATTGGGTTTTCCAGATTCTGCTGCAACATATCTTCCAGCAGGATTGGGCTACCAAATACGTTATCAACCGGCACATCAAAGAAGCCTTGGATCTGTTCAGCATGCAGGTCCACTGTCAATACACGGTCAACCCCAACACTTGAGAGAAAATCGGCAACAACTTTGGCAGTGATAGGCACACGAGCAGAACGCACACGGCGATCCTGACGAGCGTAACCGAAGTAAGGGATAACGGCAGTAATACGTCCTGCGGAGGCGCGACGCAGGGCATCAACCATGACAACCAATTCCATCAGGTTATCGTTCGTGGGTGCGCAGGTGGACTGGATGATGAAAATATCACCACCGCGTACATTTTCGTTGATTTGCACGCTCACTTCGCCGTCGCTAAAACGACCTACAGCGGCGTCACCAAGACTGGTGTACAAACGGTTGGCAATACGTTGTGCTAGTTCCGGGGTGGCGTTACCAGCAAAAAGCTTCATATCAGGCACGAGAAGAACCTCAGGCTTGCGTCCAGAGAAGATATTGTCAGCCAGTAGTCAGGGGCGATTCATCCTACTGATTGCAATATACATACGGGTATTTAAAACCAAAACATTGTTAACCTAAAAGAGCGTTATGAGCCGGCTTTTAATTCAGTTAAGAAGGCAACGTGTTGGCGACGCAGGATAAACCGTAATGCTATGGAAAAACCTGAGTTGCCACGCAAATCGCTGCTTATTTCTCAACTTTTCCAGAGCGTACAAGATGCAGTGGTGAGACGTTAACGCCACGAGCCACAAAACCCTGTAACCACTCCGGGGCAATACTTAACACCTGACGGGCCGATGACTCGGTATCAAATTCAGCAAATACACAAGCGCCGGTCCCGGTTAGGCGCGACGGGGCGTATTGTAACAGCCATGAAAGAACCTGTTCAACCTCGCGAAAACGTTTTCTTGCGATCGGTTCGCAATCATTTGCGTAAGGAGCGGCTAAAAGTGCCGCCAAGGGGCGAACTGGCGTGTTTCTTGTTAAATCCGGATCGGAAAAAATAATTGGCGTTGGGATGCTAACGCCGGGGTGTGCGACCAAATACCAGCGCTCAATGGGCTGCGCGGGCTGCAATTTTTCGCCAATTCCTTCGGCGAAGGCGGCATGGCCGCGCACAAATACCGGTACGTCGGCACCCAGTTGCAGGCCAAGATCGGCTAATTCTTCATCATTCAATCCGCATTGCCACAGGTGATTTAAGGCGACCAATACCGTCGCCGCGTTGGAGGAACCTCCGCCTAAACCGCCTCCCATTGGCAGGTATTTTTCGATCGAAATATCCGCTCCGTGGGGGGTATCGGAACCTGCCGTATGTTGCTGCAATAAACGTGCTGCCCGCACGATCAGATTTTGTTCGTTTTCCACCCCTTCAAGCGGCGTAAGTAAACAAATCTGGTTATCATTTCTCGGTGTGATAGTGAGGCTGTCACCATAATCGAGAAACTGAAATAGCGTCTGTAATTCATGGTAACCATCGGCGCGTTGGCCGGTGATATAAAGGAATAAATTCAGTTTTGCCGGAGAAGGCCAGGTGTGAATCATTTGACAGTCCAGTTATCCATTTTCAGTTTGATGCGTTGCTGATCCTGCTTTAGCTCCAGACGACTCGGTAAAACTGGGGTCACCTTGGTGTTATATTCTTGATAATCAACGGTCCACACTTGATTTCCCTGCTTATAAGTCAGCTGTTTCAGGCGATATTTATCGTCGAGGACAAAATTGTTGGTTTCGCCGGGCAGGCCGAGAATCCATTGGCGCAGGCTATTGATAGGAATGTCCATGCCGGTAAGTTTGGCAATCATTTCTTCCGGGTTATCACTAACGTAGCGTTTGCCCTGGTTATCCGTCAGTTGAGTAACGCCCGGCTGCACGACCAGCTCCATCTCGGTGCTGCCCAGCGGATTGGTCAGCAGCAGACGGTAACGATCCGCTGAATATTGTTGCCAGAAGAAACGGGCATAAACCTTCTGTTTATCTGAAATATAAGCGAAAGAGCCGCGGGTCTGGAACTGGCTGAGTTGCTGCAATTGTTGCTCATGCTGTTGCCACTGCGGCGAGGTGGGGCTCGTCGCCGGGCCAGTCGAGGTGGTGGTAGTACAGGCGGCTAGCATCAGGCTGGCTAATGGAAGCAGGCGATAAAAAGTGACCTTGCGCATGGGCATATCAATATCAATCCTTTAAAAGCGTGGTTTTCACCAGCGAGGCATTTGGGTGCTGCAAAGTTGCAGCCAAGGTGCTCACGCTAACGGTGGTAAGGCGGAGCGTCAATATCTTGTTTATGCCGTGAGCAATTTACCCACGATATCCGTGATATTAGGACGGATAATGCGGTGTGACTTTAATTGCTCTCGCGCATCAAGTAGAATGCGACTCAGACGAGAATCCATACTAAGACAAGTATTACTCTAAGCCGTTCTCATGACCCTGCTCGCATTAGGCATTAATCACAAAACCGCTCCTGTCTCGTTACGTGAACGGGTGACATTTTCACCTGACTCGATCGACCGGGCGCTTAATAGCTTGCTCCAGCAACCGCTGGTGCAGGGCGGTGTGGTGTTGTCTACGTGCAACCGCACCGAATTATACCTCAGTGTAGAACAGCAAGAAAATCTGCATGAGCAATTGGTTGACTGGCTGTGTCATTACCACCGCCTCAGCCGCGATGAGGTCATAAAAAGCCTGTACTGGCATCATGATAATGAGGCCGTCAGCCACTTAATGCGGGTAGCCAGTGGTCTGGATTCGCTGGTGTTAGGCGAGCCGCAGATTCTCGGGCAGGTTAAAAAGGCGTTTGCTGAATCCCAGCGGGGTCAATCCCTCTCTGGTGAATTGGAGCGTTTGTTCCAAAAAACTTTCTCCGTAGCCAAGCGGGTGCGTACTGAAACCGATATCGGTGCCAGTGCGGTGTCGGTGGCTTTTGCCGCCTGTACGTTGGCGCGGCAAATTTTCGAATCCCTTTCCGAACTGAATGTGTTGCTGGTAGGCGCAGGTGAAACCATCGAATTGGTGGCGCGTCATCTGCGTGAACATCAGGTTAAACATATGATTATCGCTAACCGCACCCGTGAGCGGGCGCAGTCTCTGGCGGACGAAGTGAACGCCGAGGTGATTACCTTGCCGGAAATCGATGCCCGCCTGGCCGACGCCGATATCATTATCAGTTCAACGGCCAGCCCGCTACCGATCATCGGTAAAGGTATGGTCGAGCGTGCGCTAAAAGCGCGCCGTAATCAGCCGATGCTGTTTGTCGATATTGCCGTGCCGCGGGACATCGAGCCCGAAGTCGGCAAACTGGCTAACGCCTATCTGTACAGTGTGGATGATTTACAGGCAATTATTCAGCACAATCTGGCGCAGCGTAAGGCTGCGGCGGTGCAGGCTGAATCGATAGTACAGCAGGAAAGCATGAATTTTATGGCTTGGCTGCGTTCACAGGGGGCGGTAGAAACCATTCGGGATTACCGTTCTCAGGCTGAACAGATTCGTAGTGAAATGACCGCCAAAGCGCTGGCGGCCATTGAGCAGGGTGCGAATGTGGAGCAAGTGATCAATGAACTGGCCCACAAGCTGACCAACCGCCTGATTCATGCTCCAACCAAATCCCTCCAACAAGCAGCCAGCGATGGCGATATGGAGCGGTTACAATTATTACGCGACAGCCTTGGGCTGGATCAGCATTAGTTTCCTCAATTAACAGGATTTAAAACCGCGGATGAAGTCTTCTATTGTTGCCAAACTGGAAGCGTTACAAGAGCGCCACGAAGAAGTGGAAGCACACCTTGGCGATGCCAATGTGATTGCCGATCAGGAGCGTTTTCGTGCGTTATCGCGCGAATATGCCCAGTTGACCGATGTGACCCGTTGCTTTAAAGAGTGGCAGGGCGTTCAGGACGATCTCGAAGCGGCAGAAATGATGCTGGAAGACCCTGAAATGCGTGAAATGGCGCAGGAAGAACTGAAAGAAGCCAAAGCCCGTAGCGAAGAGCTGGAACAGCAGCTTCAGGTCTTGTTATTGCCGAAAGATCCCGACGATGAGCGCGGTTGTTTCCTGGAAATCCGCGCCGGAACCGGCGGCGACGAAGCGGCGATTTTCGCCGGCGATATGTTCCGTATGTACAGCCGTTACGCTGAGGCTCGTCGTTGGAAGATCGAAGTAATGAGCGCCAGCGATGGCGAGCACGGTGGCTATAAAGAAATTATTGCCAAAGTATCCGGCGAGGGCGTTTACGGTCAGCTGAAATTTGAATCCGGCGGTCATCGCGTCCAGCGCGTGCCAGAAACCGAATCTCAGGGGCGTATCCATACGTCGGCCTGTACCGTAGCGGTGATGCCGGAAATACCTGAAGCTGAAATGCCAGAAATCAACGCGGGCGATCTGCGCATCGATACTTTCCGCTCCTCGGGTGCAGGTGGCCAGCACGTTAATACCACCGATTCCGCTATTCGTATTACCCATATTCCGACCGGGATTGTGGTGGAATGTCAGGATGAGCGTTCACAGCATAAGAACAAAGCTAAAGCGATGTCAGTGCTGGGTGCGCGTATTCGCGCTGCCGAAGTGCAAAAACGTCAGCAGGCCGAAGCGTCTGAGCGTCGTAACCTGTTAGGGTCTGGCGATCGTTCCGACCGTAATCGCACCTATAACTTCCCGCAGGGGCGTGTCACCGATCACCGTATCAACTTGACACTGTACCGTCTGGATGAGGTGATGGAAGGCAAACTGGATATGTTAATTCAGCCGATTGTGCAGGAATATCAGGCCGATCAGCTGTCCGCACTTTCCGAGCAAGATTGATGGATTACCAACGCTGGCTGGCGCAGGCTGCGGCACGCTTTCAGCACAGTGACAGTCCCAAGCGCGATGCGGAAATTCTGTTGGGTCTTGTCACCGGGCGTCAGCGTACTTTTTTGCTGGCCTTCGGTGAAACCGAATTGACCGAAGAGCAGAAAGAACAACTGGAACTATTAGCCGCCAGGCGAGAGCAGGGCGAACCTATCGCCTATCTGGTCGGTGAGCGCGAGTTTTGGTCGCTGCCGTTAAGCGTGTCTTCGGCCACGTTGATTCCTCGCCCTGACACCGAGTGTCTGGTGGAACAGGCGCTGGTGCGTTTACCTGAACAACCTTGTCGGGTTCTGGATTTAGGCACCGGCAGCGGGGCGATAGCACTGGCGTTGGCCAGCGAGCGGCCAGATTGTCAGGTCACCGGCGTCGATCTCCAACCGGATGCGGTGGCGTTGGCGCGCCATAACGCGGAAAAACTGAGTCTAAACAACGTAGAGTTTCTGCAAGGCAGCTGGTTTTCACCCCTCACCGGGCGTTTTGCGTTGATCGCCAGTAATCCTCCTTATATTGATGCCAATGATCCTCATCTGGAGCAGGGGGATGTGCGCTATGAACCACACAGCGCGCTGGTGGCTGAAGATGAAGGTCTGGCCGATCTTGCGGCCATTATCCGGCAGGCACCCGATTATCTGGAACCGAAAGGGTGGTTATTGCTGGAGCACGGATGGCAACAGGCGACAGCGGTAGAGAAACTGTTGTTGCAGGCCGGTTTTAGCACGGTGGCAACCTGTAAAGATTACGGTAACAACGATAGGGTTACTTTGGGGCAGTGGTTGCCGCAGATGACACATAATTAGAATGAAAATGGAGTGACTCATCATGTGGATTGATTATATCGCCATGAAATATCTACATTTGGCGACGGTGGTTATCAGCATTAGTCTGTTTGTTTTGCGGTTCTTCTGGAAATGCCGCGGTTCAGCTATGATAGACAAACGTTGGGTGAAGATAACGCCACATATCAACGACACGTTATTGTTTGTCAGCGGTATTGCACTGATATTTATCACCGGGTTTTACCCGTTCAGCCCGCAGGGTACCTGGCTTACGGAAAAACTGTTCGGCGTGATTCTCTACATCGTGTTGGGCTATGTTGCTTTAGGTAAACGCGACCGTAGCCAAAAGACGCGTTGTGTGGCCTTTATCCTCGCACTGGGTTGTCTGTACCTGATTATTAAACTGGCAACGACTAAATTACCTCTGCTGATGGGATATTTATGAGTACCATTGCTGATTTCGAATTCAACACCGCGCCTTTGAGTGAAGGGGTGTTACTGGTTACCCAGGAAATCCGACCGAACTTTCCAATGGCTGACGTTCGCAACCAACTGCAACAGTTGGTTGATGATGCCCGCGCGGCGATGCCCAGTGACCTCAATCAAGATCAGCAATTGGAAGTGCTTATTGATTTGTTCTACCGCAAGTGGAAATTCGGTGGGGCGAGTGGGGTTTACCGGCTGTCCGATGCGATCTGGCTGGATAAAGTTCTGGCGAAACGTCAGGGTACACCGGTTTCATTGGGCGTCATTTTTCTGCATATCGCCCATCAACTGGATTTGCCATTGATGCCAGTGATTTTTCCCACTCAGCTCATTCTTCGTGCCGATTGGCTAGACGAAGAAATGTGGCTGATTAATCCGTTAAACGGGGAAACGCTGAACGAGCATATGCTGGAAGTCTGGATTAAAGGTAATTTGGGGCTGTCTGCGGAACTGGAAGATGAAGATCTGGAAGAAGCGGAACATACCCTGATTATTCGTAAGATGTTGGATACGCTGAAAGCGGCGTTAATGGAAGAGAAACAAATGGAGCTGGCGCTGCGTGCCAGCGAAGCGGTGCTGGCGTTCGATCCCGATGATCCCTACGAGATCCGCGATCGGGGTTTGATTTACGCTCAGCTGGACTGCAATCATATTGCCATCTCTGATTTAAGCTATTTTGTCGAACAGTGCCCGGAAGATCCTATCGCTGAAATGATAAAAATGCAGATTCACTCCATTGAGCAGCAGCGTATTACTCTGCATTAACATAATTTGATAGGGCGCTGAGGCGTCGTGATTTATTCCGATTTACCATCATTAAAGGCATAAGCATGAAACAAAAAGTGGTTAGCATTGGCGATATCAAGGTAGCGAACGACCTACCCTTTGTGCTGTTTGGTGGCATGAACGTGCTGGAGTCTCGCGATCTGGCGATGCGCATCTGCGAGCATTACGTCACCGTGACTCAAAAACTCGGTATTCCTTACGTATTCAAAGCCTCGTTTGACAAAGCCAACCGTTCTTCGATTCATTCTTACCGCGGGCCGGGTCTGGAAGAAGGCATGAAAATCTTCCAGGAACTGAAGCAACAGTTCGGCGTGAAGGTCATCACCGACGTGCATGAAATCAGTCAGTGCCAGCCTGTCGCTGAAGTGGTAGACGTGATTCAGTTACCTGCGTTCCTGGCGCGCCAGACCGATCTGGTGGAAGCCATGGCGAAAACCGGTGCCGTGATCAACGTGAAAAAACCGCAGTTTGTCAGCCCAGGTCAGATGGGGAACATTGTCGACAAATTCAAAGAAGCCGGTAATGATCAGGTTATCCTGTGCGATCGCGGCAGTAACTTCGGTTATGACAATCTGGTTGTTGATATGTTAGGTATCAATGTGATGGTGAACTCTACCGGCGGTCATCCGGTTATCTTCGACGTCACTCACTCCCTGCAGTGTCGCGATCCGTTTGGCGCCGCGTCCGGCGGTCGTCGTGCGCAGGTCGCCGAACTGGCGCGTGCCGGTATGGCTGTGGGTCTGGCTGGCCTGTTTATCGAAGCTCATCCAGAGCCTGACAGCGCGAAATGTGACGGTCCTTCCGCACTGCCGTTGGATAAACTGGAGCCGTTCCTGGTGCAGATGAAAGCCATCGACGATCTGGTTAAAAGCTTCCCAGAGCTGGATACCAGCAAATAAGCTGAGTTATTTCGCGCACTAAAGCGATACAAAAGGGCAGCGTGGTGGATAACTATGCTGCCCTTTCTGTTGTGACCAATTCGGTTTTAACGTTGTTTCAGCGCTGCGAGCGCCTCGGGTAGAGAGCCGTAGAAGCTCAGCTTGCCTGGAATCGGCTTCACTCTAGCCCGCGCCAGCGTTTTCAATGGCTGGAACGGCGTATCGGTAATTATCAGCTCCCGGCCTTCTGGTAGGGCTTCCACAAAGCGCAGGAAGGCGTTCAAACCGCCAGCATCCAGCACCGGAACTGCGTCCCACTGTAAGACAATGGTTCGTCGATTCTCGCTCATTTCTAGCAACTCATTGAAAATACGCTCAGCAGCGGCGAAAAACAGCGGGCCGTTGACTCGTAAAATCAGCGTTTGATTATCCTGAGCGCCGGACAACGGGCTGAGGCGAGTCATACGGGCAATGCGGCGCATAAACAGCAGGGAAGCCAGCACGATACCAACGGTGATAGCGATAACCATATCGAATAGCACCGTCAGGCTCATACACAGCAGCATGACGATAATGTCGTCTTTTGGCGCCCGCCGCAGTAAATCTACCACTTTGTGCGCTTCGCTCATGTTCCACGCCACGATCAGCAGCAGGGAGGCCATTGCCGCCAGCGGTAGATAAGACAGCATTGGCGCCAATATCAATAACGCCAGCAGCACCAGCAGGGCGTGTACCACCGCAGAAATCGGGGAAGTCGCTCCCGCGCGCACGTTGGCGGCTGAGCGAGCGATGGCCGCTGTTGCCGTGATTCCGCCGAAGAATGGCGCAATCATATTTCCCAGGCCTTGGCCCACCAGCTCGCTGTTTGGACGGTGTTTCTGGCCGGTCATCCCGTCCAGCACGACAGCGCATAGCAGCGACTCAATGGCACCGAGCATCGCCATGGTGAAGGCGGCGGGTAGCAGAGCGGATACCGTGGCCCAGCTCAGAGTAAACTCTTGCCCATGAGCGGCCGGCAGGTTCCACGGCAGTACGAACTGCGGCAGAATCGGTGGGATTCCTTGTCCGTAGGTACCATCGGCCAGCATATAGCTGAACTTTGAACCAATGGTTGCCACTTGCTGGTCGAACAGAGACAAAACCCACATGACAGCGGTGCCTGCCACTAGCGCAGGTAAGTGACCCGGTAACTTAATCCCAAGCCTCGGCCAGAAAATCAAGACCAGCAGCGTCACGCTGCCGATTAAGGTATCGCTGAAATTAAGGCTCGGAAGCGCCTGCACCAGCGCTGAAACTTTACTCATATAATTTTCCGGCACGACCTCCATCTGTAGACCAAAAAAGTCTTTTACCTGCATGGTGGCAATGGTGATGGCAATCCCGGAAGTAAATCCGAGCGTTACCGATAGCGGAATATATTCAATCAATCGTCCCAGCCGTGCTAATCCCATGCAGAGTAAAAACAGACCAGACATCAGCGTGGCTAGCAATAATCCCGCGAGGCCGAACTGCTGTGAGACCGGGAATAAGATCACCACAAAAGCGGCGGTAGGGCCGGAGACGCTGTAACGCGAACCGCCGCTGACTGCAATGACAATACCGGCAATAGCGGAGGTATACAGGCCATATTGCGGAGGTACGCCGCTGGCAATAGCCAAGGCCATCGCTAAAGGAATGGCAATAATCCCGACGGTGATGCCGGCAATTATGTCTTTAATAAATCGTTGAAGTGTATAGGTTTCTCGCCAGCAAGCTTCAATAAGCGCGCTGAACGGCCTAATGCCGTTAATTCCGTGCGTTTTCATCTAAGGTGCAAACCAAATAAGGAAAAGACAAAATAAATGGCGGGCCAATAGGGGTCCGTCTCGAGTAGTGAATATCAACGATACGCCAAATGTGGGGCAGAGATCTAGATGTATATCAATCTCTGATCGGAATAAGGATAACAGGGGGTTTTAAAATGTCCTTATAAGCGTAAAAAGCACGTCAGATAACGGATTAAAGCATCGATATTTATTCATTTTATGAACTTTTATCAGTTATAGATGAATATTTATTACTAATGAGTAAAAGAGAATAATAATGATTACTTTGCACTCAATATTTGGGGGGCGTGGGTGGCGTAAAAAACGCTGGGTAATGTGGCAGGAAAGTGTAAGAGAGCAGCAATAATGAAAATTTCCCTGTGGAATTGCTTTACGTAGCTAAGATTTAAATGAGAAGCCCTTGAGGTAATCTATATTATGCTGGCATGATTAGGTTATAACGAGGGCAGAAAGCAATATTATTTGAAGACGACGGGTCGCGCTGATGGCTATAGGTAAAGTGAACATAATGATGACAATACAGCATAAGTTTCATTTTCCGTGAGTTTCACCACAACTCTCTCATCGCTGTTTAACGATGCTAGTGTCACTTACGCATCGCTATCTATCAGCTATTTCGCTTTGAGTAAAAATACGCCGTTTTCCTATGACGGTGAAAGATGGAAACGTTTGCTGTTTGGTCTGGTTTCCGGCCTGATATCGCTGTATTTGAATCAGGACAAATTCATTATCATCAACAGCTTCTTTTATAGTTTTGAAATATTACCGATCATTTTGGCGACATTTTACGGCGGCTGGCTCAGTGGTTTAGTGGCTTTAGCCATTAACATTATTTTTACCGGTCTGTTTACGCTGGATAATATACTGATTGTCTTAATCATCTTTCCGCTGCTGTTATCCAAAGTGTGGGAAAGAAAGAGCAATCGGGTTTTCTATCTCACTATCGCAGTTATTGCCGTTTACCGTATCTGCGTCGGCGCGACTTTTCTCAACTATGGACATTTGTGGCCGTCTACATTGATTTATCTGGCGTCATCTGCTTTGTGTCTGGCTATTTGTTTTCACGCATTGAATTTTAAAGAACGCCATATTCATGCTTATTTTGCTATGAAAGAGCGAGCGAACGTCGATAATCTTACCCGCTTAAATAACCGCGCTAGCGTTGATTTCCACTTAAAGCAATTAAGTACGTTAAGGCGCGCCTGTGGGTTATTAATACTGGATCTGGATAAATTTAAATCGGTTAACGATAATTACGGTCACGGCGCGGGAGATTTGATTCTTTCCAGTGTGGGTGAGATTTTGAAGCAATCCGTGAGAAGTCTCGATTTTGTTGGCCGCTTCGGGGGCGAGGAATTTATCATTATTACCGAAAGCCACCATCCGGAAAATATGAAAGTGATGGCGGAGCGCATTCGAGAAAATATTCAACAGCTAGAAGTGACGTTAAGCGATGGACGCAAAGTCAGGATCACTATTTCTATTGGCGTTTCGCTGTATTTACCGGGAATGTCGATGGTGAAGGCGATAAAAATGGCGGACGATGCGCTGTATCAGGCTAAACGGCAGGGACGAAATCAGGTGGTTTATAGCAAACTGATGCCATTCTCTCCGTTGGGAGATTGCATCAGGGGCGTTGGAAAGCGACAGCCGCGGCGTAATAGCCCGTTATAGCCGATGAGTACTACCAGGTACTTTTTGGGGATGGCACAAAAGTTAAAGGCCCCGACTTTCGTCGGAGCCTTTAGCTCGAATATGGCGGTGAGAGAGGGGTTCGAACCCTCGATACACTTACGCGTATACACACTTTCCAGGCGTGCTCCTTCAGCCACTCAGACACCTCACCGTGTTGTTACAGCGTTAAACACTGCAACGGGGCGGTACTATAGGGATAGGGGCCTTGAGGGTCAAGAAGAATTTACGTGAAACCATTCGCTTGCTTAATTCACCGTCAACTTGCGGAAATACCCCGCAAATCCGCGTTATTTTTGCCAGAGTTCCGCTTGCTGTGGCGAATCTACCATCACAAAATCGGCCTGAAGCGCTTTCGCTAAATTATAATCAGATTGCGAATTAATACCTATTAACATCAATTTGCTCAATGAATTGCGTTTAAAACAATGAGTCACTTTTTGATTCCACACCATAGTCGCTGCTGATTGCCCTCTACCCAGCGTTAAGGTTTCAACCACAGATACCGGCGCACGTAATTCAAAAGCATGATATTCCAGTTTCTGCGCTTCCATTCTGTCGTCAACCCGACAATCATCAGCCATTAGTACATTAGCCAGCGTTTTACGCGTATGGCTGCGCGGTGCAAATGTTCTGATCTCTGGCCCCAGCTCTTTGAAAAACCGATGCTTGGTTGAATAAACTCGGGTTCTGCCCGCCGCGTTGCTGTCCGTAATGACCGCCGAGATATATTGAGCCACGCGACCAAAGTCTTTTGTATGATCTTTTATGTCGATAAAGAATTTTGTCGTAGGAAATTTGTTTAATACGCTGGCCAGCGTGGGGATTTTTATTCCCAACCCTCTGAATTTGTATTCTCCTTCAGATTTAAATTTATAACCCGCATCCAGCTTTTGGAGCTCTTCAAGGGTTAATTCAGCCACGGTACCTTCTCCATCAGTTGTGGCATTCAGATTTTTCGAACGGAAAAGTACGGGAATGTTATCGCTAGTGAGTTGGACGCTAATCCAGATAATATCCGCATGATGTTCCAGTGCGTGTTGAATCGCTGTTACGGTGTTTTCCGGCAAATCCGCTGTACCGCCGCGATGAGCGACGATTAACGGTGCCGCCTGAGCGGGGAGCAGGCTGGGCAACAGTGTGAGGGAAGAGAGATAAAATAACGTGCGTAATTTCATGAGAATACCCCTGTCCATAGAGATGTTGAAACGCATAGCATTTTGTCGCCAAGCGATGTTTTGGCTCAGATGTTTTAGCATGGCGGAATTAGGGGTTGGCATAATCAAATTTAACAGGTTCTATCTATTTCTTATTCAACAGAACGGTAGCGAAAAGTGATTAATCAGGGAAAAGCACAGGGAATGGGGAAGCGTCAGGTTTGGCTGGTTTTAGATAAAAAAAAACGGCAATCACATTCAGTGGGAAATCGCTTTCCCTACTGTGGATTGCCGTTCTTCTTGCGGAGGACTAACTGCATCATCCGGTACTCAATATGGCGGTGAGGGAGGGGTTCGAACCCTCGATACGCTTGCGCGTATACACACTTTCCAGGCGTGCTCCTTCAGCCACTCAGACACCTCACCGTATTGTTGTCGCCAACGCCAAACGTTGTCGACCGGCGTAATGTAGGGAAAACCAAGCTCAGCGTCAACCCTCTTGTGTATTGTTTATGACTGTTTAGCTAAAGTTGCATCAATTTGCTGATTTCATCGGCATTTATTTCCACAAAACCGTCGCGTCGTTGTAAATCTCTCGCAGAAAATATTTTTGTCAGACAAATAGATGATTATTTGTACTTTTGTGCATAATTAGGCGATTAATTCGCACAATTAGTGCTTAATTATGAGGTTAACGGGCTTTGTTACTGGAGTTATAGTCAAAAATGTCGCTAAATAATCGGCTTGATGGGATTGAAATACCGAACGAAAGTACCTCTGCCTGCGCGGCTATCTGAGCAAAACTACGGCCAGTCGTACTTTTGGTCGGAATAGTATTTTTAGTCGGAAGAGCACTTTTAGTCGAGATAGTATCTTTAGTCGAAATAGCATCTTTAGTCGAAATAGTATCTTTAGTCGAAATAGTATCTTTAGTCGGATTAGTATTAGGGGTAAATTTTGGAACAGTCAGATTCCGCACCGCAGCTCAGTGATGATCTACCGCAGCCGATTCCAGCCGGAACCGGGACTTTATTCTTCATCCAAACCTTTGCCACGTTAGGTTTTGCCGTGCTTTATTCCACGCTGGTGCTCTATGCCACCAAGCGTTTGGGGTTCAGTGAGAGCAACGCCAATGCCATCATGGGCGTATTCGGCGCATTTAACTATGGGCTGCATTTATTCGGTGGTTATTTGGGTGGGCGCTACCTGAGCAATCGAAATCTATTTGTGCTGGGCATGGTACTACAGGTTATTGGTTGCTGGCTGATCGCGGTTTATGGCCTGTGGGGACTGTATTGGGGGCTGGCGATGTTCCTGACCGGCAGCGGCCTGAATGTAACCTGCCTGAATATGATGCTGACTCAGAGATTTATGCCGGATGACGATCGCCGCGAATCGGCTTTCCTGTGGAATTACGCCGGCATGAATTTGGGTTTCTTCCTCGGTTTTGCCGTTGCCGGTTATTTCCAACTGAGTGAAAACTATCGAGCACTGTTCCTGTTTGCCACTTTGGGTAACCTACTGGCGATTGTGATTACTTTATCTCGCTGGCACATATTGAGAGACACCAATACGCCGCTACAGCAGGCCGGAGCAAAGCAGGCCAAATGGCGAATGCTGGTGGGTATTTTGGTGCTGATTGCTTTGGTTCCCATCATTCGTTTGTTGCTGACTCACGCCGGTTTTAGCAGCTATTTTGTTATCGCCATCGGCGTCGCTGTTTTTGTGATGCTAGGCGTAGTCACGGCTCGCCATCATCCTCACGTCGAGCGCCGTCGTATGGTGGCCTACATGTTGCTGGCCGCAGGCTCATTGGTCTTTTGGGCGTTGTACCAGTTGGCTCCGATGGGGCTGATGTTGTTTGCTGAACATAATATCGATTTGAACGTTTACGGCTGGCGCGTGGCTCCGCAATGGATTCAGAACATCAATACATTGGTGATTGTGATCGGTGGGCCACTGATGGCGCTGTGGTTTAGTCGCTTGCGTAAACGCGGTTTCTCTATTGATGTTCCTCTTCAATTTTCTGGTGCGCTTTTGTGCATGGGGATGGGCATGCTGGTTCTGCCGCTGGGAATTCAACTGGCGGGAGGCGACGGGCTGGTGGCGTTTAAATGGATTGCGCTGAGTTATGTACTGCAAAGTACGGGGGAATTGCTGATTTCACCGATCGGATACGCCATGATCGGCAAACTGGCTCCGCCGCGCTATCAGGGTGTAATGATGGGATGCTGGATGATGGTGACCGGCGTGGCATCAGTTTTGGCGGGCTATGTCTCTGGCATGATGCCGACTAATAGCGGCAGCACGCCGATAGAAACCAATCCGGGCTACAGCCATATTTTCAACATGCTGGGCTGGGGTTCTTTGCTGACCGGCGCGGTGCTAATTGTGCTGATTCCGTTGTTGCGTCGTCTGATTCAGGAAGGGCAATTATCTGCGCAAAGCAAGCTGACAGCGCAAAACCGTTAACCCACTGGCATTATTCAGATTTAGGGCGAAATTTCTCCGGTTTCGCCCTTGCATCTCACCGCTAATCGCGGAAATCTAGGGTGACTTATGCTAGGAGCCTACAGATCATGAATATTATTTTTTATCACCCCTTTTTCGATGCCCAACTGTGGCTAACGGGCATGAAGACTCGTTTACCGCAGGCAAATATTCGTCAATGGCAGCGGGGTGATAACCAACCGGCAGATTATGCCCTGGTATGGAATCCGCCTCACGAAATGCTGGCTAAGCGCCAACAACTGAAAGGCCTGTTTGCGTTGGGCGCAGGCGTGGATGCCATTTTGGATCAGGAGCGCCGTCACCCCGGGACTTTGCCTGCCGGAGTGCCGTTGGTGCGACTGGAAGATACCGGCATGGCGTTGCAGATGCAGGAATATGCGGTGAGTAGCGTGCTGCGTTATTTCCGCCGGATGGATGAGTATCAGTTGCAGCAGGAGCAAAAACTGTGGCTGCCTCTGCCGCCTCATCAGCATGATAATTTCGTTGTGGGGATCATGGGGGCGGGCGTGTTGGGCAAAAGCGTGGCACAAAAGCTGGCGGGTTTTGGCTTTAACGTGCGTTGCTGGAGCCGAACGCCAAAACACATTGACGGCATTGAAAGCTATGCCGGTGGTGCGCAACTGGGCGATTTTCTCAAAGGGACGCAATTGTTGATCAACTTGTTGCCGAATACGCCGGAAACTGTGGGCATTCTCAATGGTTCGCTGTTCTCCCAATTGAATAAGCGGGCTTATGTGATCAATCTGGCTCGCGGCGTGCATTTGCTGGAGCGGGATCTGCTGGCGGCGATGAGTGAAGGGCAAGTTGCGGCCGCTACGCTGGACGTTTTTGCCGAAGAACCTCTACAGAGTATGCATCCATTCTGGACGCATCCGCGAGTGACCATTACGCCGCATATTGCCGCCATTACTTTACCTGAAGTGGCGATGGATCAGGTGGCCGAGAATATCAAGCTGATTGAAGCGGGCAAGCAACCGCAGGGTCTGGTGGATGTGGCGCGTGGTTACTGATTCCAGCAGGCAAAACATGGGTTTCAGCTCGGCTGCGCGGGGGATTCCTGCTATGCTTAGCGTACTATGTTTTGCCTGACAAACTGAGAATAAGAACCCGCGGAGTAGTTATGTATCCAGTTGATTTGCATATGCACACAGTCGCCAGCACCCACGCTTACAGTACCCTGCATGATTACATCGCCGAAGCGAAACAAAAGAATATTCAGCTGTTTGCGATTACCGATCACGGCCCAGATATGGCTGATGCTCCCCACTATTGGCACTTTATGAATATGAAAGTGTGGCCACGCTTGGTTGATGGCGTGGGTATTCTACGCGGTATTGAAGCGAATATTAAAAATCTGGACGGGGATATTGATTGCACCGGCCCGATGCTGGACGCGGTGGATCTGGTGATCGCCGGTTTCCATGAACCGGTCTTTCCGCCGCAGGACAAAGCCGCTCATACCCAGGCAATGATTGCTGCGATGGCGCAGGGCGATGTGCACATTATCAGCCACCCGGGAAATCCGAAGTTTCCGGTCGATATTCCCGCCGTTGCGGCGGCGGCAGCAAAATATCAGGTGGCGCTGGAGTTGAACAATTCATCCTTTACTCATTCCCGTAAAGGCAGTGAAGCCAACTGCCGCGCTATTGCCGAAGCGGTGCGGAATGCGGGGGGCTGGCTGGCGCTGGGGTCTGATTCTCACGTGGCATTTTCGCTGGGGATTTTTGATCACTGCGAACGCATAATTGCTGATGTGGGGTTCCCAGAAGATCGCATTTTGAACGTAAGCCCGCGCCGTTTACTGAATTTCCTCGAACTGCGAGGCCGCCCGGCCATTGCGGAATTAGCCGATATGTGACATCGTCACGCCCAATGTTAGCGCAGAAAAATAGTTACCGTAGTAAATGGTCAGCGTAGTAAAAGCGTTTGCTGCGAAAAACATTTACCGCCGTAGACCCATAGACAAATGGATTAGGACAGTTTTATGAATGATTTTTCGCTGGTTTGCCGGGTTTTGGGTTCGCTGTTTTATCGTCAACCACAAGATCCGCTGTTAGCGCCGCTGTTTACTCTGATTGAACAGGGGAAGCTGGAGCAACATTGGCCGCTGGAGCAAGGCGATCTGCTGGCGCGTTTGCAGCAGGAATATCAGCCGCAGGCGCTGGCCGATGATTATGCCGCGTTATTTACCGGCAGTGAATGCAGCGTTTCGCCTTTTGCTTCTCAATGGGAAGACGCACGTCCGGAAGCAGAGTTACGCGCTTTCTTGCAACAACGCGGTATGCCGTTAAACGACGGGCCGGTAGATCACTTTGGCTCTCTGCTACTGGCCGCCTCCTGGCTGGAAGATCAGGCGCAGGAAGACGAAGTTCAGGCGCAGATTGCTCTGTTTGATGATTTCCTGTTCCCGTGGTGCGGGCGTTTCCTCGGTAAAGTGGAAGCCCATGCGGCGACCGGTTTTTACCGCACGCTAGCGCAGTTAACTCGCGAAGCGCTTCAGGCTATGCGCGATGAGCTGGCGGAAGAAGAAGACGAGCCCGAGGCAGAATAAACCGTAGGTTTGCCTAGCCTGGACGATCAAAAAGCCCGCCGATCGGCGGGCTGGTATGATTGTTCAGTAAACGCAGGTTTTAGTCAGTAAAGGGTACGATTAACATCCCCGGTTTAACTTCCAGTCCTTTAGCCAGTTTTTTCGCCATAGCTTCGGTTTTACTTTTGTCAGCATCTAATACATAGGCCGGTTGTTGGTCAAAATACGATTTTAGTGACTGATTCAAATAGGGTTTTAACATACTCATCGCCGAATCCATTTTTTCTGGTTGGACTTTATAATCGGTCACTTCCATATCTTTCAGGAAAATAGCCCCTTTCTCGCGATCGAATACCGGCTGCGCTTTCAGCGTCAGCTGCATATCGGCGTTCTGCGGGCCGAGGATCGAACTGATTTTCACCTGCGCATTGCCGGTTAGCGTCACTTTACCCGGCTCGGCGCGCCCTATCTGGCTCTGTAATTGGCTCAGGGTAATATGGGCATCCACCAGCCCCGGCACGCCAATCTGTTTCTCGTAATGATTGTGTTTTTGCAGATACTCGTTAATTTCTTGCTCGGTTAGCGTGTACTGTGTCAGTGGGTTGCAGCCGGCAATGGCACCGACAAAAATCAGAGCGGCAGCGCCCCAAAGTAGCTTTCTCATTATGACCTCGTTGAACCGCAAATTTGGCTAATAGTAACCGGTTAGACCTTGGGTTGGAATTTGTAACCGGTTTCTGCCGTTGCAACGCCATTGGTGGCGTTCAGAAATAAGGCTGGATAGTGCGGGAGCGGGGAGAAACTGCCAATCGGATAACTCTGTGTCCGATGATTTAATTAACCAGACCCGGTTTTAGGCGCGTTTATTCCTGATTCTCGAAAGTGTCCATCAGCAAAAAAGTGCCTGCCTGTCGTTGGTAACTGTCTATTTGCGGAACCAGACGCCTGAAATGCTCGGTTTTGCAGTGGGTATCCAGCGCGACGCGATCCGGCCATTGCTCGATAAAAAGGAAATGGCCGGGATCTTTTTGGTTGATACACAACTCATAAGCGTGACAAAGCGGCTCCTGCAAGGTTTTTCCTACTCATTCCCGGTATAGCGGCATGACTTTATCGATATGTTCAGGATGAACAAAATCTTGCGCAATCACTTTCAACATAGGAATAACTCACTGTTTAAGCCTGGCTATCCATTTGATTCGGTCACTTGTGGCAAGATTAGCTGCCACTTAACATTGCCGGTTCGATACGCCGTTGATTAAACTGCCAATATAATCCAGCCAGCGTAATCAGGCCGATGATTCCGAGTAGGAACCAAGGGAGCTGCGGCAAAGACAGGCTTTTGCCTGTGTCGTACATCCAGCCGCCACCGGTGTAGCCTAGTGCGCCACCCAATGCCAAACCTAAACGGCTAAAGCCCATATAGCTACCTCTGGCACGCGCATCTGCCAGCGAGGCGCTCAGGGTTTCCCGCGCTGGCTCGGCAATAATGGAACCCAAATAGAAGAAGCAGATCAGCATTAATAATGTTTGCAAACTGTCGGTTAACCCGATAGGGAACATGCTGATGCTCATAATAAACAGGCCGGTCATCAGCCGTTGTTCCAGACGAAAATGCTTTTCGCTCCAGCGGGCGATCGGATACAGCAACGTCAATGACAGCGCGGCTTCAATGGCATACATCCATTTTACCGCCGCCGGAGAACCGGCCACTTCGTTTACAACGATAGGCAGCATCAACATCACCTGGACCGCCAGCATGTAATAACCGGTGAGCGTCAGGACATAGGTCAGGAAGCGTTTGTCGCGAATCACTCGCAGCATGCCTTCCCGCATTGGGGTGCGCACCGTTGAAATACGGTAGGCGGGGAGCAGCCAGGCGTTCCACAGCGCGGCCAACACAAAAATAAATGCACCAACCCAACACACCAGATGAAAATCATACTGGAGCAGCCAACTGCCCAGCAGAGCGCCGATCACTGCACCGGCGCTATCTTGCATCATGAGAATAGAGTAAAAACGGCCACGTTCATGAGGGCGAACCAGTTTGATCACCAACGCGGTGCGCGGCGGATCGAACAATGTGCCGCCCAGCGCGGACAATGCGCAGGCGAGCCACAGAATCCACGGCTGATCCGCGATGGCCATCAGGGCAAAACCCGCCGCGCGCAGCAACATCCCAATCACGATCATTGGTTTTGCGCCAAAACGATCGGCAATGGCGCCGCCGAAAATGCCAAGGCCTTGTTGAATAAACTGTCTCAATCCCAGTGCGGCACCGACAACAACCGCCGCCCAGCCTAATTGATCGACAAATCGGATGGATATCAGGGGAAACACCACGAAAAACCCCAGCACGACTAATAAGTTATCAAACAATAAGAAGTACTTACCCAAGCTGCGCGCTTGCGATACCAGAGACATGTTTCACCGTCAGAAAATAGAAAGAGAGGAAGGGTAATTATTACCCTGATAGTTTGTACCCAAATTGATGGAAGCGATAGATGGTGAGTTGATAATATTTTTTTATCGTCAATATGTTAGCTAGCGGGCAAATTGGTAAAAAAAATCGTTTTTGCGAATTGATTGCGCAATAACTCGTCAATAGCGGTTTTACCCGCGACCATTGCAACGGTTATATTAATCGTCACTTTTAATGTTCCGCCTGAACTAAGGGGAGTCGATGTTTGGCTATCATTCAGTATCACCAAAAGTACGCCTGACAACCGATCGTATGTCGCTGCGTTTGGTTCATGAGCGGGATGCGTACCGGATGGCGGAGTACTACGCCGAGAATCAGGCATTCCTTAAACCTTGGGAGCCTGTGCGGGATCAAAGCCACTGCGTGCCTTCCGGTTGGCAAGCGCGGCTCAGCATGATTGCCGAGATGCATAAACAGGGCAGCGCCTATTATTTTATTCTGCTCGATCCGGAAGAGAATGAGGTGCGCGGCGTCGCCAATTTCAGCAATGTGATGCGCGGTTCATTCCACGCCTGTTTCCTCGGCTATTCTCTTGGCGAACGCTGGCAGGGACAGGGCTTAATGTTTGAAGCGCTGCAACCGCTGATTCGCTATATGCAGCGACAGGAAAAAATGCACCGAATCATGGCTAACTATATGCCGCATAATCGCCGCAGTGGCGATCTGTTGGCCAGATTGGGCTTTGAACGTGAAGGTTATGCGAAAGATTATTTGCTCATCGATGGTCAGTGGCGCGATCACGTGCTGACGGCATTGACCGATACTGAATGGAAAGCAACGCGCTGAGGTTAGGATGAAATACAGTTTAAGCCCGTTAGAAGCCCGTGTAGTGGGCTGTTTGCTGGAAAAACAGGTGACAACACCGGAGCAATATCCAATGTCTCTAAACGGTATCGCCACCGCCTGTAACCAGAAAACCAACCGTGAGCCGGTGATGGAACTGTCCGAGAGCGAAGTGCAGCAAACGCTCGATCTGCTAACGAAAAAACACGTTATTCGGAGCCAAAGTCTGGTGAATAGCCGGGTAATGAAATATGAACACCGATTTTGCAACTCGGAGTTCGGTCATCTGAAGTTTTCTTCCGCGGAAGTCGCGATAGTCACCACATTATTGCTACGCGGCGCGCAAACGCCGGGAGAGTTGCGTACCCGCACCAATCGTATGCATGAATTCAGCGACGTGAGTGAGGTAGAGGCAACGCTGGAAAGTCTTGCTACACGTGAGGACGGGCCTTTTGTGGTGCGTTTGCCGCGCGAACCAGGCAAGCGAGAAAGCCGCTATATGCATCTGTTTAGCGGTGAGGTTGCCGCCGCCTCTGCGGACGAGCTGGCAAGCGAGCCGGTCAACGGCGTGCTGGAAACCCGAATTGCTCAACTTGAATATCAGGTAGCTGAATTGACTCGCCGTTTGGATGAAGTCATGACCCAGTTGGATGACTAATAAGGTCACTATGAAAAAACTTCGCGTGGGTATGGTGGGGCTTGGCGGTATTGCGCAAAAAGCCTATTTACCGATTTTAAGCCGTGCCGATGACTGGACGCTGGCAGGCGCTTTTTCGCCCAGTCAGGCCAAGGCTCAGCCGCTGTGTGACCGCTACAGAATAGCGTATTTCCCCCGGTTGAATGAGCTCGCGACGGCCTGCGACGCGATTTTTGTTCACAGCAGCACCGCCAGCCATTTTCAGGTGATCGGCGAACTGCTGCGCGCTGGCGTTCACGTCTACGTGGATAAACCACTCGCTGAAACCGTGGAACAATCGGAACAGTTAATTGAACTAGCGGAAAAACAGGGCAAGGCGCTGATGGTTGGCTTCAATCGCCGTTTTGCGCCGCTGTATCAGCAACTTAAGCTGGAAATGAATCAGCCGGCTTCCCTGCGCATGGAAAAACACCGACAGGATAGCGTTGGCCCAAACGGGCTAGGGTTTACCCTGCTGGATGATTATCTGCACGTGCTGGATACCGTCCTGTGGCTGGGAGGCGAAAACGCCAGCCTATTGGGAGGGCATATCGCCACTAATGACGCGGGTCAGATGCTGTATGCCGAACATCATTTTCAGGCTGGAAACTGCCTGATTACCAGCAGTATGCATCGTCGGGCGGGAACCCAGCGGGAAAGTGTTCAGGCATTGACGGAAGGGCATTGCTACCAGATCACCGATATGCGGCGCTGGCAGCAGGAGTCTGCCGGACAGATGATTGAAACTCCGGCACCGGGCTGGCAAACAACGTTAGAACAGCGCGGCTTCGTCGGCGCGGTACGTCATTTTATCGATTCCGTCAGCCATCAAACCCCGCCGTTGATTTCCGGTGAACAGGCTATTAGCGCTCAGCGAAGGGTGGAAAAAATGCTGGAAAAGCGTTGAGAAGCCCGCAAGGTGGCGAGATGCAGATTGTTACAACAAGAAGTGGCTATTAGTCGGCGGATACGTAGACTATTGTCATACTAAAAACCCGTCATCGGGTTGAGCTGACGCCTGCTAATTGCAGGCGTTGATATTTCCAGCGTAACGAATCAGAAAATATATGAATTTACTTAAATCACTGGCTGCGGTCAGTTCGATGACCATGTTCTCGCGCGTGTTGGGCTTTGCCCGGGATGCCATTGTCGCGCGAATTTTTGGTGCCGGTATGGCTACCGATGCATTTTTTGTCGCATTCAAATTACCTAATCTGTTGCGACGCATTTTTGCTGAAGGGGCGTTCTCGCAGGCTTTCGTGCCGATTCTGGCAGAATACAAAAGTCAGCAGGGGGAAGAGGCGACCCGCACCTTTGTGGCTTATGTTTCCGGCCTGTTAACGCTGGTATTGGCAGTGGTCACGGTATTGGGGATGCTGGCAGCGCCTTGGGTGATTTACATTACTGCCCCTGGTTTTACCGATACGCCGGATAAATTTGCTCTGACTTCTGCACTGTTGCGCATTACTTTCCCGTATATCCTATTGATCTCACTGGCCTCGCTGGTGGGGGCGATACTGAATACCTGGAACCGTTTCTCCATTCCGGCCTTTGCACCGACGTTATTGAACGTCAGCATGATCGGTTTCGCTTTATTTGCCGCACCGTATTTCCATCCGCCGATTTTAGCTTTGGCCTGGGCTGTCGTTTTGGGTGGCGTACTCCAATTGGGCTATCAGCTGCCGCATTTGAAGAAAATCGGTATGCTGGTGTTGCCTCGTCTGGCGCTGCGCGACGCTGGCGTGTGGCGGGTGATGCGCCAGATGGGACCTGCAATTTTAGGGGTTTCCGTTAGCCAGATATCCCTGATCATCAATACCATTTTTGCTTCTTTTCTGGTGTCTGGTTCGGTTTCATGGATGTATTACGCCGATCGCCTGATGGAGTTTCCTTCCGGCGTGTTGGGTGTGGCGTTAGGCACTATTTTGTTGCCATCGCTGGCGAAAAGTTTCTCCAGCGGCAACCACGATGAGTATTCTCGCCTGATGGATTGGGGGCTGCGCCTGTGCTTCCTGCTGGCTATTCCCAGCGCGGTCGCCTTGGGTATTTTGGCCAAGCCGCTGGTGGTTTCCCTGTTCCAGTACGGTAAATTCAACGCTTTTGATGCGGTAATGACCCAACGTGCGCTGGTGGCCTATTCGGTTGGTTTAATTGGGCTAATTGTGGTGAAGGTATTGGCGCCCGGCTTTTATTCTCGTCAAAACATTAAAACGCCGGTGAAAATTGCCATCGCCACGTTGATCATGACTCAGGTGATGAACCTGATGTTTATCGGGCCGCTGAAGCACGCTGGTTTGTCTCTGTCTATTGGTTTGGGCGCCTGTCTGAACGCCAGCCTGCTGTACTGGCAGTTGCGTAAACAGAAAATCTTCCAGCCTCAGCCGGGTTGGGGGATATTTATGACCAAACTGATTGTAGGCGTGGTTGCAATGTCCGCCGTACTGATTGGTATGCTGTGGTTAATGCCAGCCTGGGACGTCGGCGGAATGGCCTACCGTCTGTTACGTCTGTTTGCGGTCGTGGTTGCTGGCGTGGTGGCCTACTTTGGCGTTCTGGCGCTACTCGGTTTCAAACTGCGCGACTTTGCCCGCCGGGTTGCCTGATAACTAAATGGGCAAAAATGCTCATATCATCTCTATGTAAAGCCCGATTCTTCTCGGGGTTACGTGAAATAGTCACCTCCACCCTGTTAGCGGTACGCTGACAGGGTGTTTTTTTATATCAAATGAGATCAATATCTCAGTTTTATTTCCTGCACTACAAGTTCCCGCCAAAATTCTTTTATATTAATTATCCCCATTATTTCTTAGAACTATGCTAGCGAGGTTGGTAATTAAAGCTAATATTTTTCTTATTCATGCCGATAAGTGTATTAAGTCGGGGTTTTTGAAAGATTTGATATTTTATAAGAATCTTCTAAATGATGATTTTCATTAGGAATGCTGTACACATTAATTTGACTTAGTGTTGAAGGATAATTGATTTATTTACTGGTTTAATAACATTCTGATTGCGTTTAAGTCTGACTAGACAACAGCGATATAACCGTTTGCGCCCTGCTGAATTCAGGGTTCAGTCAATTTAGAATGAAATATATTTACATATATTTAACTCAAGGATGAGTAGGGCAGGTTATTTACTAAATAGCTTGGGCTATTTCTCATAATGGAATCTATGATAAAAAGAATCGGACTCTATTTTCTGCTCGTCAGTAGCCCCGTCCAGGCGGCGACTCAGCCCGCTATGGGGAATTTTTTACCGCTAGGTGAAAGCGAAGCGCGCCGCTCTTTGCAGAACAGCGCCCGTGAGGTTAATGAGCTAATGGAACAGCGTCGCTACCAACAGTTGCGCCAACCTAAGGCGATTGAAGAGGACGTTATTCCTGCTCAGGCGGCGTTGCCGGAATCCGATCGTTGTCTGGCGATAAAGGGCGTTTATTTACAGGGAATAACCCTTTTAGGAATGGGTGAACTGAATAAACTGACCGCTTTACCTTCGGATTGCATTACCAGCAATGATATCAATCGCCTGACTCATGAATTAACCCGTCTCTATGTTAGGCAGGGTTATATCACCGCTCGCGTGAATTTTGTTCCGCTGAATGCTGACGGCGAATTGGGCATCAATGTTATTGAGGGCGTGGTAGAGAAAATAGAAGGGGGCGATTATTGGGTGAATAGCCGGTTATTATTCCCTGATGTTGTAGGTAAGCCGCTCAAATTGTCGCAGCTTGATCAAGGTTTAGACCAGGCCAATCGATTGCAATCCAATCAGACGAAATTAGATATTTTGCCAGGGAGGAGCACCGGCGGTTCTATTATTCGTCTAAACAATACGCATAAAAAGCCCTGGTTGCTCACAGGCACGTTGGATAACTATGGTCAGAAAAATACCGGAGAGTGGTTGGTCCGTACTACCGCTAGCGTAGATAGCCCATTTGGTTTATCTGACTTTGTCAGCATGAATATCAGCAGCACGATCAAAGATGAATCGCGGCATCATAACCGGGCTTATACCTTACTTTATTCTTTGCCCTACGGAGCTTGGACATTCAGCAGTTTTGCCAGTTATTCCGAATACCTGAATTACCAGCGCTTACCGCTTAATACCGTGAAACTGGATGGCAATACCCAGCAGTACGGCGGGCGCGCAGATTATATGTTTTATCGCGACCAGGAGCAGATCGATGCCCTGAACGTTCAGCTGACCTATAAGAACGTGAATAACTACCTTGAGTCTTCCCGTTTAGGTATCAGCAGTACCACCCTGACGGTATTGGAGTTGGGTGCCAATCATTTGCAAATTCTTCCGCGCGGCGTGCTCAGCCTAAATGCCAGCGTAGAACGGGGACTCAGTTGGTTTGGCGCGGATAAAGCCAGTTCGCATCGGTCGGCTAACTACCCTGATGCCCAATTCACCAAAGCGAAAATGTTTGCCACTCTCAGCCAGCGTTTTAGCCTGTGGGAGCAGCCTTACCAACTCACTCACCTGTTTTACGGCCAGTACAGTCGCGATCCCTTGCCGGGGGTCGAATGGCTAAGCCTGACCGATCGCAGCGCGGTGCGCGGTTTTAGCCGCAATACCCTTTCGGCGGATAACGGCTGGTATCTGCAAAATACATTATCACGGCCGATGACGCTCGGTAATGCCAGCTTGACGCCGCGCATAGGCGTTGACGTAGGGCGTGTTCAAGCCCATCGCGATGCCGTTGGCTGGCAGAGCAATATGGGGCTGAGTGCCGGTGTGTCCTTCAAATATTCGCAGGCGGTGGTTGATCTGGATGTGAGCCGAGGATGGCTGCTTTCCGATCAAAAAAGTCCCACCGACCCGATTCAGGTGTTAGCTCGCCTGAGCTACAGCTTTTAGCTGACTTTCCATTCGTCAGTATTGCAGTGCTTTTACCTTTCAATGAATGGAAATATTTGGAGAAACATGGATGAAAAAAAGTAAGTTCCGCCTTTCCCCCTCAGGAAAGCTTGCCGCGTCGCTGGCGATTATCATTACTTCGCTAACCGCAACTCAGGCAGCAGATATTATCGGTGCGGGCGATGCCGGGCATAATCCGGGCATCAGTCAGGCGGCAAACGGTGCGGCGGTGGTGAATATCGTCACCCCGAACGCCTCGGGCCTGTCTCATAACCAATATCAGGATTTCAACGTTAACAAACCGGGGGCGGTGCTGAATAACGCCTTGAACGACGGACAATCTCAGTTAGCCGGTCAGCTGAACGCTAACCCCAACCTGAACGGACAGGCCGCTAACGTCATTTTGAACGAGGTCATTAGCCGCAACCCATCGTTATTGCTGGGTAAGCAGGAAATATTCGGTATGGCGGCAGATTATGTGCTGGCTAACCCGAACGGTATTGCCTGTGATGGTTGCGGGTTCATCAACACCAATCGCTCCGCTTTAGTGGTGGGAAACCCGCTGCTTGAAAAAGGAGCCTTAACCGGTTTCAACACTTTCGGCAATGACAATACTTTGAGCATTCGCTCCGGCGGATTACAGGCCAACAGCGTGTTGGATCTGATCGCGCCCAAAATTGACAGTCGCGGGAAAGTGATTGCCACGCAGCAAATTAACGCGCTCAGTGGGCACAATCAAACCGCAGCCGACGGCAGTTTAGTGCGAGCGGAGGATGTCCCGAACAGTAGTCTGGACAGCTACTATCTCGGCAGTATGCAGGCGGGTCGCATTCGTTTGGTGAATACTACTGTGGGCAGTGGCGTAAATCTGGCCGGGGAATTCACCGGGTTGGAAGGCATTGACGTAAGCTCTCAGGGCAATTTGGGCTTACAGGCAGCGAATCTGCGCGGTGGTGATATCGGTCTACAGGGTAAAAACATCGATGCTCAAGGCGTCGTGAAAAACAGCAGTACGAATCGCGACGGCAGTGAGAATTACAACAGCACCTGGAGCGGCCAGTACGTCAATGACCGCAGTACCACGCAACGATTACAGCGTACGGTATTAACCGGCAAAAATATCACGCTGAACGCCAGCGATCGTAACCGACTGACGGCGACAGATATTCAAGGGGATAATGTCACCCTGCAAGGTGGTGAACTGACGTTGGACGGGCAGATGCTGACCCAGACTCAGGGTCATACGCACAATCAGGATAAGCTTACCTGGCGGCACAATGTCACGACAGAAAGCGAACAGCGTCAGCAGATCGGGACGTCGGTCAAAGCCCGTGAGAACGCGACTCTGAAGGCCACGGCTGGTGATATTCAGTTGAAAGGCAGTAGCGTGGAAGCGGGTAACAATCTGGCACTCAACGCTACCGGCGACATTCAGCTGACGGGGTTGGTGGAGCAGAAGAAATCCACCGAAACTGGCTATCGCAAAAATCACACGGCCAGCTTACTGACGGGAAACTGGCAGGAAAGCAGCGAAAGTGAAAGTCTGAAGAAAAGCCAACTACGAGCGGGCGATAATCTGGGGTTAACGGCCGGCAACGCGGTGGTCAGTCGCGCAGGCAATGTGCAAGCCGGTAAAGATTTGCTGGTCACGGCGGAAAAGGTGCGGATTGACGTGCAGAAAACCGCCAATAGAAAAACTCAGAAAGATAATAAAACGGCCTGGGGCGGAATTGGCGGCGGTGATAATAAAGACAATGCCAATTTACAGGAAATCAGCCAGGCTTCAGAACTGACGGCGGGCGGTAAACTTTTGGTGTCCGGTAATCAGGGCGTCACTATTACCGGTAGTAAAGTAAAAGGGACGCAGGGCGGTTTTGTGCAAACCCAACACGGCGATTTGGTGATTGATAATGCCGTGAGTACCACTACCGATAAAGTGAATAGCCGCACCGGAACCGTATTCAACATCACCAAGGGTTCACAAAAGACCAATAACTCCATGCAGCAGACTGTAGGCAGTGAACTGAAATCCGATGCGGATTTAAAACTGTTCAGCCAGCAGGATATTACCGTGGTAGGCAGTTTGGTGAAAAGCGCGGGCGAGCTGGGCATTGACGCTCTGGGTGATGTCAATGTGAAAGCAGCCGAACTGCAACACAAAATCGATGAAGAGAAAACCGCTTTAAGCCTGAAAGGCCACGCGGAGAAAACCGGAGATAAGCAATATCGCGCGGGTGTTAATCTGGATCACACTCGCGATACCGAAAATACCGAACGCAGTGAAAACAAATCTTCAACCCTGAGCGGGGGGAGCGTGACGTTAGCATCGGGTAAAGATGTCACTTTCACTGGCTCTCAGCTGGTCGCTCATCACGGCGATGCCAAAGTCAGCGGCAACAATGTCACCTTTACAGCAGCAGAAGATCAAACCACCAGTGAAAGCAGCCACGCCAAAACCGGCGGCGGTTTCTATTACGTGGGCGGGATGGATAAAGCCGGCAGTGGTATTCAGGTGGGGCATGAAAGCAGCAAAACTCACAGCGATGGCAGCAAAGCGCTGGTTTCTGGGACTCAGGTCAGCGGAGATTTGGTGATTGCGGCCAAGGGCGACCTGACTCATCAGGGCACCCAGCAACAGATTGGTGGGAAATATCAGGTTGATGCCGATAATGTCCACAATCTGGCGGCTAAAAATAGCGATAACAGCACAACCACAACGTTGAAAGTGGGCGTAGATATCGGTGTAAACGCCGATTATAGCGCCATCACTCGCCCGTTAGAGCGCGCCGGTGGCAAGGTTGCCAGCCTGGATGCTGGCGGTACGCTTAATGATATCGGCGGAATAGGTGCGCCGAACGTTGGGATTGATGTTAACGCCAGCGGTAGCAGCAGTGATGTGCGTAAAAACAGCGAGCAAGCGGTAGTGAATACGGTGAATGCCGGTGATATTTCTATCAATGCAGGGGGAGCAATCCGCGATCAGGGAACGCAATACAAAGCTAATCAGGGCGGCGTCACCTTGGATGCAGAAAGCCATAGCCACGAAGCTGCGGTGAATCGCGATCAGACCGTTAGTCGTGAAACGAATGGCAGCGCCGGCGTGCGGGTTTACACCACGACCGGTAGCGATGTGGTCGTGGATGCTAAAGGTCAGGGAGGGACGACTCGCAGCGATAAAATCAATGAGCAAGCCGTTGCCGGTGGCATCAGCGCGGTAGACGGTATCACGATTCGGGTTAAAGACGACGCGCGCTATACCGGAACCGCTCTCGACGCTGGAAAAGGTAAAGTCAACGTCACTGCCGGTGGCGATATAGCTTTTGAACAGGCGACCGACCGCGAAACCGAAAGTCATAGCGGCTTCAACGTGAAGGCTTCTGGCAAAGGTGGTTTCACCGCAGATAGCAAAAGCTTCGGCGGCGGTTTGGGCGGTGACTATGACAAAGGGGAAAGCAAGACGTCTCACGCTAACGTGAGCCAATTACAGGGCTTGCAAGGCGTAGAATTGAATGCCGGACAGGATTTAACGCTGCAAGGCAGTGAAATCGGCAGCAAAGATCGGCCGGTGGGCGATGTCACGCTGAACGGGAATAAAGTTGATTTGCAGGCCGCACAGTCCAGCCATTGGGAGAAAAGCACTAAGTTCTCCGGCAATCTGGACGCCGGTGGCAGCAAAGGGGAAACCGATAAAAAAACCAGCGCTGGCGGTAACTTCGGCTTTGCCGCAGATTACGCCAAAGTCGATCAATCGACCAACGACGCTCAAGGCGGTGGTATCACTAGCAGCGGCAACCTGAATATTCAGGCCAACGGTGATAATGAGCAAGCCATTCACCTGGAAGGTACGCAGGTGAGCAGCAAAAATACCGTTTTGAATGCGGATAATGGCGGAATTGTGCTGGAATCTGCTAAAAGCGGAGAGCACAAAGATAACTGGAATCTGGGAGGCAAAGCCAACGGTAAACTCGGCCAAAGTTTCGGTAAAGATGAGCAGGGCGCGGTAGACAGCGCCAGCGGGAAGAAAACCCACACGGCGGGCGTCGGCGCGACCTTCGGTCTCGATCGTAAACAGGCAGGCACTCAGCAAAATACCCAGATTGCGACCGGCGATCTGAGCTTCTCCAGCGATGCGGATACGGTTCTGGCCGGCGCGAAAGTCAAAGCGGATAAAGTGGACGGCAGCGTGGGCGGCGATTTGCGTATTGAAAGCCGCAGAGACACCGAACAAAGTCTGAAAGTTGGCGTTGACGTTGGATTAAGTCATACCAACGATCCGAACAGCAGCGTGGTTTCCAAAGTCTCTAAAGTCGGTACGCCACGTTACGCGGATAAAGTAAAAGAAACGCTGGAAGGCGGCGCGAACAAAGTCTTCGATAAAGCCGAGGAGAAATATAACCAAACCGCTCGCGGTCTGGACAGCAAACAAGATACCACCAACGGCGTCAGCTTCAGTAAAGCCGAGGATAAAGTGACCTTGCCGGAAACGCTCGCCAATGAGAAAGAGGGCAGCGCGCTGTGGGATAAAGGTGCACGTAAAGCGGGCAATGTGGCCAAAGAGAGTCTTTTAGGCCCGGCAGGCCGTGATGGGCACTTTAAGGTTACCGCCGATGTGGTGAAAAACGATGCCGTTGGTGAACAAACTGCGCTAAGTGGCAAGCAGGGCGTGAACCTGACCGTACAAGGTAAAACTCAGCTGATCGGCGGCCAGATCGGTAGCCAGAAAGGGCAAGTTGACCTGAACAGCGGCGGTCTTGAGCAAAGTGATATGAATGGCAAACGCTATCACGGCGGCGGCAGCGCCGATGTGGCAGCCACCGTAGGCAGCCTGTTGAGCGGCAGCACCAAAGATATTCTTTCTGGGGATTCACCGTTCATTAAAGTGGATAAAGGGACGACCGAGGTCAGCGATGCTCGCGGCGCGATTATCAGCCATAAAACGGTTAAATAAGCGGGAGCGATAAGAGGTTATTCTTTTTAGATCAAATAAATAATAGCCCACGCTAACGGAGTTATTCGTTAAGTGGGCTATTTTCTCTTACATGATCACATGATCAATCGTTACATCACCAATTTTCCGCAGACAATCAATGCCCGCGCACCATCGGTTTTACATCCGTTCTACCGTTTCAATACCCAAAGTATCCAAACCTTGCTTCAGCGTCTTGGCGGTTAGCATCGCCAGTTTCAGGCGGCTTTGACGGCTTTCTTCGCTATCGGCGTTCAGAATCTGGCAGTGCTCGTAGAAGCTGGAGAACAAACCGGCCACATCGTACAGATAGGCACACATAACGTGCGGAGTGCCTTCGCGGGCGACGTTAGTAATGGTTTCTTCGAATTGAAGCAAACGGGTTGCCAGTGCGGCTTCGCGGTCTTCGGTGATGACTAACGGCAGCGTCAGGCTGCTCGCGTCTACCACACCAGCGCGTTTAAACACTGAAACTACGCGGGTATAAGCATATTGCATGTAAGGCGCGGTATTGCCGTCCAATGCCAGCATATTATCCCAGTCGAAGACGTAATCGGTCGTCCGGCTTTTCGACAGGTCGGCGTATTTCACCGCGCCGATACCGACCGCATTTACCACTTCGGCCAGTTCATCCGCAGGCATATCCGGGTTTTTCTCCGCGATCAGCTTACCTGCGCGTTCGATAGCTTCGTCCAACAGTTCAGACAGCTTAACGGTGCCGCCAGAGCGGGTTTTGAATGGTTTGCCATCTTTGCCCAGCATCATGCCGAACATATGGTGTTCTAACGGCACGGATTCTGGAACATAACCGGCTTTACGCACGATGGTCCAGGCTTGCATTAAATGCTGATGCTGCCGGGAATCGATGTAATACAGCACCCGGTCGGCACCCAGCGTTTCGTAACGATATTTGGCACAGGCGATATCTGTGGTGGTGTAAAGGTAGCCGCCATCCTTTTTCTGGATAATGACGCCCATAGGCTCGCCTTCTTTATTTTTGTATTCATCGAGGAATACAACGGTAGCGCCTTCGCTCTCAACCGCCAGACCTTTCGCTTTTAGATCGGCCACAATGCCCGGCAGCATTGAGTTGTACAGACTTTCACCCATGACGTCGTCTTTGGTCAGAGTGACATTCAGACGATCGTAGGAAATCTGGTTTTGCGTCATGGTGATATCCACCAATTTACGCCACATGGCGCGGCAATATTCATCCCCGCCCTGCAGTTTTACGACGTAAGCGCGAGCGCGAGCCGCAAATTCTTCGTCTTCATCGTAATTTTTCTTCGCTTCGCGATAGAAAGCTTCCAGATCTGACAGACCCATATCGCTGGCGTTCTCATTCTGCATTTTTTCCAGATAGGCGATCAGCATCCCGAATTGGGTGCCCCAATCTCCGACGTGGTTAGCGCGAATGACATTGTGACCCAAAAATTCAAGCGTTCGCGCGGCGGCGTCACCGATAATGGTGGAGCGTAGGTGACCCACATGCATTTCTTTCGCTACGTTTGGCGCAGAATAGTCGATAACCACGGTCTGAGGCTCAACCGGAGCAATCCCCAGTTTTGGCGCAGCCAGGGCAAACTCGACTTTCTCGGCAACCCATTGGCGGTCGAGGAAGATGTTGATAAAACCGGGGCCGGCGATCTCGACTTTGCTGGCGATACCCTCAAGATCCAGCAGCTCAACCACTTTTTCAGCCAGTTGTCGGGGTTGCATACCGAGTTTTTTGGCAACGGCCATCACGCCATTTGCTTGATAATCGCCAAATTGGGCCTTTGCGGACTGGCGAACTTGCGCTTCGCTGTCGACGGGGGCACCTGCTGCAATCAGCGCCTGGCTGACTTTATCTGAAAGAAGAGCCTGAATATTCACCGGGTTACCTTAATTACGGACATGAGGCGCAAAAATGCGCCCTGTTAATATCAACGGGTCTGGCGTCACGCACGCGGTTTCTCTACGCGGGAGGGCCAACCACAAAACTGCTGGGTTTATATCATATTTGCCCGCCGACGTCAGCAGGGGGAAAGCCTTCCGCTTGTGCTATCTCAGCGCTATGTTCCTAACGAACAAAAACAGTGCTTTTATCGGTTATTTCAACAGCAATAGCGGAGATTCATCGACAAAACTCTGTTGTTCGCCGCTGAAAACGGTAAATTATGGCCGATTCGCTTTCCCCCCCGATGAACGGAGAGAAAACCTTATGCAAGCCTTGGCACACATTACCGAATTACAGGATTTGGTACAGGATTTACCCCGTTTTGAACAACAGCTGACGGATTTTGCGCAACGGCTCAATTTGGACCTCAGCCAGTTCACCGCCGACCACATTTCTCTACGCTGTCACCAGGTCGCTACAGCCGATCGCTGGCGCAGCGGTTTGCTTCAGTGCGGTAGCCTGATGTCAGAAAATCTTATCAATGGCCGCCCTATCTGCCTGTTTGATTTAGCGCTGCCGTTGTCCGTTGGGCCTTGGGGAATTGATTGCGTAGAATTGCCTTATCCGGGAAATAAGCGTTATCCCCATGAAGGCTGGGAGCATATTGAACTGGTATTGGCCGGCACCCCGGAAACGCTGTACTCGCGGGCGTTGAGCCTGCTACCGGCAGAGTCTGACCTACCGGAAGGCGTGACCTTCAAATTCAGTTCGCCAAAAGGGGAAGCCGAACGTTTGGCTAACCCCACGCTGGCGGTAAGCAACGGCGCGATTACCATTAAGTTCCATCCCTATACATTAAGGCAAATTATTGACAGTGAGCACAATAGTTAACGTGTTTAGGTTATTTATCTCGCTCAGGATTATCACTTATGGTTATCACTGTGACTGACCTCTAGTCATTATTTTGAATTGAATGCCATAGTAAGGCTTTCGGCAGTCTTGATGAGATGACCTTTGGGCTTGAGTGATAAGTTCTGCATCCAATCTATCAGACGGCGGAATGATTGATTTACGGGTGGTGAAATGAGCTGTAGCAGATGTGTTTGTCAAAAGGGGAGAGATAATGACTAAGTTAGAAATTTGTTGCTATAGCGTCGATTGCGCGCAGACCGCTGAGCGCGCTGGAGCCGATAGAATTGAGTTGTGCTCAGGTCAGTCTGAAGGCGGCCTGACGCCAAGTTTGGGCGCGCTGATGCAAGCGCGTGCCACGGTAACCATTCCGGTCCACCCGATAGTCCGGCCGCGCGGTGGTGATTTCTGCTATAGCGAGAGTGATTTTGCGATCATGAAAAATGATATCGCACAAATTCGGGATATGGGGTTTGCCGGAGTTGTCGTCGGCGTACTGGATGAAGAAGGGCACATTGATTTGCCGCGAATGCGTGAAATCATGGAGATCAGCGGCCCGCTGGCGGTCACTTTCCATCGGGCATTTGATATGTGTCTGAATCCGATGGTGGCGTTGGAACAGTTAACGCAGTTGGGCGTGGCGCGGATTTTGACCTCCGGCCAACAGCAAAATGCCGAGTTGGGGTTAACCTTACTGCGCGATCTGGTGAACGCGACCCAGGGGCCGATTATTATGGCCGGTGCCGGTGTGCGCTTGTCAAATATGCAGAAATTCTTAGAAATTGGCGTCACGGAATTACACAGTTCCGCAGGCCGCACACGTCCTTCCACCATGCGTTACCGTAAAGCCGGTGTCACTATGTGTGCAGATAACGATGTGGATGAATTTGCTCGCTATTGCGTGGATGAAGAAGTGGTGGAGGCGATGAAAAGCCTGTTATGTATTACCGAACCGCTGCCACGTTCCGCCTGATAGTCCTAAATAAAAAAGCCCCGACGCGTGATGTTCGGGGCTTTTTTTATGCCGGAAGAGAGCCGATTGTGATTAAGGCTTACGGGCAATCAGTACCGCTCGCATCGGTGCCGGATAGCCTTCAACGGTCTTGCTGCTGTCGTTGGGATCGAGGAATTCAGCCAGTGACTCGCTAGTCATCCAATCGGTACGACGCTGCTCGTCGGTGGTTGTGAGCGCCACGTCGGCGATTCTCACATCGACAAAACCGCATTTTTCCAGCCAGCCTTTCAGCGCCAGCGCTGACGGGATGAAATACACGTTGCGCATTTGCGCGTAACGATCGCCCGGCACCAGAACCTGCTGGCTATCGCCTTCGACTACGATGGTTTCCAGCACCAATTCGCCGTCGCTGACTAACTGATTTTTCAACTGATATAAGTGATCTAACGGTGAACGACGGTGGTACAGCACGCCCATAGAGAAAACGGTGTCAAAGGCCGCCAGCTCCGGCAATTGCTCAATGCCTAGCGGCAGCAGATGGGCGCGCTGATCGCCACCCAGCAGTTTTCGTACCGCTTCGAACTGACATAAAAACAGCTGCATTGGGTCAATGCCTACGGCCAAATGCGCGCCTTCGCCGATCATGCGCCACATGTGATAGCCGCTGCCGCAGCCGACATCAAGAATCGTTCGACCTGCCAGCGGGCTGATATGGGGCAGAACGCGATCCCATTTCCAGTCTGATCGCCATTCGGTATCGATATCCAGCCCGTATAATGAAAACGGGCCTTTGCGCCACGGCATCAGCGCGCGCAGCATTTTTTCCATGCCCTCGCGCTGACCGGCTGACAGCGGCGGGGTGATGTCCGCGCGCACGCCGTCTTTCAAATTCAGTTCGGTAGGTGTCAACAGCGGCAGATGCTCAACGGCGTTAAACCAGGTTTTGAACTTACCGTGCAGGGATTCACGCTGCCAGCAGCTTAGCTGCGCCGGCAGGGTTTCCAGCCACGGGCTAAGTGGCCCTTTGGCAATCAGTCGGTAAAAATCACCGAATTCAATCATTGGGCTTCTCCTGCTTTCAGAGCAATCAACGAACCAAAATTAAAGCACTGGAACCATACTTCGGCGTGTTCAAAACCGGCGCGGCGTAAACGCGCTTTATGGGTTTCCACCGAATCGGTCAGCATAACGTTTTCCAACATGCTGCGTTTTTGGCTGATTTCCAGCTCGCTGTAGCCGTTCGCCCGTTTAAAATCGTGGTGCATGTTAAACAGCAGATCGCCGACGTTGGCATCTTCAAAACTGAATTTTTCCGATAACACCAGTGCACCACCGGGACGCAGCCCCGCGTACACCTGATTCAGCAAGCGCTGGCGATTGGCTGGCTCCAGGAATTGCAGAGTGAAATTCAGCACGACCATTGAGGCGTTTTCCAGTTTCACATCCAGAATATCCGCCTCGACCACTTCCACCGGGGTATCGGCGCGGAAAGCGTCTAAATGGCGACGGCAGCGTTCAACCATGGCAGGGGAATTGTCCACGGCAATGATTTTACAGCCGGGAACCTGAATATTACGACGCATGGCCAAGGTTGCCGCGCCCAAAGAACAGCCCAGATCGTAAACCTGACTATCAGGTTGTACAAAGCGCTCAGTCAACATGCCAATCATCGAAATAATATTGGAATAACCGGGTACCGAACGCTGGATCATATCGGGGAAAACCTCCGCGACGCGTTCGTCGAAAGTCCAATCACCCAATTTGGCAATGGGCGCAGAAAACAGGCTATCCCGCGGCGGTTGCGTGGATTCTGTGTGCGGCTGGCTTGCCGGCATAGCATCAGTTGCTGGTTTGGTATCGCGATTTGGCATGACGGTCATTGAGATTGCTGGAAAATGAAGGCGCGTATTCTAACAGAAACGACCGGTTTTTGCTAAAACCGGTTAAACCTGAGTGACAGGAAAATTTGTCCTTGATAATTTAAAGGGATTGGTCGCTTACTCCTGGTTATTCCGTGGCTATAGCGGCCTGAGTCGCTGCTATATGGGTTCGGTTATCGTTGAATATATAACCGGTGGATTTAACAGCAACCAGTGATGTCTGGTGTTATTATCCGTTGCGGGAATAATTCAGGGATGGATGATGAGAAAGATTATCTTTTTAATCGGCTTAGTGGTGGTGGTTTTGAGCAGCTATGTACTGCGCTATATGCCGCTTTACCTGGTATTCATGCTTTTTATTTGCTTGATAATTTATGGCGCAGGCATCTACCTTAACCCCAGATTAACGACCTCAAACTGGCACCTTGGGCAGAAATGTCAGATCAATGGTGCGACGGCGGTCTCTTTGAGCGTCTTATTTTTAATCTTAGTGACGTGTAGTTCAACCATCGGCTGGGCTTATTATATGTCGACCAAGCCTTGGTATCAGGAAGATAGCAACGGCTATCAGACGCATACGCTGTCCACCACTAGCCGGAAAATTGCCCAGGTGCATAATGCGGTATTGAAGAAAGTCAAACATCCAGAACGAGCTGAATTCCTCGGAGATTATATCAGTCCCTCCGAGGGGTTAGGAGTGATTTGCGGCTACCTGAACTATCAGGATCCCGCAGGTGAAGACGATGATTATTATCGCTATGTTTCCAATGGCACACCATCCGGCACCTTTTTACAGCTGCAAACCGAAAGTTTTTCCGCGGTGTGGACCCAATTCTGTTTGGATAAAAACTGAAAATAGAATCGTGGTTGACCGCATGAAAGCGTGTCTGAACAGCGGGAGGGAAAGAGGCGGGGTAACACGGGAAGGGGAAAACCGGATAAGCTACGGTGAGAAAGCTGGAACATGAAGGCGGTGATAAACCGCCCGAACTAACTGTGGTTCCGATAAAAGAACGCATAAACAGTGAAACCGGGGATTAAGTTAAGCTAAAAATCTGTTCCCACGGTAAATAGTAGATATTAGCGATTATCATTAGTATCAATGAAACATAAGTTGCACTCATCCCTGAACGTCGCCAGCGAATTTCCCGGTGACGTAACCCGTAATAGTGTAATAAACGACCGACAATCAGCATTAATCCACACAGATGAATCATCCAGGTCTCTGCGCCGTTCATTTCCATCATAACCAGCAATACCACGGCGATCGGAATATATTCTACGGCATTGCCGTGTACCCGTATGGCCGTTTGCAACTCATAAAACCCACCGTCGCCATAGGCTACCCGGTACTGGTTTCTTAATCTCACCACATCAAATGAAAGCTTAATTAGTAATAGTGCGCCCAACACAACATAAAGCGAGCTAACCATTTTTAACTCCATAGCCCAACCATAACTGGCTGAATAATGATAACCGTCAACGTCGTCACTGTCGCTAGAAAAATCGAAAGTCTACTATCTATGATCGCTGTTGTTTATAGAGTAGAAATAAATACCTGCCACCATTCAGCCTTGCATTTTGTCGAAATGAGCGTCAGTTCTCATTTTTCACCGATTTCTGGCGTTTCTACTCTTTTAAATGTGCGACTTCTCGCCGCCCTTCATTTTGATGCAAATCATGACAAACTGCCGGGATTGGACAAGGGAATTTTCTGCTAAAACAATGTGTTTTGCTCTGGCCAATCCGGCGCGGGAGGTAAAGAAGGTATTAACGCCGCTAGCCGTTGCCAGATTTTTTGCGCTTGCTGCGGTGAATCGCCATTATCCGGCGTATGAATAAACAGATAAGGCTGGTGCTGATGCTCCCATACCGGCAGTTTTTGCAGCCAGGGGGCGAAAAGTTTCAGATTTTCATCCAGCCTATCGCCGCCGATAAACCGCACCAGAGGTTGATGACCGGTAACCACGGCATGTACCGGCAGTTTGGGTTTTTTACTTTGCGCGTCCCGCACCGCGGCGGTATTGGGTGCGGCGCTGTGGATCGGACGGCTATCGAGAATAACCCGGTTAACTTGCCGTTGGTGCAAACCTTGATTGAGCGCCAGTTCCTCCCCGCCTTTGGCAAAAAAAGCCGGATGCCGAACCTCCACACCATAGTTAAAGTCACGGGGTAATCGGTCGAGAAAGTGAAACAGCCGCGGCAATTCACGCGGCCCAAAGGCGGCGGGCAATTGCAGCCACAGTTGGCCGATACGCTGATTGAGCGGTTCCAACGTCTGATAAAAGGTTAATAATTCCTGCTCGCACTGACTGAGTGCCGCCTGATGGCTGATAGTGGCGGGGAATTTGAAGCAGAACCGAAAGCTTTCCGGTGTCATATCCCGCCAGCGCAGCACAATTTCCGGTTTCGGCAGCGCATAAAAAGTGGTGTTGCCTTCCACGCAGTTGAAATAGCGGCTGTAATCCGCCAGATCCTGCAAACCTAACCGGCTCCATGCCGAATGTTGCCATTGAGGTAATCCAATATACATAAGTCAGCCGCTGCGAAAGAAAGAAACAACGCGGCTCAGCTCACAAACGAAGCCGCTAAAAGGTACCCTTACCTTAACGTCAGGCGGTTAGCGCGGCAATAATTTCATTGCTGCTACGGACGCGAGAAATACGCGGGAAGATGTGGTGGAAGCTGGCCTGATGCTGCTCGGTGTCCGGAGCGCTACAGGCGTCTTCGGCGATCACCAGCTCGTAGCCGTGTTCCCAGGCGGAGCGGGCGGTAGATTCAACGCCGAGATTTGTCGCAATCCCGCCCAACACGATGGTTTTTATCCCGCGCCGGCGCAGTTGCAGATCCAGTTCAGTGCCGTAAAAAGCCCCCCATTGGCGTTTAGTCACCAGAATATCGCTATCGCGAACCTTCAACTGCGGCGGGAAATCCCACCAGTTGGCAGGTAAACGGCCAGCCGGGTTTGGGCGATCGACCGGAGGATGCAATACGTCGGCAAAATCTCCCGACCAGCCCACGCGCACCCAAAACACCGGAGCGCCTAATTGACGAAACTGTTCGGCTAGGTGTGCACCATGATTGACAACTTGTTCGGCACTGTACGGGCCGCCGGCGTAAGGGAGAATTCCCTGTTGCAGGTCGATCAGCACCAGTGCGCTGGTTTTTGCTTCAATTTTCATCATCTTTGGCCTCGAACAGACATGGGCTAAATGAGGTTTATGGCCTCTGGTGCCTCCGAGTTTATGCCAACAAATGTTGCCGAACAGTCTTATCACGGGGAGAATTTTGTTAAATGATGTGTTAAATCACCGCAGAGAGTGACTTTGTCGTCCCTGACCTGTGCGTTCGCTCTTATCTATGCCATGAATTTCCTTTATAATGACCCCCTTTTTTCAACACTCTTTAATCCAAAATACCTATGCCAATTTATGAATATGCGTGTAGCGCGTGCCAACATCGATTAGAGAAACTACAAAAATTTTCTGATGCGCCACTGACAGACTGTCCGGCGTGTGGGAAGCCTGCGTTATCGAAACAGATATCTGCTGCCGGTTTTCAGCTGAAAGGCACCGGTTGGTACGCCACTGATTTCAAACCGGGTGCCAAAAAACAGGGTTCACCAGAGTAAGGGTTCACCAGAATAATAGCCGCGCGAACAGTTCAGAACACTCGACGGGCGCGGCATCGGCTGAGTAAAAGGACATTGTATGCGTACTGAGTATTGCGGGCAGTTGAATCTGTCCCACGTGGGACAAAGCGTCACACTTTGTGGTTGGGTCAATCGTCGCCGTGACCTGGGTGGCCTGATTTTTATTGATATGCGTGACCGTGACGGCATCGTTCAGGTGTTCTTCGATCCTGACCATAAAGCGGCCTTTGAGCAGGCTTCTGAGCTGCGCAATGAGTTCTGCATTCAGATTACCGGTACTGTGCGTGCGCGTCCGGAAAGTCAGATCAATAAAGATATGTCTACCGGTGAAGTGGAAATCTTTGCCAACTCACTGAATATTATCAACCGTTCTGAGCCATTGCCGCTGGACTCCAACCAGATCAACAGCGAAGAACAGCGTTTGAAATATCGCTATTTGGATCTGCGTCGTCCAGAAATGGCCGACCGCCTGAAAACCCGCGCTAAAATCACCAGCTTTGTGCGCCGCTTTATGGACGATCACGGTTTCCTTGATATCGAAACCCCGATGCTGACCAAGGCGACGCCGGAAGGTGCGCGTGATTATCTGGTACCAAGCCGGGTACATAAAGGCAAATTTTACGCGTTGCCGCAGTCTCCTCAGCTGTTCAAACAGTTGCTGATGATGTCTGGCTTCGACCGTTACTATCAGATCGTAAAATGTTTCCGTGACGAAGATTTGCGCGCCGATCGCCAGCCAGAATTTACCCAGATCGATGTGGAAACTTCCTTTATGAGCGCCGATCAAGTGCGTGAAATCATGGAAAAAATGATTCGTCAGCTGTGGCAAACCACCAAAGGCGTTGATCTGGGTGATTTCCCGATCATGACTTTTGCGGAAGCCATGCGCCGCTTCGGTTCAGATAAACCGGATCTGCGTAACCCGTTGGAGCTGGTGGACGTTGCCGACTTAGTGAAAGACGTTGAATTCAAAGTGTTCTCCGGCCCGGCGAACGATGCGAAAGGCCGCGTTGCTGCTATTCGTGTACCTGGTGGCGCGCAACTGACTCGTAAACAGATCGACGAATACGGCCAGTTTGTCGGTATCTACGGCGCAAAAGGTCTGGCGTGGTTGAAAGTCAATGACCGTGCTGCCGGTATGGAAGGGGTGCAAAGCCCGATTGCCAAATTCCTTAGTCCGGAAGTGTTGGAGGCCATTCTGGCTCGCACTCAGGCTGAAAGCGGCGATATTCTGTTCTTCGGCGCAGACAGCTTCAAAATCGTCACCGATGCTATGGGCGCACTGCGTCTGAAGCTGGGCCGCGATCTGGAACTGACTAAGCTGGATAGCTGGGAGCCGCTGTGGGTGGTTGATTTCCCCATGTTTGAAGACGATAGCGAAGGCGGTCTGACGGCGATGCATCACCCGTTCACCGCGCCGAAGGACATGACGCCAGAAGCGCTGGCAGCGAACCCGACTTCTGCTATCGCTAACGCCTACGATATGGTGATTAACGGTTATGAAGTCGGCGGCGGTTCCGTGCGTATCCACCGCACCGAAATGCAGCAGCAGGTCTTTGGCATTCTGGGCATCAATGAACACGAACAGCGTGAGAAGTTCGGCTTCTTGCTGGATGCGTTGAAATTCGGTACTCCACCGCACGCCGGTTTGGCCTTTGGTCTGGATCGTCTGGTGATGCTGCTGACCGGTACTGATAACATCCGCGACGTGATTGCGTTCCCTAAAACTACCGCCGCGGCCTGTCTGATGACCGACGCGCCGAGTTTTGCCAACCCGGCCTCTTTGCAAGAGCTATCGATCAGCGTCGTAGCGAAGAAAACCGCAGCCGATACTCCGGCAGAAGAGAAAGAGTAATGAAATACAAACGCCCCGAGTCAATTTTGGCGCTGATCTATGCCCAATCTACGGGTCGGGTGCTGATGTTACAGCGGCGTGATGACCCTGAATTCTGGCAGTCGGTTACCGGCAGTCTGGAGGAGGGGGAATCCCCATTGTCTGCCGCGCAGCGTGAAGTAAAGGAAGAAGTGGGCATTGATATCACAGGTGAAAACCTGACGCTGCTCGACTGTCAGCGCTGCGTGGAGTTTGAACTCTTCGCGCATTTCCGTCCTCGCTATGCACCGGGTACTACGCATAATAAAGAACACTGGTTCTGTCTGGCGTTACCCGAAGAGCGTGATGTCAAACTTACCGAACATCATGCGTACCAGTGGCTTAACTCGCCGGAAGCGGCGGCATTGACTAAGTCCTGGAGTAATAAGCAAGCGATTGAAGAGTTTGTTATTTATTAGGTCTAATTAGGCTATTTTCGGAGATTCTTATGGCAGGTCATAGTAAGTGGGCCAACACTAAACACCGCAAAGCGGCGCAGGATGCCAAACGCGGTAAGATTTTCACCAAAATTATCCGTGAACTGGTTACGGCTGCCAAATTAGGCGGTGGCGATCCGGCTGCTAACCCACGTTTACGTGCGGCTATCGATAAGGCATTGTCCAATAACATGACGCGCGACACCCTAAACCGGGCTATCGCACGCGGCGTGGGCGGTGACGAAGATAACAACATGGAAACCATCATTTATGAAGGTTATGGTCCGGGCGGCACCGCGGTAATGGTTGAATGCCTAAGTGACAACCGTAACCGTACCGTATCTGAAGTTCGCCACGCCTTTACCAAAACCGGTGGCAACCTGGGCACTGATGGTTCCGTTTCTTACCTGTTCACCAAAAAAGGCGTGATTTCTTACGCCCCAGGTCTGGATGAAGATACCGTGATGGACGCGGCGCTGGAAGCCGGTGCCGATGATGTGACCGTGTATGACGATGGTGCTATTGACGTGTTCACTGCGTGGGAATCTCTGGGTCAGGTAAAAGACGCGCTGGATGCGGCTGGTCTGGTGGCTGAATCGGCGGAAGTGTCGCTGATCCCATCAACTAAAGCCGATTTGGATGCAGAGACTGCGCCAAAACTGCTGCGTTTGATCGATATGCTGGAAGATTCTGACGACGTGCAAGAGGTTTACCATAACGGTGAGATCTCCGACGAAGTCGCTGCTACGCTGTAATGAGCGGCAATCAGCGTGATTTCATGTAAGTCATCGCGGCAACAGCGTTAAAGCAGTAAAGTCGCCGTGCTCATTATTGGGCACGGCCTATTTTTAGGTGGGTGTGGTTCCCAACGATAACGGACAAGGTGAAAACTGGTATGGCGATCGTATTAGGTATCGATCCCGGTTCTCGTGTCACCGGTTATGGCGTTATCCGCCAGGAAGGGCGCCAACTGACCTACCTGGGCAGTGGTTGTATCCGAACCGTGGTGGACGATTTACCGACCCGGTTGAAATTGATTTACGCCGGTGTGACTGAAATCATTACTCAGTTTCACCCGGACTTTTTTGCTATTGAACAGGTGTTTATGGCAAAAAACGCTGATTCGGCGTTGAAGCTAGGGCAGGCAAGAGGCGCGGCCATCGTCGCGGCGGTCAATCTGGATCTGCCGGTGTCTGAGTACGCGGCAAGACAGGTGAAACAAACGGTTGTTGGCACCGGCGCGGCAGAGAAAAGCCAGGTACAACATATGGTGCGTTCATTACTGAAGTTACCGGCTAATCCGCAGGCCGATGCCGCCGATGCCTTGGCGATTGCGATTACCCACTGCCATCTCAGCCAGAATACGGTGCGATTGGGTAATAACCAATTGGTCATGGCACGTGGCCGTTTGCGTTAATTTTGTGCAACGGCGCGCAAAGACCCGATAAAGCCGGGTTAATCGCTGAAGGCTGGATATCCATCCAGCCTTTTTTATGTTATAAACAGCTATAAAATATATTCATCGATAAACCTGCCGGGCAAGGAGACAGTCAAGGTGATAGGGCGCATCAGAGGTATCATTCTGGAAAAGCAGCCGCCGCTGGTGCTGCTAGAGACCAACGGCGTTGGCTATGAAATCCAACTGCCAATGACCTGTTTTTATGAACTGCCGGAGATCGGGCAGGAAGCCATTATCTTTACTCAGTTTATCGTGCGGGAAGACGCGCAGTTACTCTATGGTTTCAATGATAAACAGGAACGTGCGTTATTCCGTGAACTGATTAAGGTCAACGGCGTTGGGCCAAAGCTGGCGCTGGCGATTCTGTCCGGTATGTCGGCGCAGCAGTTTGTCGGTGCCGTTGAACGTGAAGATATCACTACGTTGGTAAAACTGCCGGGCGTAGGAAAGAAAACCGCCGAGCGTTTAGTGGTGGAAATGAAAGACCGCTTCAAAGGCTTGAACGGCGATCTGTTTAATAACACCGGTGAGATCCCGTTGCCTACCACCTCGGCGCAGGTTTCTGCGGCAGACACGGAGGCAGAGGCCGTTTCAGCGCTGGTGGCGTTGGGATACAAACCCCAGGAAGCCAGCCGTTTGGTCAGCAAAATTGCCAAGCCCGGCGCAGACTGTGAAACACTAATTCGTGACGCGTTGCGCGCAGCCTTATAGTAGTGACAGCAAGAGGTAGAGGATGATTGAAGCAGACCGCCTGATTTCGGCTGGCGTTATCAGTGAAGAAGAGATCATTGACCGAGCGATTCGCCCCAAGCTATTAAGCGAATATGTCGGGCAACCCCATGTCCGCGAGCAGATGGAAATCTTTATTCAGGCGGCGAAACAGCGCGGTGATGCGCTGGATCATTTGCTGATATTTGGCCCTCCGGGTCTGGGTAAAACTACGCTGGCTAATATTGTGGCTAACGAGATGGGCGTGAATCTGCGTACCACTTCCGGCCCGGTACTGGAAAAAGCTGGCGATCTGGCGGCGATGCTGACCAACCTTGAGCCTCATGACGTACTGTTTATTGATGAAATTCATCGCCTATCTCCGGTAGTCGAAGAGATTCTTTACCCGGCGATGGAAGATTATCAGTTGGACATAATGATCGGTGAGGGGCCAGCGGCGCGTTCTATCAAGCTGGATTTGCCGCCCTTTACTTTGATTGGTGCCACGACGCGTGCCGGATCTCTGACTTCACCGTTGCGGGATCGCTTTGGGATTGTGCAGCGGCTGGAGTTTTATCAGGTTGCGGATCTGGAGCATATTGTCAGCCGTAGCGCCCAATGCCTGGGATTGGAATTAACGCCGGAAGGTGCTCATCAGCTGGCGCGTCGATCACGGGGCACGCCGCGGATTACCAATCGCCTGCTACGACGGGTTCGGGACTTCGCCGAAGTGAAAGCCGACGGTGCCATTAATGGTGATGTGGCGATGAAAGCCTTGGATATGCTGAATGTGGATGCGGAAGGCTTTGATTACATGGACCGTAAGCTATTGCTGGCAGTGATTGATAAGTTTATGGGTGGCCCGGTAGGGTTAGATAATCTGGCGGCGGCTATCGGGGAGGAGCGTGAAACCATCGAAGACGTGCTGGAACCCTATCTGATTCAGCAAGGTTTTATCCAACGCACTCCGCGTGGGCGTATTGCCACGCATCATGCCTACAAGCATTTTGGTATCGATCGAGAAGAGTAATGTTGTAAGCGGCGGAGTCTGCCTGAATGAGACAACTCCGCCGAATGACTGTGCCTGAATTAGGTTTTAAACCGTGGCTTTCTCGGCTACTGGCGTATTCACCATTCGGTTCAACCATGGAATCATCAGCCCCATCACGACTGCAATCCCCAGCGTAGTCAAACCGATCTTACCGAACACATCGGTATAGATAGGCAAGGTTTCCAATGGGTCGGTAATGCCTTCCGGCGTCGCGGTGAAGGTCGCAACGTAGCCCCCAATCAGGAAGGATGCTGCCTGTGTCAGGAACCACATCCCCAGAATAAAGCCCATCAAATACTGAGGCACTAACGCTGCTACCATCGCCAGACCCAAGGCGCTAATCATTAATTCCCCGAGACTCTGGAATAGATAAACCAGAACGATAAACCAAGGTGATGTCAGGCCCTGGGCATCGGCAAACCACATACCGGCTGCCGCAGCGGTCAAAAATCCCAGCGAGCATAAGAACATGCCCAAAGTGAATTTGGCTGGCATAGTCAAATCTCGTCCTTTACTACCAAAACGAGTGTAGAGGCTGGCGAGAATAGGGCTGGCAACGACCACCCAAAACGGATTGAGTGCCTGGAAGCTGACTGGATTAATGGCAAAACCCAGTATTTCGTGATGAACGTTATTAATTGCGAAGAAATTTAGCGAGGTTGGCATCTGCGCGTACAGCACGTAGAAAACAATAGCTTCCAACATCAAAATGAAGGCAACAAACATCTTATTGCGCCCCAATGTATCCTGCTTGAATGCTTCTTTGAAGAAAATAAAAACCACCACTAATGACAGCACGATTAACACCAGATTGGCGATCATGACGTGATTCATCAGCCAGGCACAAACAAATACCATAATGACCGTACCGGCCAGCACCAGAAACAGGTTTTTCCAGTTTAGCGGCTGGGCGTCCGGCTCGGATCCTATATGGCGAACCATATGACGGCAGCAGAAATAAACCAGCAGAGCAAAGATCAGACCGATACCGCACAGATAGTAAGTGACAGTGTAACCATAGCGTTCGGCGATAATTGGGGCTAACGACAGAGAAAGCAACGAACCTACGTTAATTGACATATAAAACAGGGTAAAAGCACCGTCCAAGCGAGGATCTTTTGGCGGGTAGCACTTGGATAATAAGCTAGCTGGATTAGCTTTAAACAAACCATTCCCAACAGCAATAATCCCTAGGGCGATAAAAATCAGATTAGGCCGGTACAAGGATAAACCGGTAGCGAAATAACCAATGGCCAGCACCACTGCACCCAGCACCATGGTGCGCTTGGTTCCCAGTAAATGATCGCCGACGTAGCCACCGATGGAAATCAGGCCATAAACCAAAGCGGCAAAAGCCCCGAAAGTCACAAATGCCTGTTCTTGTGAGAAGCCCAGCTGTTTAACAAAGAAAACCGCGAGAATGCCCTGCACGCCGTAGTAGCCAAACCTTTCCCACAGTTCGACAAAGAAGATCATAAAGAAGGGTTTGGGCTGCTGTAATAAACCGGTTGGTGTGGGTTTATCCATGATGGTTTGCCTCTGAATAATAGTTATGAGTGGGTAGGGCGCGCACAAATCCGTCCCGGCGCGATAAAGAAAGCCGAATAGAATAGTGAAAATGTTTTCTCAAAAAGCAACGACGGCAGAGTATTACACTGGGTGAATATTATGTTTGTGGCTGATCACACTAATTAAAACTTACTGAGTGGTTTTTGTATCCGACATGTTTATTTCGTACAGAATGTTATCAAATTCAAAAAAATATAACTGAAATAACAACGGCGTAAGCGGTTGCGCCCAAAGGCTATTTGGGAGGGAAAGGTGAATATCAGCAAAATGCGGGATAAATAAGCAGGCGAAATAAGAAACAGGAAGTATAAAGCAGGAGGTAAGAGGAAAAGTATAAGAGGTCAGAAGTCCAAATCAACGCACGGAGGGAGCTGCGAACTTGCTCCCTCCGCAGAGCTTTATCCTCTGGGTTTTTGCGACAGGCTTAGCACAAACATCATTGCGGCGCAGAGCACCACGGATGGGCCAGCTGGCGTATCGTACAGCGCAGAGAAGGTCAGGCCGCCGGTTACAGCGAGAATGCCAATCACCACGGCGACCCCGGCCATTTGCTCCGGCGTTCGGGCAAAACGACGGGCGGCGGCGGCGGGAATGATGAGCAATGACGTGATGATCAGTGCGCCAACAAATTTCATTGATAAACCAATGGTCAACGCGGTAATTAGCATCAACAGCATTTTGACCCGCTGTAGGTTAACCCCGTCAACGTGTGCCAGCTCCGGGCTAATGGTCATCGATAACAGCGGCCGCCACTGCCAGCGTAGCACCAGCAATACCACGGCGACGCCGATGGCAATCATCCAGATATCATTGAGGGTAACTGAAAGCAGGTCGCCAAACAGATAGGCCATCAGGTCGACCCGCACATTTGACATTAGGCTGACGACGACTAGACCGAGCGACAATGCGCTGTGCGCCATGATGCCCAGTAAGGTATCGACGGCCAACTGCGGGCGACGTTCGAGCCACACGAGAACCAGAGCCAATATCAGCGTCATGGCGATCACCGCGTAAAACGGGTTCACATTCAGCAGCAGGCCAAATGCCACGCCGAGCAGCGAGGCGTGAGCCAAAGTATCGCCGAAATAAGACATTCGACGCCAGACCACAAACGACCCCAGCGGGCCAGCGGCGCAGGCCAGCAGGACACCCGCTAACCAGCCGGGTAAGAGTAATTCGATCATGCGTCACGGCTCCCTGGGTTTTTTAGAATAATTTTGCCATGCAAATCGTGACGATGATTATGGTGATGACGGTAAACGGCCAGTTTTTCGGCACCGCGGTTGCCAAACATGGCGATGAATTCTGGATGGGTAGAAACCACTTCTGGCGCTCCGGAACAGCAAATATGTTGATTAAGGCATAATACTTCGTCGGTTTTCGCCATAACCAGATGCAGATCGTGGGACACCATCAGTACGCCGCAGCCCAATTCGGTACGCAGTTGTTCAATCAGATCGTACAGTGCCAGCTGCCCGTTGACATCGACACCTTGTGTCGGTTCATCAAGCACCAGCAACTGCGGCTTATTCAACAAGGCTCTGGCTAGCAGTACCCGCTGATTTTCCCCTCCGGACAGTTTCTGCATGGGCTGTTCTAATAAATGGGCAGCATGGACGCGTTTCAGCGCCGGTAAAATATCCGCTTGCTTCACGCCGGGCTTAAGGCGCATAAAACGGCTCACCGTCAGCGGTAGAGTGGCGTCCAGATGTAATTTTTGTGGCACATAGCCAATACGTAATCCAGGCTCCCGAACCACGGAACCGCCGGTAGGGGCGATCAATCCCAGCACCACACGAACCAGCGTCGATTTTCCCGCGCCGTTTGGCCCAAGCAAAGTGAGGATTCTTCCCGGCTGTAATGAGAGGGAAATATCAGCGAGTACCCGCCGATTCCCGAAGGTAACGGATATTTTGTTCAGACTTACCAATGTGGACATGATGATTACGTTTGCAGAATTAAGTGAATGTTATAATATTCCGCTTTTCCAGCGGAAAGGACGAGTTAACTTACCATGTTCAAGAGAAATAACGTTATGTTACAAAAAAACCAATGGCTACGAAGAACCCTATTAGCCAGCGCCGTTTTGATGGCAGGTGTGGTACATAGCGCATCAGCAGCGGTAGTCACCTCCATCCGTCCGTTGGGATTTATTGCGGCTTCTATCGCTGACGGCGTGCTGCCAACGGAGGTTTTACTGCCCGACGGCGCTTCGCCACACGATTATGCCCTTCGTCTGTCCGATGTCCAGCGTTTACGTCAGGCTGAGCTGGTAATTTGGGTGGGACCGGAAATGGAGGCCTTTCTGATAAAGCCATTGACGCAAGTCCCTGCCAGCAAACAGATTGCTGTTTCTCAATTGACTCAGGTTGCAGCGCTTTTAATGAAAGGCGACGAGCATGATGAACATGAAGGTGAGCATGACACGCATCATGATGATCATGCAGCGAATAATGATGAACCTGGACATCACCACGGTAAGTACAACATGCATGTTTGGCTTTCGCCAGAGATCGCTAAGTTGACGGCAATTGCTATTCACGACCGATTATTGGAACTTATGCCACAAAATCGGGACAAACTAGATGCAAACCTGCGCCGATTCGAGGATCAACTAGCGCAAAGTGACAAAAAAATTGCTAATATGCTGAAGCCTGTGCAGGGTAAGGGATATTTTGTTTTTCATGATGCCTATGGCTACTTTGAAAAACACTTTGGCTTGGCCCCATTGGGTCACTTTACAGTCAACCCCGAAATACAGCCCGGCGCACAGCGTTTACTTCAAATTCGAACACAGTTGGTTGAGCAAAAGGCGGTATGCGTTTTTGCTGAGCCACAATTCAGGCCGGCCGTCATTAATGCCGTTGCCAAGGGAACTCAGGTGCGTTCAGGCACGCTGGATCCATTGGGTAGCGGCATCGCATTGGGCAAAGACAGCTACACAGAGTTTCTGTCTCAGTTGTCTGACCAATACGAGAGCTGCCTGAAGTAAGACTTATAAGGATACTCATAAGTGCAGCAGATAGTCCGAACTATCGCTCTGGCGTATAACAACTTACCGCGGCCCCATCGAGTGATGTTGGGGTCGTTGACCGTAATGACCTTGGCCGTTGCCGTTTGGCGGCCATTTGTTTATCACCCAGAACACGATCCCATCGCGAAGAGCGTTATTCTTGATACCAGCCAGGCGAACATTTTGGCTCCCGAAGCCAGTGAGCCGCTAGACCAACCGAGTCCGGACGATGAGATTCCTCAGGACGAGCTGGACGCTAAAGATGTTAATGAAAGTGGCGTTCATGAATATGTGGTTTCCACCGGCGATACCCTTGGCAATATTCTGACTCAGTACGGCATCGAGATGTCCGATGTGGCGTTACTGGCTTCGCAAAACCGCGACCTGCGTAATCTGAAGATCGGGCAGCAAATTTCCTGGACGGTGAACGATTCCGGCGATTTACAACGCCTGACCTGGGAAGTGTCTCGCCGTGAGACGCGTACTTACGATCGCGTTGGCAATACCTTTAAAGAAACTAAAGAGTTGCAAAAAGGTGAGTGGCGTAACAGCGTAATGACCGGTCGTCTGGACGGCAGTTTCGTTAACAGCGCCAAGAAAGCCGGATTGAACAACTCGGAAATTCGCGCTGTGACTAAAGCCTTACAGTGGCAGTTAGATTTCAGTAAATTGCGTAAAGGCGATCAGTTCGCCGTGCTGATGTCGCGGGAAGTGCTCGACGGGCGCAGTGAGCAAAGCCAATTGGTCGGCGTGCGTATGCGCTCCGGCGGCAAAGATTACTATGCTATTCGCGCCGAAGACGGCAAGTTCTATGATCGTCAGGGTTCCGGTCTGGCCCGTGGCTTTATGCGTTTTCCAACCATGAAGCAGTTCCGCGTGTCTTCCAACTTTAATCCACGTCGTATTAACCCGGTTACCGGGCGTGTTGCGCCGCACAAAGGCGTCGATTTTGCTATGCCGGTCGGTACTCCGGTACTGGCGGTGGGCGATGGCGAAGTAGTGATTGCGAAACGCAGCGGCGCGGCGGGCAACTATGTGGCCATTCGTCACGGTCGCCAGTACACCACGCGTTATATGCATTTGAAAAAGCTGCTGGTTAAACCGGGTCAGAAAGTAAAACGGGGCGATCGTATCGCACTGTCTGGAAATACCGGTCGTTCCACCGGGCCGCATTTGCACTATGAATTCTGGATCAACCAGCAGGCGGTTAACCCGTTGACGGCTAAACTGCCTCGTTCCGAAGGATTGAGCGGTAAAGAACGCAGCGATTATCTGGCTATTGCGAAAGAAGTGATCCCGCAGTTGCAGCTCGACTAACCGGTAATTCCACTCAGGAATTCTTGAGCGGAATAAATAAAATCTAATGTGGTCGTTATGGTGATATTCATTGTAACGGCCACGTTGGTGATCAACAGGTCAGGTTTTTTAGCCTGATATCAGTTTTTACAGTCAGATGGACAATTGCATTCTCTATCTTCGCAATTATGATTAGCTGATTGGCCTATTCGAAGAGTTTCCTGATGCAAAAAGAGAAGAACGACAGCGCGGGTTTTATTCCGGTATTCCAAAAATCATTCCTTCATCCGCGTTTTTGGGGCGTATGGCTGGGCATTGGCGTGATGGCAGCGCTGGCTTATTTACCGGCAAGAATTCGCGATCCTTTTTTAGCCAGTGTAGGCCGTTTGGCCGGTAAATTCGCCAAAGGCGCTCGTCGGCGCGCGCGGATAAACCTTCTCTATTGTTTGCCGGATATCAGTGAGACGGAACGTGAGCAAATTATCGATGAGATGTTTGCCACTGCGCCGCAGCCGATGATGCTGATGGCCGAACTGTGTTTCCGCGATCCTAAGCACGTGTTGTCCCGTGTTCATTGGCATGGTGAATCTGTTTTAGATGAACTCCAGCAGCAAGGGCGCAACGTTATTCTGCTGGTGCCCCACGCGTGGTCTATCGATATTCCCGCCATGTTATTGGCCGGGCAGGGGAAACCGGTCGCCGGAATGTTCCATCATCAGCGCAACCCGCTGGTAGATTATCTGTGGAACAGCGCTCGCCTGCGTTTCGGTGGCCGCATTCATGCGCGCGAAAGCGGCATTAAGCCTTTTATCAGCTCGGTGCGTCAGGGGTATTGGGGCTATTATCTGCCGGATGAAGATTACGGCGCAGAGCAGAGCGAGTTCGTTGACTTCTTCTCGACCTATAAGGCCACGCTGCCTGCGGTAGGGCGTTTGATGAAAGTGTGCCGTGCGGCCATTGTGCCGATGTTCCCTGTTTATAATTACCGTGAACATCGTTTGGATATTTATATTCGTCCACCAATGGATGATTTAGCGGATGCGGATGACGCTTATATTGCTCGTCGCATGAACGAAGAAGTAGAGGCTTTGGTTAGCCCTAACTTAGAGCAGTACACTTGGATTTTGAAACTGCTGAAAACCCGTAAAGAAGGTGAAATCGAGCCTTACGTACGCAAAGATCTGTAATCCGGCGTGAGCGGGCCGCGCGTTCAGTAGTGAAAAGTGAAATAAAATGCAGATAAAGAAAAAGCCAGTCAACTTAACGCGGACTGGCTTTTTTATTGGCGCAGAATAATTATTCCACGCGAATAATACGGCTGGTGTTAGTCGTACCTATGGTACCCATCACATCGCCCTGAGTGACGATAACCAGATCGCCAGAAACCAGGAAGCCTTTATCGCGCAGGCAGTTAACCGCTTCATTGGCAGCCACTACGCCATCGGTGTGGTTGGCGCAATAAACCGGCGTGACGCCGCGATAGATCGCGGTCAGGTTCAGCGTATGTTCATGACGAGACATGGCAAAGATCGGTAAACCCGAGCTGATACGCGACATCATCAAGGCAGTACGGCCAGATTCGGTCATGGCAATGATCGCCGTGATACCTTTAAGGTGGTTAGCCGCGTACATCGTGGACATCGCGATGGCTTCTTCGACGTTATCGAATTGCACATCTAAACGGTGCTTGGAAACGTTAATGCTTGGGATTTTCTCTGCACCCAAACAGACTCGCGCCATCGCGGCTACGGTTTCAGCCGGATACTGACCCGCCGCCGTTTCTGCTGACAGCATCACCGCATCGGTCCCATCCAACACGGCGTTCGCTACGTCCATAACTTCGGCGCGGGTTGGCATTGGGTTGGTGATCATCGATTCCATCATCTGCGTGGCGGTAATGACCGCACGATTCAACTGACGGGCACGACGGATCAGTTTTTTCTGGATACCGACCAGCTCTGGATCGCCAATTTCTACGCCCAAATCGCCACGGGCGACCATAACCACGTCAGAGGCGAGGATGATGTCATCCATGGCTTCGTCAGTGGCTACGGCTTCGGCACGTTCGACTTTGGAGACAATTTTCGCGTTACAGCCAGCATCCCGCGCCAAACGGCGGGCATAATGCAAGTCTTCGCCAGTACGCGGGAAGGAGACGGCCAGATAATCGACGCCAATTTTTGCGGCAGTCACGATATCAGCTTTGTCTTTCTCGGTCAGCGCTTCAGCGGATAAACCACCGCCCAGTTTGTTGATGCCTTTATTGTTGGAAAGAGGGCCGCCGACGGTGACTTCGGTGAACACTTTCATGCCCTGAACCTCCAGCACTTTGAGCTGAACGCGGCCGTCGTCGAGCAACAGAATATCGCCCGGCACCACGTCCGCAGGTAAGCCTTTGTAATCGATACCAACTTTATCTTTGTCGCCTTCGCCTTTACCCAGGTTGGCGTCTAACAGGAACTTATCGCCAATATTCAGGAAGACTTTGCCTTCCTTGAAGGTGGATACACGGATTTTTGGCCCTTGCAAATCGCCAAGAATTGCCACGTGACGCCCCAAACGCGCGGCGATTTCGCGCACTTTATTAGCGCGTAACATGTGGTCTTCAGCGGTGCCATGGGAAAAATTCAGGCGGACTACGTTTGCACCCGCAGCAATAACCTTTTCCAGGTTATTATCGCGGTCGGTAGCCGGCCCCAGTGTGGTAACAATCTTGGTCCTTCTGAGCCGTCTGGACATGCATTACTCCGTTGACTGGTGAAGCATTGGTGTTGTTAAAACTGCGGATAATTAACCCTAGGGCAAAATGTCACTGAGTGACGAGTTTTACTCTGAAATTGTGTCATCCAAATTAACCGCATGCGAATGTAGAAACGATAGCTGTGTAATAGGTTATCGGCGCAAAACTGAAATAAATCAGCTCTAAGCGATATTTTTAGCGTCGGGCGTTTATTCAATCAGGCCCTGTAAAGACGCGCCCTTATCAAAGCGCGATTCTTTCAACGCTTCTTTGACCCGCTTCAAGTTATCCCTGAATTTATCGCCGCGGCGTAAAGTAAATCCGGTTGCCAGTACATCAATCAGTGTCAGTTGAGCAATTCGTGACACCATCGGCATATAAACATCGGTATCTTCCGGAACGTCCAGCAGCAATGACAGCGTTGCTTCGTGTGCCAGCGGCGTGTCTCGCGAGGTAATGGCAATAACGGTCGCATCGTTCTCGCGTGCCAGACGGGCCATTTCTACCAGATTCTTGGTGCGGCCAGTGTGGGAAATCAGCACCACAACGTCACCTTCCCCGGAGTTCATACAACTCATGCGTTGCATAACGATATCATCGAAATAAATAACCGGGATATTGAAGCGGAAAAATTTATTCATTGCATCATGGGCGACGGCGGCGGATGCGCCCAGGCCAAAGAAGGAAATTTTCTTGGCCTGAGTCAGTAAGTCCACCGCCCGATTTATCGCTGCAATATCCAGATTGGTTTTCACCATATCCAGACTGGCCATCGTCGATTCGAAAATCTTGCCTGTATATGCAGCAACACTATCATTTTCTTCGACGTTACGGTTCACATAAGGTGTGCCATTTGCCAGACTTTGGGCTAAATGCAGTTTAAAATCAGGGAAGCCTTTGGTATCCAGACGGCGACAGAAACGATTAACCGTTGGTTCGCTAACGTTGGCCATTTTCGCCAGCGTGGCGATACTAGAGTGAATGGCAGTTTGTGGGGAGGCAAGGATCACCTCGGCGACTTTCCTTTCAGATTTGCTCAGGAGGTCCAGATTATTTTGGATCTTTTCCAGCGTATTCATATAACGAGAGTCACCCATGGGTTTTGTCGATTTCATTCAAAGGAGAAATCTATGCCGGTTTAATGGAAATATACTACGAGCCGGGACCCGTTGGCAGAGGCATTGATGAGGAAGCAGCCCTTTTTCATCAGAATATGACCTGTGTCTAATTTTCAGAATGGTAAAAGACGATCAAAAAAGTCATAAAATTACATTTTTATCTTACGCCGCCTTATTTGACGGGGCTTAGCGCCTGATAGGATGTTTTATAACCGTTTTTATTGCCTTTTTATCCGGGTTTACTGGCTATAGTCAAAGAGAGTACATTATAGATGTAAGAAAATTACAAATATCCTGCAACGAGGAGAAATACATGGCGGTAACTAATACAGCCCAGGCATGCGACCTGGTTATTTTCGGCGCTAAAGGTGACCTGGCACGCCGAAAGCTGCTGCCTTCCCTTTACCAGCTAGAGAAAGCGGGTCATATCCATCCTGATACACGTATTATCGGTGTGGGTCGGGCTGACTGGGATAAAGACGCGTATATCGGCGTGGTGAAGGAAGCCCTCGACACCTTTATGAAAGAAAAGCTGGATGACGAACTTTGGCAGAAGCTCAGCAGCCGGCTGGATTTCTGTAATCTGGATGTCAACGACAGCAAGCACTTTGCTAAATTGGGCAAAATGCTCGATCAAAAAAACCGCACTACCATTAACTACTTTGCCATGCCGCCTAGTACTTTCGGTGCCATCTGCAAAGGTTTGGGCGAAGCCAAGCTGAATAACGAACCGGCGCGCGTAGTGATGGAAAAACCGTTAGGAACCGATTTGGCTTCCTCACGGGTGATCAACGATCAGGTTGCTGAATACTTTAACGAGTGTCAGGTTTACCGTATCGACCACTATTTAGGTAAAGAAACGGTTCTGAACCTGTTGGCGCTGCGTTTTGCCAACTCACTGTTTGCTTCCAACTGGGATAACCGCACTATCGATCACGTGCAGATTACCGTTGCGGAAGAAGTGGGTATCGAGGGCCGTTGGGGCTACTTCGATCAGGCTGGCCAGATGCGAGATATGATTCAAAACCATTTGCTGCAAATCCTGACCATGATCGCCATGTCGCCACCGGCAGATTTGACCACCGACCGTATTCGCGATGAAAAAGTGAAAGTGCTGCGTTCACTGCGCCGTATCGATCAGACCAACGTGCGTGAAACCACGGTTCGCGGTCAGTACACCGCCGGTTTCGTTCAGGGTCACAAAGTACCGGGCTATCTGGAAGAGGAAGGGGCGAATAAGAGTAGTAATACCGAAACCTTTGTGTCTATCCGCGTGGATATTGATGACTGGCGTTGGGCCGGCGTGCCGTTCTACCTGCGTACCGGGAAACGTTTGCCGACCAAATGTTCGGAAGTGGTGGTGTACTTTAAAAACCCTGCGCTGAATCTGTTCCGCGAGTCTTACCAACAGTTGCCGCAGAACAAGCTGACCATTCGTTTACAGCCGGACGAAGGCATTGAGATTCAGGTGCTGAATAAAGTGCCGGGTCTGGATCATAAGCACCGCTTGCAAACGACTAAGCTGGACTTGAGTTTCTCCGAGACTTTCAACGAAGAGCATATCGCTGATGCCTATGAACGTTTGTTGCTGGAAACCATGCGCGGCATTCAGGCCCTGTTTGTGCGTCGTGATGAAGTGGAAGAAGCTTGGAAATGGGTTGACTCCATCATGGAAGCCTGGGCGGCGGATAATGAAGCGCCGAAGCCTTACCAATCCGGTACCTGGGGACCTGTAGCCTCAGTTGCCATGATCACTCGCGATGGTCGTTCATGGAACGAATTCGAGTAATCGTTTAACAGCATAACCATCAGTAACCTCACTACCCCGGTGCCGCAGACACAGCCGGCCGCTGACCGGCGGGGTAGTGCATCCATCAGGGAATGCCTGGATGAACTCACGGACGGAGCACCTGCGCGATTATAAGAGCCATTCAAAGGCTTAGTTCTGATTTTGTTTCATGGCAGGCAGTATAGAAGAGGCGGGTCACTTTCCGTGGGTCTTCGGCTGAGTGCCATCTTTTAACCGATGCCTAGAAGGCAACCAACATAGCCCTGAATGAAAAGGCATCAATCCTATGTCAGACGGCATAAGTGGAGATAACGACCGATGAAAAGCTGGAAAACGAGCGCAGAACAGATTATGACCGCAGGTCCGGTGGTCCCGGTAATCGTCATCAATAAACTCGAACAGGCGGTGCCTTTGGCTAAAGCGCTGGTTGCCGGTGGCGTACGCGTGCTGGAAGTGACTTTGCGTACCCCGTGCGCAGTTGACGCGATTCGCGCCATTGCACAGGAAGTACCAGAAGCGATTATTGGTGCCGGTACCGTGCTGAATCCTGAGCAATTGGCAGCCGTGACCGAAGCGGGCGCCCAGTTTGCTATTAGCCCTGGCTTAACCGCCGATCTGTTGCAGGCGGCCACCGCAGGCACGATTCCATTGATTCCAGGCATTAGCACCGTTTCTGAATTGATGCTAGGCATGAGTTACGGCCTGAAAGAGTTCAAATTCTTCCCGGCGGAAGCCAACGGTGGCGTGAAGGCGCTACAGGCTATCGGCGGCCCGTTCTCTCAGGTTCGCTTCTGCCCAACAGGCGGTATCACGCCAAATAATTACCGTGATTATTTAGCGCTGAAGAGTGTTTTATGTATCGGCGGCTCCTGGTTGGTTCCGGCCGATGCGCTGGAGAAAGGGGATTACAATCGGATAACCGAGCTGGCGAAACAGGCGGTAGAAGGCGCAGCGGCATAAGCTGTCTAAGCCCCTGAACCGGCGAGATAATTTCTGCTTTTCTCTAGAATTGAAAACCCCCAGGTTCTGGGGGTTTTGTATTTTTGAAATAACTAAAGTGCTCTTTTCTAAACTTTTTTTTCTCTAATTTTTTCAAATTGGCGGTTTGCTTTCTATTTTTGCCTATGGTACAAATAGCTCAGTTAATTATTCTAATTTGATGAGGATTTGAGGCAAATCGCACTCGGTTTCACGAAATATGTGCGGCTAAAAAAGAGAAAACATTATGATTAAAACTAACGGAATTACTCTCAAAACTTCTACCTGCCAACTCTTCCTGTCTGCCATTCTAGCCAGTGAACATCACTGGTGCAGCGAGCTTTAGCGTCACTCTCCCTTAACCGGCGCGGCATTTAACTCCGCATAATCCGGGCATAGCATTTTTATACGCCAAGTGAGTATCTATTTCTTACGGCCTACGCACGTCTGCAATCTGTGATTTCAGCTTGTGCATGAGGATAACCGTAACAAATAGACCTTAGCGTGCGTTTTCGCGTGTTAGGAGAGATTTTATGATTTATTGGATTTTTTTAGGCTTAGCTATCGTTGCAGAAATTATTGGTACCCTTTCAATGAAATACGCCAGCGTCAGCGGCGAATTAACCGGCCATTTGGTGATGTATGTGATGATCACCGGTTCTTACATCTTATTGGCGATGGCGATTAAGAAAGTGGCATTGGGCGTGGCTTACGCGCTGTGGGAAGGGATCGGGATTCTCATTATTACTCTGTTCAGTGTGCTGTGGTTTGGCGAAACGCTGTCTCCGTTGAAAATCGCCGGTCTGGTGACCTTGGTGGGCGGGATTATGCTGGTTAAATCCGGCACCCGTAAGCCGAAAAAACCGGGTCAGGGCGGTGGCATCAAGCTCCCCGGAGCGCTGAAAGCCAAAGTCACTGGCCAGCCGACATTAGCGGTTAAGTCAGGTGGGGATCATGCAACAGCTTGAGTTTTACCACATTGGCTTTTTGATTCTGGCGGTGATTTTAGAAATTCTTGCCAATATTTTGTTGAAAATGTCAGACGGCTTCCGTCGGGTTTGGTTAGGGATTTTCTCCCTGCTGTCGGTACTTGGTGCGTTCAGCGCTTTAGCGCAGGCGGTAAAAGGTATCGATCTTTCGGTGGCTTACGCGTTATGGGGCGGTTTTGGTATTGCCGCTACCGTCGCGGCCGGTTGGATTCTGTTTAACCAGCGATTGAATTATAAAGGCTGGATTGGTCTGATTCTGCTGCTGGCCGGTATGGTGATGATTAAACTGGCGTAACACCGGGGATCGCACTGACTCAGTAACAAACTACAGAAAAGTCACAGAGAAACCATATAAAAACAAAAGGGTAGCCGGTGCATGCGGGCTACCCTTTGTACGATTTAACGTGCGGCGATAATTTTAATTTCGACTTTATACTGCGGATTCATCAACTTAGCCTGAACGGTGCAGCGTACCGGTGCGCTGCCGTCAACGACCCAAGCATCCCAGGCGGCGTTCATACCGGCAAAGTCTGCAGCGTCGGCCAGAAAAATTGTCGCATCGAGGATTTTGCTCTTGCTCGAACCCAGATGATTCAGCAGCATATCAATAGCGGCCAGCGTATTGGCCGTTTGCGCGGTAATATCAGCATCCAGATTTTCCGGTACGCCGGTGTAATAAATAGTGTCGTTATACACCACCGCATCTGACCAGCGTTTTTCCGGGTTAATTCGTTCAATGCTCATTTTCACTCCTTTGTGTGAATATCGTTATCTGCTACCTCTATCAGGGTAACATAAGTGATCGCGATAATGTGTGTGGTGCCTCAGCCTCATGCTTGGCATAATCAGCGCTGATTTGATTCGGCAGAGAGAAAGTGTGACAGACGATTTTGCAATAGACGGCGCTTTAGCGCAGGCGATAACCGGTTTTAACCCGCGAGAATCACAGCGTCAGATGGCGCAGGCGATCGGCGAAGTCATTACCACCAAACAACAATTGGTGGTGGAAGCAGGCACCGGTACCGGTAAAACCTATGCCTATTTGGCACCGGCGCTGCGTGCAGACTGCAAAGTCATTATCTCTACCGGTTCTAAGGCCTTACAGGATCAGCTGTATTCCCGCGATCTGCCTACGGTCGCCACGGCGTTGAAATATAAAGGCAAACTGGCGTTGCTAAAAGGACGCTCCAACTATTTGTGTCTGGAACGTTTGGAACAGCAAACTCTGGCAGGCGGTGAGCTGGCGGGAGAAACGCTGGTGGATTTAGTCCATTTGCGCGGCTGGTCGTCACAAACCGTAGACGGTGATATCAGCACCTGCGGCGATGTGGCGGAAGACAGTTTCGTCTGGCCGTTAGTCACAAGTACTAATGATAACTGTCTGGGCAGCGATTGCCCGGCTTATCAGGACTGTTTTGTGGTGAAGGCGCGCCGCCGCGCGATGGATGCGGATGTGGTGGTCGTTAACCATCACTTGTTTTTGGCGGATATGGTGGTGAAAGAAAGCGGCTTTGCCGAGCTGATCCCCAGCGCTGACGTAATGATTTTCGATGAAGCCCATCAGATTCCTGATATCGCCAGCCAGTATTTCGGCCAGCAGCTCACTAGCCGCCAGCTTATGGACTTAGCTAAGGATATCACCATCGCTTATCGCACTGAGGTGCGAGATTCGGTACAGCTACAGAAAAGCGCCGACCGGCTAAGCCAAAGTGCGCAGGATTTCCGATTGGTGCTTGGCGATCCCGGATTCCGTGGCAATCTGCGAGACGTACTCCAGCAACCGGCGATCCAGCGGGCTTTGCTGCTGTTAGACGATGCTTTAGAGCTGTGCTATGACGTAATGAAGCTGTCGCTTGGGCGCTCCGCTATGCTGGATGCGGCCTTCGAGCGAGCCACGCTATATCGCAACCGGTTGAAACGTTTGAAAGAAGTGACTACGCCGGGTTATAGCTATTGGTATGAATGTAATGCGCGCCATTTCGTGCTGGCTCTCACGCCGCTGTCGGTTTCCGATCGTTTCCGCGAGTTAATAGAAGAAAAAGCCGGTACCTGGATTTTCACTTCGGCCACTTTATCGGTGAACGATCAGCTAGGGCATTTTACTCAACGTCTCGGTTTAACCGATGCCAAAACCCTGCTGCTTCCCAGCCCGTTTGACTACGCCAATCAGGCATTGCTGTGTGTACCACGAAATTTGCCCAATGCCAATGAGCCGGGCGGGGCACGTAAACTGGCACAAATGCTCAAACCGATGATTGATGCTAATCAGGGACGCTGCTTTTTCCTTTGTACTTCTCATCAGATGATGCGCAGTCTGGCGGAGGAGTTTCGCGCCAGCATGACGTTACCGGTGCTGGTGCAGGGTGAAACCAGTAAAGGCCAGTTACTGGCTCAGTTCGTCGCTGCCGGTAATGCGTTACTGGTTGCAACCAGCAGTTTCTGGGAAGGGGTAGACGTACGCGGCGATGCGCTTTCCTGCGTGATTATTGACAAATTGCCCTTTACTTCACCGGACGATCCGCTATTGAAAGCGCGGATTGAAGACTGCCGATTGCGCGGCGGCGATCCGTTCAACGACGTGCAGTTACCCGATGCGGTGATTACCCTGAAACAGGGCGTTGGGCGTTTGATTCGGGATATTGACGATCGCGGGGTGCTGGTGATTTGCGATAACCGTCTGGTGATGCGGCCTTACGGTGCGGTATTCCTCAATAGTCTGCCGCCCACGCCACGTACCCGTGATTTGACCAAAGCTATCGTTTTCCTGAAACGGCAGGAGTGAGGGTAAAGCCTTGTGGGGTGTGCTATTATGCGCGCCCTGTGTTGAATATAGATTATTTTTCCTGCCGAGGTTGGCATGTCCACGCGAATTTTAGCGATCGATACCGCAACAGAAGCCTGTTCTGTTGCACTCTGGAACGACGGCGCGATCCACGCCCATTTTGAACTTTGTGCCAGAGAACACACTCAGCGAATTCTTCCGCTGGTGCAGCAAGTTTTAACCGAATCCCACCTGACGTTAACTCAGTTGGACGCGCTGGCCTTTGGGCGCGGGCCGGGCAGTTTTACCGGTGTGCGTATTGGCATCGGCATCGGGCAAGGATTGGCGTTGGGTGCCAATTTGCCGATGATTGGCGTTTCCACGTTGCAAACCATGGCGCAGGGTGCATTTCGTCTGATCGGCGCAACTCGCGTATTAGCTGCAATTGATGCACGTATGGGCGAAGTGTATTGGGGACAGTTTGAACGCCAGACTGACGGTAGCTGGCTGGGCGAAGAAACCGAAGCGGTACTGACTCCGGCGCAAGTACAAGAGATGACGCAGGATTTAAGTGGCAATTGGGCCTTTGTTGGCACCGGTTGGCAGACTTATCCCGATCTGGTCGCGAGTCATGCGGCTATACTGACTGATGGGCAAATGTTGTTGCCGCAGGCGGAGGATATGCTGCCTCTGGCGATCCAACTGTGGAACAACGGTGCGGCCTTACCGGTTGAACAGGCTGAACCGGTTTACCTGCGTAATGAAGTGACCTGGAAAAAGTTACCTGGACGATAAAATATGGCAACTTGTCTCTGAATTTATGGTCTTAAAGTTTAAGATTAATTAAGGAGATAACGGCGATGACACCCAGTGAATTAAGGCGTAAATGGCTTTTCGGGCTAGTAGGACTGAGTGCCTTACTCTTGACTGGTTGCGTAACCATTCCCGATGCCATAAAAGGCACCACGGCTACGCCACAGCAAAACCTTAATGCGGTACGTAATGCGCCGCAGGTTTTTGCCGGTCAGGAGGCGCGTTTTGGCGGCACGGTCGTCAATGTGGTTAACGAAAAACAACGCACTCGTCTGGAGATTGCCAGCGTGCCGTTGGATTCAGGCGCCAGACCTATTCTCGGTGAACCGTCTCAAGGGCGAGTGATTGCCTATGTGGATGGTTTCCTCGATCCGGTAGATTTCCGTGGTCATCTGGTGACGGTCGTCGGGCCAATTGTCGGCAGCGAGGCGGGCAAAATTGGTATGACGCCCTATAACTTCGTGGTAATTAACGCCACCGGTTATAAGCGCTGGAATATTGCCCAGCAGGTGATGATGCCACCAGCGCCAATGGGGCCTTGGGGCTTCCGCGGTCATCCTGGGTGGGGGCCAGGCTGGGGTTGGTATGATACCGGGCCAGCGCAGATTCAGACTATTGTAACTGAATAGCGTTGCTGAAACGGTAGGCCAGTTAGCCAGCCGTTGCCAATATAATAATATAGAGAAGGGTGTTGAGCGATCGACACCTTTTTTTATTGTTTTAATCCGACAATTAGGGCGCTAAATCATCCTCTGCTCGGATAACTCCCCGTTACTGCCCCACATATTTGACTGTTATCTCGCGAGAGTGAACGCTGTTAGGTTCAAAAAATGACCCTGATTCAGGGGATAGGGCGCATCATTGCCACCCGGTCAGCCATGCCGCTCGCGACCTCCTCCGTCAGTATTTTCGTCAGCCAAGGCGGCGTATTACGTGAATTCAGGCGAATAAAACCGAATTTGGTATAGAGCGCAACGCTTTGAGCAAAACGGCTAAAGGTCGTCAGATACAGCGCGGTAGCGCCGCGATCTCGCAGACGATCAATGACTGCCGCCAATAATTGGCTGCCAATACCTTGTCCACCGTGCTGGGGTACAACATCAATTTCCCCCAGTAAAGCCCTCTGATCCACCCAGTACACTAAAGCGAAACCCACGGGAGTCCCGCTTCTGTCTTTCGCTATCCACAGGCGTTTTTCTCGCTGCGCTGTCACTAATTCAATCAGCGGCAGCGTTTCTGTTTTTAGATCATCAGGCAACAAGTGTGCAGGGAAAAGTTCGGCTGCCTGTTGCTCAATACTTGCCAAAAACGGCAGATGTTGCTTTTTAGCAGACTCAATCTGATATTCGGTCATTGTATCCACTCGTTAACATTAGAGTGACAGCTTAACTGCCAATGAAGAGTCGCATAAGGTTTTTTTGATAAATGGATAAAAACTATGTGTGCTATTTAATCGATTTGTTGAAATTATCACCGGGTAATCATTTCCAGCTCAGCTTTAGATTATAAACTGACTTAAACGGTGTATAATCAAAGAGTTACAATCATTATAATTATGAATTTATATAACGCATTGATTTTATTTATATTAATGAGGCGGCGATGGCCGCCTTGTTTTTTTGTTGAGATACATGAAAAAAATTAGTGATGTACTTCTCAACCTCAAAATTGTTTAAAAGCAAACTGGTACGCTGAGTTAAAATATTGTTAAAGTCCTGAGGTGGATTTGGGTGAAGATATGATAATCAACAATGATTTCAGGAGTGCTACCTTGGAAAAAGCATGGCTAAAACGTTACCCGGCGGATGTTCCAGCGGAAATTGATCCGGATCGTTACTCTTCTCTGGTGGAAATGTTTGAGAATGCGGCTCTGCGTTATGCGGATCAGCCTGCATTTATCAACATGGGTGAAGTCATGACTTTCCGTAAATTGGAAGAGCGTAGCCGCGCTTTTGCTGCCTATTTGCAAAATGGTTTGGGGTTGAAGAAGGGCGACCGCGTGGCGTTGATGATGCCGAACCTGTTGCAGTATCCCATAGCTTTGTTTGGTATTTTACGGGCTGGAATGGTGGTGGTGAACGTCAATCCGCTGTACACGCCCCGCGAGCTGGAACACCAACTGAACGACAGCGGCGCAGCAGCAATCGTGATTGTTTCCAATTTTGCTCATACATTGGAAAAAGTTGTCTTCAACACACAGATTAAACACGTTATTTTGACCCGCATGGGCGATCAGCTTTCCGCAGCGAAAGGCACATTGGTCAACTTTGTGGTGAAATATATCAAGCGTTTGGTGCCGAAATATCACTTACCTGACGCCATTTCTTTCCGTACCGTATTGCAAAAAGGCCGTCGCCTGCAATATGTCAAACCGGACGTGCTCAATACCGATTTGGCTTTCCTGCAATACACTGGTGGCACTACCGGCGTGGCTAAAGGCGCGATGCTAACCCACCGGAATATGCAATCTAACCTTGAACAGGCTAAAGCGGCCTATGCGCCGTTGCTACAGCCTGGGCAAGATTTAGTGGTAACGGCGTTGCCGCTGTACCACATCTTTGCTCTGACGATGAACTGCCTGCTATTTATCGAGCTGGGCGGGCGCAGCCTGTTAATCACCAATCCTCGAGATATTCCGGGAACGGTGAAAGAGCTCAGCCGTTATCCCTTTACCGCGATGACCGGGGTGAATACCTTGTTTAATGCGTTACTGAATAACGAAGAATTCAACAAACTTGATTTTTCCACTTTGCGACTTTCTGTCGGAGGGGGGATGCCGGTACAGAAAGCCGTTGCGGAAAAATGGGAAAAACTGACGGGCAGGCACTTGCTGGAGGGCTACGGCCTGACGGAGTGTTCACCTTTGGTCACAGGTAATCCCTATGATTTAAAACATTACAGTGGCAGTATTGGTCTGCCGGTGCCTTCTACCGATGTTCGCCTGATTGATGATAACGGGCAGGATGTTGAAACCGGTATGCCGGGGGAACTATGGGTGCGCGGGCCGCAAGTTATGTTAGGCTACTGGCAGCGGCCGGAAGCCACTGACGAAGTCTTAAAAGACGGTTGGTTGGCCACCGGAGATATTGCCACTATCGATGATATCGGCTTCTTGCGTATTGTCGATCGTAAAAAAGATATGATTCTGGTTTCTGGATTCAACGTTTATCCTAATGAAATCGAAGATGTGGTAGCGTTGCACCCTAAAGTGCTGGAGTCTGCGGTGATCGGTGTGCCTAATGAGGTTTCCGGCGAAACGGTGAAAGTTTTCGTGGTAAGAAAAGACCCGTCTCTGAGCCGAGACGAATTGCTGACCCATTGCCGCCGCTATCTTACCGGTTATAAAGTACCGAAAATTGTCGAGTTCCGTGACGAATTGCCGAAATCAAACGTAGGCAAAATATTGCGCAGAGAACTGCGTGATGAACCTGTTAAGGAGAGTAGCAAAAACGCTGCTTAATAGGCTTCGTTACAGGCTCATCATCAACAACGCCGGTCAATACCGGCGTTGTTGTGTCTGTCATAGGCTAACGACCAAGAGAATGATGTTTTGAATTATCAGTTGATCACTACCGACGCTGCGTTGCAGCAAGTCTGCGAGCAAGCTCGTAACCATACCCAGGTGGCTTTGGATACAGAATTTGTCAGAACGCGTACCTACTATCCTCAGTTGGGCCTGATTCAACTGTTTGACGGTGAACAACTTTCACTGATCGACCCTTTGCCGATCACCGAATGGCAGCCCTTTCGCGAGTTGCTGAAAGACGAGTCGGTGGTGAAGTTTCTGCACGCGGGCAGTGAAGATCTTGAAGTCTTTCTTAATGCATTTCAGCAATTACCTACGCCAATGATTGATACTCAGGTATTAGCTGCCTTTACGGGTAAAACGCTTTCCTGCGGTTTTGCGACGCTGGTGGCAGAACTGGAAGGCGTCGAATTGGATAAAAGTGAGTCCCGCACCGATTGGCTGGCTCGTCCATTAACTGAGAAACAGTGCGATTATGCGGCGGCCGATGTTTTCTATCTATTGCCTATGGCAAAAAAGCTGGTGGATGCCACACTGGCGGCGGGGCGTATGGATGCCGCTCAGGACGAATGCCTGCTGCTGTGTCGCCGTCGCAGTGAAACGGTAGATCCTGAGCTGGCTTATCGTGAGATAACTAACGCCTGGCAGTTACGAGGTCGTCAGTTGGCATGTTTGCAAAAACTGGCGTCGTGGCGTTTACGTCAGGCGCGCGAGCGTGATTTGGCGGTCAACTTTGTGGTCAGAGAGGAAAATCTGTGGCAGGTTGCTCGCTATCAACCTACGTCACTCGGTGAACTGGATTCTCTGGGCTTAAGCGGTCAGGAAATTCGCTACCACGGGCGCACTTTGCTGGCGCTGGTGGCTGAAGGTAATGCAGTGCCGGAAGATCAGTTGCCACCTTTGGTCGCCAACCTTATCGACCAGCCGGGTTACAAAAAAGTCTTTAAAGATATTAAAGCATTGATTCAGGCAGTGAGCGAGCGCAGTGGATTAAGCAGTGAGCTTTTGGCTTCACGTCGGCAAATTAATCAGTTATTGAATTGGCATTGGAAACTCAAGCCGATTGAAATTCGTCCTGAGTTATTAGCCGGATGGCGCGGTGATTTGTTAGGTAGTGAATTGGAAGAAATACTTAAACAGTATTAATCCTATTTAAGGGCAGGGGAACTCTCTTCTGCTCTGAATATTTTATACGCGGTAGGATTTTATTTATTTAGCGGTATCAATAATCCATCAAGCTATTAAGACTTTTTTTGCCAGAAATGACGAAACTCATTTCCGCAGTAACTTCTTTTCACTGTGTTTATATACAGCCAGGAAAACTCAATTACCCCCTGTAAATAAATACAGGGGGTAATTAATGCGACGATGTCATTTAGGTGTTTCTTCCGTTTCCGGTAATGTCACGTTAAGTTCTAACACCGAAATATCGTCACCTTTCTGCTCAAACTGAACGTGTAGCATTTCCGGATCGATCTGAATATATTTACAAATCACCGCCAATATATCGCGCTTAAGATCAGGCAAATAATGGGGCTCACTGTCCCCACGACGACGCTCAGCGACGATAATTTGCAGCCGTTCCTTGGCTATATTGGCTGTCGGTTTTTTGCGGGACAGAAAAAAGTCTAACAAGGCCATGGTTTATCCCCCAAAAAGGCGTTTCAGGAAGCCCTTCTTCTCTTCTTCAATGAAGCGGAATGGGCGTTCTTCTCCTAGTAAACGATCAACGGTATCGTCATATGCTTTACCCGCATCTGACTCTTTATCCAGAATAACCGGCTCGCCTTGGTTAGAAGCGCGCAATACGGATTGGTCTTCTGGGATAACGCCAACCAGCGGGATCCTAAGGATTTCCAGGACGTCCTCCATGCTCAGCATGTCACCGCGACTCACCCGGCCTGGGTTATAACGGGTCAGCAGCAGGTGTTCTTTAATCGGCTCTTCGCCACGTTCGGCACGACGAGATTTTGAGGATAAAATACCCAAAATACGGTCGGAATCGCGAACGGAAGAGACTTCCGGGTTAGTGGTAATGACTGCTTCATCGGCAAAGTAAAGGGCCATTAACGCCCCGCTTTCGATACCGGCAGGAGAATCACAAACCACAAAGTCAAAATTCATATCGCCAAGGTCGTTCAGGATTTTCTCAACGCCTTCAACGGTCAGAGCATCTTTATCACGAGTTTGTGATGCGGGTAGAATATAGAGATTATCCGTGCGTTTATCTTTTATCAGCGCCTGATTCAGGGTGGCATCACCTTGAATGACGTTAACAAAATCATAAACAACTCGACGCTCACATCCCATAATCAAATCAAGGTTACGCAGGCCGATATCAAAATCGATGACCACGGTTTTCTTACCTTTTTGGGCCAAGCCGGTCGCAATGGCCGCACTTGAAGTGGTCTTGCCAACGCCCCCTTTACCCGATGTAACAACAATAATGCGTGCCATGAAATGGATTCCTTGTTAAAAGGGCTTAATTTAGAGGTTGTATGGTTAAAGCATTATCCAACAGATGAAGACGTGCGGCCTGGCCAAAATAATCGCTTGGAATCTGGTCACTTAACCAATATTGCCCTGCAATAGAGACTAGCTCAGCGCTCAGATGTGTGCAAAAAATCTGACACTGAGCATCGCCAGAAGCGCCAGCTAAAGCACGCCCTCGCATCATTCCATAGATATGAATATTGCCGTCTGCAATAAGTTCTGCACCGGCACTGACACTGCTGATAACAATCAAATCACAATTACGGGCATAAATCTGTTGGCCGGAACGGACAGGAGTATTAATGATACGCGTCTTAACGGGGGCATTTTCCGGTGGGCTTACTGGCTCGGGAGCCATCTTTTGGCCTTTACCTTCATTCAGTAATGGCAAACCCGCTCGAGCAATCGCACGTTTTTGTCGTTCATCCCGACAGCCGCTGACGCCAACAATACGAAGGCCCGCTGAAGTGACAGCCTGCTGAACATCTCTGAAGTTAGCATCGTTAGGTAACGTAGCAACATTAAGAACAACAGGGGCGTTTTTCAGAAAAGCGGGAGCTTGTTCCACTTTTTCCTGCAAAGCCTGACGAATTACCTCCGGCTGTGCATGATGTAAATGCACTACCGATAGGGTAAAACTACTGCCTTTTAACTCAATTGGCGATTGTGACATCTATCCTGACTCAGTTTCAGCTACGTTAAATCCCCGGAATACCATTCGGGGTACGATATTCCGATGTACCTATGCATGTTATAGGTAATATAAAGATAAATCTATCCGTATCAATATATCGAAACCCTTCAGCAACATTTATTAAAATTCGATTGGAAATTACAGCACAACTTTGGCGTATTCGCTAGCCCACCTCGGCTATATATCTCTGTTACTGGTCGTTTTATGTGATAATTGATCCGGTACCAAATCAAATTCACCGGTGTTTGTCTTGTATGTAAAATAGACAGAAAGTAATGTGGCTGAGTCAGTTCTGTCTATTTATCCCATTGATGTTTTTTCAATAGAAGTTTTTCCGGTTGTATTTTAGTGATAATAAAATCTTCAATTCATATAATTTCAGATCAATCTGAGCATTTATTGTCAGCCTTGAGTCCAATAGCGAGTTAATTGGGCGAATTATCTGCGATAAAGATCACAGTTCGCCGACGTAGATCTCGGACGTGGTGATGGAGCGGGTTTGGGGAAATGAAACTGCCGTGACTGATAGCGAGTTTAGTGCTGGCAGGCATGGCGCTTCTCCGCCTTTTCCACTTTAGATGAAGCAGTGCGCCCACTAAAGATAGCGACGAGATCCCTATTATTTAAGGATTAGTGAGTAATAGCCGGTAATAGAGAGTGGTAGTCTTGAAATTATCACCACGCGTTGGATTAGGAGAGAATAATGAAGGGAATCTATCTTTACTTAATTCTGTTCAGCGGAGTCGCTTATATCCCTGTTAATGCCAATGTGAGTGATTTGGCAAGCTACGAGCGGGGATTACAACTCTTGGGCGAATGGGAGGGGGACAGAGAAAGGGGTATCGGCGCTTTCTCTGCGATGACTCTCCCTTCATTGAAGACGGTTGCCCGGTGGATGCGGGATTGCCACTACAACATAATGGAACAGAAAAATCGTTTCTTATAACAATTGAAACCCGTCTATGTAGCCATAGGCTGAGTTCGGTGACGTTTAATTATCTGGGAATATTGCCAATTTTCAGCAACCCAATGTGGTTATCCACCGTGTAAAAAAGCAACGGCAACCCTGATTTGACGGCCGCTGGCTCAAGGGCTAAAGTCACTTTTTCTGATACAGGCGTGGTATAGTCCACGGCTTATACAGGACGTTATTGACCACTTGAGTAGAGCTAAAAACATGCATTGTGTGATTTATCGAAGCCCTAAACGGGATCAAACTTACCTCTATATTGAAAAAAAAGACGATTTCTCCCGGGTTCCTCCTGAATTACTGGCCAGCTTTGGTCAACCCCAGTTTTCCATGATGTTGTCTCTTTCAGAGCGAAAAAAATTGGCTACCGCAGATATTGAGAAAGTAAAAACTGCGTTGATTGAGCAGGGTTTCTATCTGCAAGTTCCGCCACCGCCAGAAAGCCTGCTAAAAATGCATTTAGGGACGGATAAAGCCTAATTCTCCACCCCGATGAGAAGCCCGGATGCCAGCCTTTGCTGCGCCGGGTATTTCGCAGGTTTTTTCCCCCTATCGGATTAAATTGATTGGCTGCCTCAAAGTATTGCCAGTAAATAACCAAAGGAAGTGGGTGATGAGGGTTTCGTTACTGACAATGTTGTTCGCTTCGGCCGTTTTGAGTGGCGGGTTACATTCGGCTACAGCTGCTCCGGCAGTGACGCCAGATTCGGCGAAGGTCGCAAATAGGTCGACAACCGTCACCACGCCGGCGCAGCAAGGCCGCGATCCCGCTGAATTCCACGCTTATGTCGAACAACTTAAAATCCAGGCTCGCTCACAGGGAATCACTCAGGCGACCTTAGATCAGGCGTTTGCTGACATTCATTTTGTTGACCGAGTGATCAAATCCGATCGCAATCAGTTAGAAAAGAAAGTGACGTTGGATGATTATCTACAGCGGACATTGCCCGCGCAGAAAATCAAACAGGGAAAACGGTTTCATCGCCGTTATAAACCTCAGTTAGCCCGAGCTAGCGCCCGCTACGGAGTACCTGAGCGCTATATTGTGGCGCTATGGGGAATGGAAAGTGGCTTCGGTAAAATTCAGGGGAAAGAGGATGTCATTTCGGCGCTAGCTACACTCGCTTTTGAAGGGCGGCGCGAAGCATTTTTTACCAAGGAACTCATGGCTGCCCTGAATATTATTCAGCAAGGGCATGTCGGTAACCAAAAGCTAAAAGGTTCCTGGGCCGGAGCCATGGGGCAGAATCAGTTTATGCCATCCTCTTTCCTGAATTATGCGGTTGATGGCGACGATGACGGAAAGATCGATATTTGGACCAACGTCGATGATGTTTTTGCCTCAACGGCCAATTATCTGTCTAAAGAAGGCTGGAAAACAGGGGAAAGCTGGGGGCGGGAGGTTCTGTTGCCGGCGAATTTCAAATCGCAATATGTGGGTTTGAAAAATGAGCAGGTGCGCACTTTGGCTGAGTGGCAGCGAATGGGCGTATTACCGCTGAATAAAAAGGCGTTCAGTTATCCTGCATTACGAGCCTGGGTTATTACACCAGATAATATGCAAGGTCGAACATTCCTAGTTTATGATAACTTTAGAACTATCATGCATTGGAATCGCTCTTACTATTTCGCACTCAGTATAGGTATGATGGCTGATGGTATTGTACGTTAGCAGAGCGAAATATTGATGACCCGATTGGGATTAACTGTCGATGTACTCTAGAGTTTATCTGTAGATGATTTCAGGAGAAGCAACATGTATCAACATAGAGACTGGCAGGGAGCCTTACTTGATTTCCCGGTAAATAAAGTGGTGTGCGTCGGCAACAATTATGCAGATCATATTAAAGAAATGGGCAGCGCAGTACCCGTTGAGCCAGTGTTGTTTATTAAACCTGAAACCGCGCTGTGCGATATTCGTCAACCGGTTGCTATTCCAAAAGGGTTGGGCGGCGTTCATCACGAAGTGGAATTGGCGGTATTAATTGGAACCCCACTAAAACAGGCCAATGAAGATCGGGTTGCTCGCGCAATAGCCGGTTACGGTGTAGCGCTGGATTTAACGCTGCGTGACTTGCAAATGGGTTTTAAAAAAGCCGGTCAACCGTGGGAGAAAGCCAAAGCTTTTGACGGTTCTTGCCCCATATCCGGTTTTATTCCTGTGGCAGAGTTTGGTGACGCGCAACATGCCGAACTGTCTTTAATGATCAACGGTGAAGTTCGCCAACGGGGCAATACCGAAGATATGATTACGCCAATTCTGCCTCTGATTAGTTATATTACGCGTTTCTTTACCCTGCGAGCCGGAGATATTGTGCTGACGGGAACGCCGCAGGGCGTAGGGCCGTTAAATTCAGGGGATATGTTACAAATTGCTCTGAATGATAAAAGGCTAAACACTCGTATTATCTAATGATTTGCTCGCTGCCCCGGCCCGCTTGGGGTGGCGAGGCTTGCATCTTCGCTCTAAAGCGTCTATAACGACCCGCCATCACTTACTTACACCGGATACCGATATGTCACAACTTCCTTTTTGGCAACAAAAAACGCTGGCCGAAATGTCAGACGCAGAATGGGAATCTCTGTGCGACGGCTGCGGTCAATGTTGTTTAAACAAACTGATTGACGAAGACACCGACGAAATATATTTCACTAATGTTGCCTGCAATCAGCTAAATATCAAAACCTGTCAATGCCGTAACTATGAGCGTCGCTTTGAATATGAAGAAGACTGCATCAAATTAACCCGCGAAAATCTGGTGACCTTTGATTGGCTTCCGCATACCTGCGCCTATCGATTGGTGGGTGAGGGCAAACAATTACCCGATTGGCATCCGCTATTAACCGGTTCCAAAGCCGCAATGCACGGTGAACGTATTTCTGTACGCCATATTGCCGTGCGTGAAAGCGAAGTTATCGACTGGCAGGACCATATTTTAAATAAGCCGAGCTGGGCTAGATAACTGATTGAAGTTAATATAAAATCTCATCGCTGTGATATGACGCGGGGCATATACGGGGCATCACCCGTAAATCTTGCGTTTAAAATGTCCATCTGATTACTGTTGTTTTCACTCATCCATTTCCCGTAAACGCTGTACACCATCTGTGAAGATGTGTGCCCCATCTGGTTGGCGACAAAATTCGGATTAGCTCCTGCACTCAGCGCCCAACATGCAAAAGTGTGCCGGGTCTCGTATGCCTTCCGATGGCGAATACCTGCTTTCTTCAATGCAAAGTTCCACGTTCCGCTAAAGACACCAGGAGAGTACCAGTCTCCTCCTTTCCCATTGCGAGCTGAAAGGCGAGGGGAGAACACGAATGTGCAATCATCTTTGCGGATTTTGCCAAATTCGCGAAGGTGGACATCTACCTTTATTTTTTTCCCCATCTTCGTAAGTGCCATTTGCTCCTTCAGTGCTTCGATTGCGGAATTCGTCAGCTTAATAGTGCGATTTCCGCTTTCAGTTTTCGGCGGGGTGAAGTGGTGAACAACGGCCATATTCCTGCTGATCGTAATTGTCCATTCCTTCAGATCAATATCCTCCCATGCCAGCGCGCAAATTTCTCCGTGCCGCATCCCAGTGCTTACCGCCAGCTTCCAGATATTTTTCACTTGAAGTGACGGTGCAACTTCCATAAGTCTTGCGTACTCATCTCGCGTTAACGGGTCAGGCTCAGATTTGCTCTTTTTCAACGGTGAAATACCGATGAAAGGCGATCGCTCTATGTACCCATTCGCAACAGCGAACTCCATCATCGCGGCAAAACAAGAAAGATAGACGTTTACCGTTCTGACAGACCGGCCTTTTTTCAGTTGCCGAGTTTTCTGGTGGATACCTGCAATCTGAAACCCAGTCAGCAATTCCTTCCGCAGGCTGAGAACCATTTCATTGGTAATAGATGAAACAAGCCTTTCCTCCCCAATGATCCCTGCACAGATTTTGATGTATGACCGATATCGGCTAATTCCATTTTTGGTTATTTCCATCTCCTTCAATGCGAGCCACTTCTCAGCGAGTTGGGAAACCGTAACGTTGAGTTGAGCCACCCCGAACTTGTGCAACTGCTTTGAGTTTGGGAATTGTGCCGCATAATTAAAGTTGCCTATCTTGATGGTGTAGCGAACAGATTCCCTCAACTCGCCAGCCATCCTCCTGTTTTTCGCCGTGTCCGGAACGCCGAGGTTTTCCCTCACCCTTTGCCCCTGGTAGATGAACCACACGCGAAGCAATCCGCAGTGGTTTTCTACCCCTGTAGGATAATCACCCATCCTTCTTTCCTCGTTTGTTGATAGGAGAGGGTATTTAAGCAGAAATCCTCTCGCCAATCCTCCTGCGGATCGCCGGTCGCTGCCTTTCAACCCAATTGTCAATTTCCTGCCTGTTGTACATTATTGGGCTGTTCTCTTTTGGGTTTAGGTCAGGTGCAACGTGTCTGTATTCACGGCCTTCCATCCATGACTTTCGGCGGGCGTGTTGGATCATGTGTTTTGTCATGCCAGTCAGAGACATGAGCAGGTCTTCTGAAACCCATTTGCTTGGGTTCATTTGAATAACGTTATCCATGCTTACCTCTGCTATTTCCCCTCAGCCACTCGATGAACAATCACATTTAGCCACATCCAAGGCTCATGCTTGCCCGGGCAGAATGGCTTAACTTGAGATGCGTATTTGTCGAGTAGCTGACGTAGGGTTGATTTGTTGTCTTTACTGCGGAGTTCGGAGAGTAGTTTTTTAGCTATTGAGCGTACTGCGTTGTTGGCCTCAGGAGTCACACATTCACTCCTTCCAGCAGAACAGCCACCAGTAGGCGATGATGCCGCCGATAACGAGCAGCATCCAATCCAGGTAAATTATTAGTTCGCTCATATTCCTTCAGCTCTCCCCGGTATCAGTTGAATAGACTTACCGCACTC
>NZ_QCZL01000017.1:0-79442 GCF_003634395.1 Yersinia sp. IP36721
TCAGAAGTGAAACGCCGTAGCGCCGATGGTAGTGTGGGGTCTCCCCATGCGAGAGTAGGACACTGCCAGGCATCAAACACAAGTTATCAGAGTGACATCTGGTGGCTAAACAGCAAGGACATGCTGGCCCTAACGGGAATTTATACGGAAGTATAAGTAACAGAATCGGTGGAGCGGTAGTTCAGTTGGTTAGAATACCTGCCTGTCACGCAGGGGGTCGCGGGTTCGAGCCCCGTCCGTTCCGCCACTTATTGCATAACCCTGAATCTTTGATTCAGGGTTTTTTGCATTCTAATCTTTAGAATTTTTCGCTCAGATAAGCAGAGCGGGTAAATACTAATCATCAATACTATCTCTATCTCTATCTCTATCTCTATCTCTATCTCTATCTCTATATTCTTATCTTTTTGATTTCATTTAATGGATTCTCAACACCTTATAGCCAATCACTTAGTCATAAACCTCTTACAATTGCTTGCCGTAGCTCGGTTGTTTTCTCTGCTTTGAATCTTTTGGCTAACGACTATACATGCGTAAATAAGTCGCTTAAGTGCTCCGAAAGTCATGTTTATTTTTACTGCGATGGGTCATTTAAAAGGGATAACTGAGAATTATATCACTTTTGATAGGTGTGGCCTTTGGTGATAAAGAGTTTTGAGCCGCCTTAAGAACGTTTTATGTACGGCTTGCTACTATCAGATTCAATAATTACTTTCCTATATTTGATTTTTTATCAAAAGTATTATGCTGAATACTACATTTTTTGTTGATAAAACTCAGGCCATAATCAGTTCATCTTTCAACGGCAGCGGGATTATCGGTCGCCGCAGTGAAAGGCAAACAATGACTAATGATAGATATGACGATCAGACAAAATATGAGGAAGTAAAATGAGCATCCCTGCATTTGGATTGGGTACTTTTCGCCTGCAAGATCAGGTTGTTATCGATTCAGTTTCCACCGCGTTGAAACTGGGCTATCGCGCAATTGATACGGCACAAATCTATGAAAATGAAGCCGCTGTTGGGCAAGCCATTGCTGAGAGTGGCGTTAAGCGTGAAGAGTTGTTTATTACCACCAAAATTTGGATCGCCAATCTGTCTACGGAAAAACTGATTCCCACTCTGCGTGAAAGCTTACAAAAACTGAAAACGGATTATGTCGATCTCACGCTGATCCACTGGCCATCACCAAAGAATGAAGTTCCAGTCGCTGAGTTTATGGCTGAGTTATTGAAGGCTAAAGAATTAGGTCTGACTCGCCAGATCGGCGTTTCAAACTTTACTATCGATCTGATGCAGCAAGCGATTGATGCCGTTGGAGCCGAAGCTATCGCTACTAATCAAATCGAACTATCTCCATTATTACAGAACGCCAAAGTGGTGAAGTTTGCTCGCCAGCACGGTATAGCGATTACTTCATATATGACAATGGCTTACGGTAAAGCTCTGCAAGAGCCAGTGATTCAGCAAATGGCTAAACTGCGTAATGCTACGCCGGCGCAGGTTATTCTGGCCTGGGCGATGCAGTTAGGTTATTCGGTTATTCCGTCCTCAACCAAAGAAGCTAATTTAGCCAGTAATCTATTGGCTCAGGAATTAAAATTGACCGACGAAAACATGGCACAAATGGCTGCCTTGGATCGTAATGAGCGTCTGGTTAGCCCTGAAGGTTTGGCTCCGGATTGGGATTAATGCCAGCCTGTTATATCTGACGGCATATTTGCCGTCAGGTTGTTGCTTCATTGCTATTTTCCGCTAATCGCTCGGTGACGAAGTCAATAAAACAGCGCAACCGGCTACTGACAGCCTGATCGCTGTAATAAACCGCATTGATTGGCATGACGACTGGAATCGTCAGATCCTTTAATATCGGAACTAAGTCTCCCCGATCAATATCTTTTTGAATCATAAAGTCAGACAAACAGGCAACACCATTCCCCTCAAGACAAAGCCGCCGCTGGGTTTCCCCATTATTTGAACTTACATCCGAGTTAATCTCCAGTAACTGGCCATCATGAGCTAATAGCGGCCAGCGGTTGAGCGCTGGGAGATCGTTAAATCCCAGACAAACATGTTGCTGTAGTTCAGCCGCAGTGCGTGGAGTGCCGTAGCGCTGTAGATAAGCAGGAGAAGCCACAATATGGCGGTAACTATTCATCAGCTTTCTGGCGCGCAGAGTTGAATCCTGCAATGTGCCTACGCGAATGGCGATATCGACTTTACGTTCTATCAGATTGATAAATGTCTCCGAGGAAACTAATGAGAGTGCCATTAACGGATAGCGCACTCTGAAACTAGCCACTAGCGGTGCCAGCATATGCAAGATTACCGGAGTAGAGGCATCAATGCGCAATAGTCCTCTTGGATTCAGCGGATTATCGAGCAGTTCATTTTCCGCCAATGCCATTTCACGCAAAATCGCCTGCGTGCGTCTAAAGTAATGCTCGCCTTCCTGCGTTAGGCTGATTTGTCGTGTAGTACGATTCAGCAATGTTACGCCCAGTTTGGTTTCTAGCTTCTTAACGGTTCTGCTGACCACGGAGTTAGCTTGTTCAAGCTGCTCGGCAGCTCGGCTGAAACTGCCGCATTCAACCACGGTTACAAAGGTAATTAGCTCATCAGAGTTAGCTTTCATTATTGCTAATCCAGCAAAAATATTTTGATATTTTTATCATTTTTGTCATCCAGAGAGAAGCTCATAATGCGGCTTATCAAGTCGATACTTATTTTATCTGGAGTCAACGATGCCTTTAGCCTTACTAGCATTGACCATTAGCGCTTTTGCTATTGGTACCACCGAGTTTGTGATTGTTGGGCTAGTGCCCACGATTGCTGAACAGCTAAATGTTTCGGTACCATCAGCTGGTTTACTGGTTTCTATTTACGCGCTGGGCGTAGCAATTGGCGCACCAGTATTGACCGCATTAACAGGGCGTATTCCTCGGAAAACCTTGCTGATTGGTCTGATGATACTATTTACTCTGGGCAATGTGCTGGCATGGCAGGCTCCGGGTTATGAATCGTTGATAGTGGCTCGGCTGCTGACCGGGCTGGCTCACGGCGTGTTCTTCTCAATCGGTTCTACCATCGCAACCGGTCTGGTGCCGAAAGAGAAAGCCGCATCTGCAATTGCAATTATGTTTGGTGGGTTGACGGTAGCCTTAGTCACTGGCGTGCCTCTAGGTACCTTTATCGGGCAGCATTTTGGCTGGCGTGAAACCTTTTTAGCTGTCTCATTGATTGGTGCAGTGGCGATCGTTGCCAGCGTTATTTTGATTCCCAGTAATATTCCCAATAAAGCCAGTGCCGGTTTAAAGCAGCAGTTGCAGGTATTAACTCATCCGCGTTTATTACTGATTTATGCCATTACTGCGCTGGGGTACGGCGGCGTTTTCACTATGTTCACTTTCCTGGCACCGATGATGCAGGAATTGGCCGGTTTCTCTGCGCCAGCGGTGAGCTGGGTCTTGCTGGCATACGGAGTTTCAGTCGCGATTGGGAATATTTGGGGCGGTAAATTAGCGGATCGGTACGGTGCGGTACCGGCACTGAGCTTTATTTTCACTGCGTTGGCTGCGCTACTGTTTATTTTTCAGTTTACGGCGAGCCACAGCATTGCCGCTCTAATTACTTTAATGGCTATGGGAATCTTTGCATTTGGCAACGTGCCTGGCTTGCAGGTATATGTGGTACAGAAAGCCGAGGAATATACGCCACATGCGGTGGATATTGCTTCAGGGTTGAATATCGCCGCTTTTAACGTGGGGATCGCCTTGGGATCGCTTATCGGTGGACAGATCGTTTCCCAATGGGAATTAGCTCAAACCCCCTGGGTTGGCGGTGTGATAGTGATTGGAGCGTTGGCGCTGATTAGGGTTAGCGGCCGGTTGGATAAACGGCATTTTCGCCCAGCGATAGCCAGCTGATTTATCATCAACACGGATAGAACTCATGGGAAGCTGAAACGATTTGCCAAACCATGTTATTCAAATAATTTATACGTGCTCTAAGCCCGCGAAAAGCGTGTTCTTTTATGATGTAAATCATCCTCGTTGCCTATTCGGACTTGAGTCCGTTCGCGCTATCAGACAGTATTCCTCAATTGGACGTGTTGATAGCCAGCAAAAGAAATGTCTGGCTGAAGAATATCTGAGCGTATAATACTCAATTACAGGCTGGTCCATCTGGCCAGTTTGTTTTTAACGGGAATGGGCAAGAGCGTGCCGAAAAAAACCTATGCCATGCGCTATGTTGCAGGGCAACCAGTCGAGCAAATCTTTCCGGGCTCTGCCAGTCAGCTAGGGCAGGGACTACCTCCGGGCGTTCCGTTACCTACTTCTGAGCGTCTGCGGATTATGGTATGGAATATCTTTAAGCAGCAGCGGCCAGATTGGCTCTCTGTGCTGAGAGGTTTTGGCAGAGATGCTCAACTGATGCTGTTGCAAGAAGCACAAACCACCCCTGAACTGGTGAGATTTGCGACGTCTAATTTTCAGGCAGCCGATCAGGTGCCTGCCTTTGCGCTGCCTCAGCATCCCTCTGGCGTAATGACGCTTGCTGCCGCTCACCCAGTCTACTGCTGCCCGCTGCGAGAGCGTGAACCCCTGCTACGCTTGGCTAAATCAGCATTGGTAACAGTTTATCCCATTCATGATGGCCGATTGCTGATGGTGGCCAATATTCATGCTGTGAATTTTAGCTTGGGCGTAGACGTTTACAGCAAGCAGTTGGAACCCATTGGTGAACAAATCTCAATGCATCGTGGCCCGGTGATTCTGGCTGGCGATTTTAATGCCTGGAGTCGTCAGCGAATTAGAGCATTACTGAAATTCGCCAGAAGCCAGGGTTTACAGGAAGTCGAGTTTCAGGCCGATAATCGTAGCCGAGCTTTTGGCCGGCCGTTGGACTATGTTTTTTACCGCGAATTAAAAGTTGCTGATGCCGAAGTGATGGTGACCAGAGCCTCCGATCACAATCCCTTACTGGTTGAATTCAAACCTTAATTCGCTCGCGTCAACCTTCATTAATGACAAATTGCAGACATAAAAAAAGCACCCCGAAGGGTGCTTTTTAGCCGTTATAACCTTAATGCATTACGCATCTGGCGCTTTTTGACCGTTGACATATAGGGTCAATTTTAAACCAGGTTGCAAACTGTTGGCCTTGCTGACTACCGAATTCCATCGCATCACATCGTTGGTGTTTACACCGTGACGCTTGGCAATACTGGCAAATGAATCACCTTTACGAACCTGATAGGTGATGCTTTTGCTGGCCGTATTGCTTGCCAATTGCAGGGTTTGCCCAACTTTTAAGGTACTCGAGGTACGTAAGTTGTTCCAACTCTGCAAATCGCTGGTCTTGATATTCAGTCGCTTGGCTATCGTAGATAAAGTGTCGCCAGGGCGAACTTTATACTGCGAACCTGATGCTGATGTTTTTGTGTTATTAGCCACTTGAGTGGATTTGGACACAACAATATCAGTGTCAGCCAGTGAGTCTTTAAACTGCTCTGCATGGGTTTTCGGCAACATAATGTAATGAGGGCCGTTAGGTGCCGTTACATTGCGCTTATACCCTGAATTATAAGCTTTCAGCTTGGTCAGCGACATTCCTGCCATCTCAGCCGCCTGAGTTAGCTCTATCTGCTGACCGACGTCCACACGCGCTAATGCACGGTTTTCGTTGGTTTCAGGTAACTTGATACCGTATTTCTTGCTGTTCTTGATAATGTCACTCAAGGCCAGCATTTTAGGGACATAAATTGACGTTTCACGCGGAAGCGACAATGCCCAGAAATTGGTCGGTTTACCCTTGGCTTTATTGGCTTTCACTGCCTGCATGACTCGGCCTTCACCACTGTTATAAGCGGCGATGGTTAATAACCAGTCACCGTTAAACATTTTGTTCAGGCGTTCCATCATATCAAGCGCTGCCTTGGTCGAGGCAACCACATCGCGGCGGCCGTCATACCATTGGTTTTGCTTTAATCCATAATTTCGACCGGTACTCGGTACTATCTGCCATAGCCCTGCGGCGTTGGCGGAGGAAGTAGCGTGTGGGTCAAAAGCGCTCTCCACTATGGGTAGCAGTACCAGCTCCATCGGCATCTTACGTTGCTTAATTTGCTCGACTATCAGGTACATGTACGGCTCTGCCCGTAATGTTACATCGTGGAGATAGCTCTTATTTTTTAAATACTTTCGTTTTTGTTCACGGATCAGGGCATTATCCTGAACCTTCATCTTCAGCTCGTCGCTAATGAAGTTCCACAGATCGTTCTGCGCGACGCCGGTATCACTTTCCAGCCATCGCGCGGAGCCCTCTCGGGCACTATCCGTGTACTTTCCTGCTTCACTTTCTTGACCTGCCGAAGACAAACTCTGTGCATGCTGCACGGGAACCTGCACGTCCTGCCTGGACGCTTGGCACCCTACAAGCAAGACTGAGGCGAGAAATATCGCTTTGGTCTTCATGTGTGTGTCAATGTTAGTTGCTTAAAAGACGAGCAATCATACTTTGCTTCGACAAATAACACAACTAAAAGCTTCAGAAGCTATCTTTACGGGCACGTAATTCAGCAAAAATCAGGGAGAGGTCATTAGGTGGGAGGTCTATACCTAAATTCCTTTGTAAATCAATGTCATCACAGCGTAAAAAAACATTAATTTTACGCTCTAATTGCAATTTTGAGGGTAAGCTTGAGTGGTTTTTTGCTCTTAATTGCTTGATTTGTTGTTGATATGTTTCAATATCTCGATCTTGTGGTAAAACTGCACGGGCAAAGTTAAGATTCGAAAGAGTATATTCATGCGCGCTGCAAATTAAGGTTTCATCGGCCAACTGTGCGAGTCGTTGAATTGATGCGTACATTTGTTGGGGCGAACCTTCAAACAGCCTTCCGCAGCCGCCGGAAAATAACGTATCACCGCAAAAAAGATAAGGTGCGCTGTAGTATGCGATATGGCCGAGAGTGTGTCCGGGAACGGCAATTACGCTGAAAATTTGTCCACACAAAGACAGGCTATCGCCGTCTTTTACGATATTCGTAGCCCCTTTATGTGCCGTTTCCTGCGGGCCATAAACCGGAATATTGGGGAAGTTCTGGAGTATTTCGGTCACTCCGCCGACGTGATCGTGATGGTGGTGAGTCAACAGAATTCCTTCGGGAATCCAGCCTTTTTCTTTTAGTTCGCTCAGTACCGGCGCGGCTTCTCCCGGATCGACGATCAGGCAGCGCTGCAGCGGGTTAACCAATAGCCAAATGTAATTGTCTTGAAATGCAGGAATGCTGATAAGATTCATCGGATACCTCTCGTTGGCAACAGCTTGATAGAAGATAATAAAACATGAAACCAGCGCAAACACGCCAAAAGATTCCTGCCCCAGCTTCCTGGGCCGAGCTACCTTGGGGAGAGTATTATCGGGCCGCTATTGAGCAACAGCTACAGCCCTGGTGGCCAAAGATTTTCGGTTTTCATCTGCTTAAAATTGGGCAACTCAGTGCGGAGATTGCCAGTGAAAGCTGCGCTGTTTCCCATCAGGTTAACGTTGGGGATAAGGGCAGCAATATGCAGGTACTGGCCAGTCCTTACCAGCTTCCTTTTGCTGAAAAATCGGTGGACGCCTGTCTGTTATCTCATACGCTGGCTTATTCAACCGATCCTCATCGAATTTTACGCGAGGCGGATCGCGTGTTGATCAACGATGGTTGGCTGGTAATCAGCACTTTCAATCCGTTGAGTTTACTTGGGGTTGGAAAATTACTGCCGGTGATACGTCGACGCCAACCTTACGCGAGCAGAATGTTTACGCAAATGCGTTTACTGGATTGGCTCAGCCTGCTGAACTATGAAGTGATGCATGAATCCAGTTTCCACGTACTGCCGTGGCATAAACAAGGCGGGCGCTTTATCAGCACCCATCTACATGCATTAGGTTGCATCAGTCTGATTGTGGCCAGAAAACGCACGATTCCACTGACGTTCAACCCAATGAAAATGGGATCGCGAAAACCCTGGTTAAGCCGAACCGTGGGCGCAACGAAAAGTTACCGTAATCGCCCTTAAGACTCGGAATTAGTCCGGATTATAGCCGGTATCTTCCTGAGTGGGAGCGTTGGCTGCATCGCGCGCCAATACGTCGCAACGTTCGTTTTCCGGGTGCCCTGCGTGGCCTTTAACCCACTCCCACTGCACTTTATGATCCGAAATTGCCGCGTCCAACCGTTTCCACAAATCCACATTGCGGACCGGCTTGCGGTCGGCCGTTTTCCAGCCGCGTTTTTTCCAGTTATGAATCCACTGAGTAATGCCCTGACGCACATATTGACTGTCGGTACTGAGCGTGACTTCACAGGGTGATGTCAATGCTTCTAGAGCAACGATGGCTGCCATCAATTCCATACGGTTATTGGTAGTGAGACGATAGCCTTCACTGAAAGTTTTTTCGTGCTGTTTGTAACGCAAAATCGCGCCATAACCACCGGGACCCGGATTGCCTAGGCAAGATCCGTCGGTGAAAATTTCTACCTGTTTGGTCATCTCTGGTAGACTCTTCCTAATGAGTTTTAAACCTTAAGTCTGACATAAACGAGCGCTATGAGCACTGCAATATGATCCCAACACCTACCAGACAGATAGTTCTCGATACTGAAACCACCGGTATGAATAAGCTGGGCGTTCACTATGAAGGCCATCGTATTATTGAGATCGGTGCTGTTGAAGTGATCAACCGCCGGTTAACTGGACGGAATTTCCACGTCTATGTCAAACCGGATCGTCTGGTTGATCCAGAAGCTTACGGTGTCCACGGTATTAGCGATGAGTTTCTCGCAGATAAGCCAACTTTTGCCGATATCGCCCCGGAATTCCTCGAGTTTATTCGCGGAGCCGAGCTGGTTATTCATAACGCGGCGTTCGATATCGGCTTTATGGACTATGAATTTCGAATGCTACAGCAGGGAATTCCGAATACGGATACCTTCTGTACCATAACCGATAGTCTTTTATTGGCGCGCCGTCTGTTCCCCGGTAAGAGGAACAATCTCGATGCGTTATGTGACCGTTATCTGATAGACAATACTAAGCGAACGCTGCACGGCGCATTGCTCGATGCCGAGATTTTGGCTGAAGTCTATCTGGCGATGACCGGCGGGCAAACCTCGCTGTCTTTCTCAATGGAAGGGGATCAGAATCAATCAGATTCTACCGATGATATTCAACGTATCGTCCGTCCGGCCAGCGGGCTGAAAATTATTTACGCCAGTGATGAAGAATTGGAAGCTCATAACCAGCGTTTGGATTTGGTTCAGAAGAAAGGTGGAAGCTGCCTGTGGCGGGCTTCTGCTGAAGATGAAACGGCAGTCAATGCGGGATAATTCATCGTTTGGGTGAAAATCTGTGCAACCGGTTTATTTTTCAGGAAAAAGTGTTGACGAAATAGCGGGGTAACCGTAATATTCAACCCGTTCTTAACCGGAACAACAGCGCGGTGCGGTAGTTCAGTCGGTTAGAATACCGGCCTGTCACGCCGGGGGTCGCGGGTTCGAGTCCCGTCCGCACCGCCAATATTCAGAAGCCCTGAGTTAGCAATAACTCAGGGATTTGTCGTTTTCGTCATCCCAACCACTGTTTTCTGTCTATTCCAACGATGAAGCTAATAAAAAAACGCGCCGTGAGAGACGCGCTTTAACATCGCTATTTTTCGGTAGCTATTTCGACTCAATATCAGTGGTGCAGTAGAAAATCATCGGCATCGCGCCAGGCAGGAAAACGCTCGCGATAGTCGCTTAGCGCTGCCAGAGAGAGTGTGGCGTCCAGTCTGGCTCTTTCATGCAAAGGCGCGCTGCTCAGAATCTCGCCCTGCGGATCGATAATCACGCTATCTCCCTGATAACTATGACCGTTATCATCTTCACCTACCCGATTACATCCTGCGACAAATACCTGATTTTCAATGGCTCTGGCAGGCAATAGCTTTTGCCAATGTTTGGCTCGCGCTGCTGGCCAGTTGGCAACATAAATTGCTAAATCATAGTCTTGCTGGTTACGCGACCAGACGGGGAAGCGCAGGTCGTAGCAGATCTGCGGCAAAATACGCCAGCCACGCCACTCCACCACTTTACGTCGTTTTCCAGCCTGATAATGATGGTGCTCACCGGCAATGCGGAACAGATGGCGCTTATCATAAAAATGTATTTCGCCACTGGGTTTAACCAGCAGAAAGCGGTTCACCGCGCCTTCTGGCGTTTGCAGCGCTACGCTTCCACCGAGTAATGCATTGGTTTTCCCTGCCCAATGGCGGAGCCAATCGAGGATTTCCGCCTCCGGTGGCGCGAACTCGGCGGCGTTCATGGCGAAGCCGCTGACAAACATCTCCGGCAGAATAATGACATCTCGCTGGTGGATATCTTCGAGCAGCTTCGCAAAATGGCGTAAATTCGCTTCGGCATCCAGCCAGACTAACGGTTGTTGTAGTAGAGTCAGTTTTAAAGTTGACATAGGCGCTCCGCTGCGGCGTCCAGCGTGGCTTCCTGCTTAGCGAAGCACAGCCGAATCAATTGATGAGGAAAAGGAGCCTCACAGAATACTGACAACGGAATAGCCGCAACGCCGATTTTTTCCGTCAGCCACAGGCAAAAATCTACGTCGTTCAAATCGGAAACGGCGCTGTAATCGACCAGTAGGAAGTAGGTTCCTTCACTGGGTAATATTTTGAGGCGGCTGGCGGCCAGCGCCTGTACGAAGCGATCCCGACGAGCGCGGTAGAAATCGGGCAGTTGCTGCCAGTGCTCAGGCTCGGCGTTCAGCATATCGGCCAGGGCCAATTGAATTGGCGTACAAACGGAAAAGGTCAGGTATTGGTGGATCTTACGCACTTCCGCGCTGATGGCGGCGGGCGCTATGCAATAACCGACTTTCCAACCGGTCATGTGAAAGGTTTTACCGAATGAAGATACGGCAACGGCCCGCTGACGCAATTGAGGGTGAGCCAGCACGCTAGCGTGGCCTTCAGCGGCGAAACAAATATGTTCATATACTTCATCGCTAATGACGTAAATATTGCGATCGGCTATGGCTTGCCATAATTGCTCAAAATCAGCCGCGCGCCATAGGGTTGCTGACGGATTGTGCGGAGTGTTAACGATCACCAACCGCGTGCGTTCGGTCAGCAAATCGGAGAATTCAGCCCAGTGAGTATTGAACGCCGGAGGCTGCAGGGCGATGCGTTTGACTTCGCCACCCGCCAGTTTAATGGCTGGCGCATAGCTGTCGTAGCTGGGATCAAAGCAAATAACTTCATCGCCGGTGCGCACCAGAGCGGTAATAGCAGCAAACAGCGCTTCGCTGGCACCGGTGGTCACCGTCACTTCACTATCAGCATGAGGACGCCAGCCGTAAACGGCGGCGGTTTTATCTGCAATTGCTTCTCGCAGCGCTGCAACGCCAGTCATTGGAGCATATTGATTCGCTCCCTGATTAACATGATAAGCCAGACGCTGCTTTAGATATTCCGGGCCAGCAAAATCAGGGAATCCCTGAGACAGATTGATTGCCTGATGCTGGTGCGCCAGCGCACTCATTTGCGTAAAGATGGTGGTGCCTTGGGCAGGCAATTTACTGTCTGGAATCAATGATAAAGTGCTCATTCTGGGCTGAAACTCCTGGCGCTGATGTTGCTGTCAATATAACACGATGTTAAGATTTGGCAATCAAGACGCTTAGATGTTTAAACGGCTAAATGATTTTTTGTGTTAATGTCAGCTCATAGGGGGGCAGCGTGGAATATTCCCCTGTTGCACGGCGAAAATAACAATTGCAGAGGTAGGGAAATGGCAAAACAGACACAACTTGAGGCGTTACTTGCGGCCTGCCACTGGATTGGCGGCAAAGGCTGGTGTCCGGCGACTGGCGGTAATATGTCACTGCGTGCCGACAGTGAATACGCGTTGGTCAGTGAATCTGGCAAAGATAAAGGTCGCCTCACGGCGAAAGATTTCCTGAGCGTAGATATTGCCACCAATCACGTGCCCAGCGGGCGTACGCCTTCGGCGGAAACCGGCCTGCATACTTTGCTGTATCGGTTATATCCTGATGTTAGCGTGGTTTTACACACTCATTCGGTGAACGCCACGGTACTTTCTCGCGTGGAAAAAAGTGATGGATTGGTTTTACAGGGTTATGAAATGCAGAAGTCCCTGTCGGGTCAGAAATCCCATTTGGATACCGTGGTTATTCCTATTTTTGATAACGATCAGGATATTAGCGCATTGGCTGAGCGAGTGGCAGCCCGCGCAGCGTTGGCACCGTTACGCTACGGTTTTCTGGTACGAGGTCACGGGCTTTATTGCTGGGGAAACTCAGTGGCAGAAGCGCGCCGTCATCTGGAAGGATTAGAATTCCTTTTCCAGTGCGAGTTACAACGCCGCCTGCTGGAGGTCAAATGATTCAGGCTATTGTTACTGATATTGAAGGTACGACCAGCGATATTCGCTTTGTGCATCAGGTACTTTTTCCTTACGCTCGCGCCCGATTAGCGGATTTTTTGCGTCAGCACGCCAGCGAAGAAGACGTGACCGTTCTGCTGGCAGATTTACGCCGTGAAATTGGTCAGCCGGATGCGGATATAGAAACCCTTATTAGCGTACTATTCGGTTTTATGGATGAGGATCGTAAGTCTACCGCGCTAAAAGCTCTGCAAGGCATTATCTGGCGTACTGGTTATCAAAACGGAGATTTTCGCGGTCACCTTTACCCGGACGTGGCTCCGCAGCTGGCTAATTGGCAGCATCAAGGGGTAAAGCTATATGTTTATTCCTCTGGTTCAGTTGAGGCGCAACAACTGCTGTTTGGCTATAGTGATGCGGGAGATTTACAGCCGTTATTCAGCGGGTATTTTGATACTCGCGTTGGCGCGAAGCGCGAAGTCTCCGCTTATCAGAATATTACTGAGCACTTAGCCGTTGCACCGCACGATATCCTGTTTTTATCCGATATTCGTCAGGAGCTGGACGCCGCTCAGCAGGCTGGTTGGCAGACTTGCCAGCTGATTCGCGATTTGCCGGATGCAGAAAGCCATCATCGGCAGGTTAACTGTTTCTATCAGATCGTTTTAGAGGAGTTTGCATCATGAGTGCCTTGACTATTTTCAGCGATGAGCAGCCGGAACAGCCTATCTGGCAAAGCACTGATGCAACGGCTATTCAGAAGCAGTTGGCAAGTATTGGCGTGCGTTTTGAGCGTTGGCGTGCGGATCGGGCGTTGGGGGGAAATCCGTCGCCGGAAGCAGTAATTGCGGCGTATCAACATGAAATAGACCGGCTGGTGGCAGAAAAAGGCTATCAAAGTTGGGATGTGATCAGTATGCGTCCGGATAACGCTCAGCGAGAAACTCTGCGACAGAAGTTTTTATCCGAACATACTCACGGCGAAGACGAAGTGCGTTTCTTTGTCGAAGGCGCGGGGCTGTTTTGTCTGCATTTAGAGGGGAAAATCTTTCAGATTCTCTGCGAAAAAAACGATTTGATTTCCGTTCCGGCGGATACACGTCACTGGTTTGATATGGGATCGGCACCGAATTTCACCGCTATTCGGGTATTTGATAACCCGGAAGGTTGGGTGGCGCATTTTACCGGCGATAAGATAGCCGATGCTTATCCTCGTTTAGATTAATGTAAATGCAGGCGGCTCAGTAAGGTCGCTTGCATTTACATTATTCAGGCTGGAAAAATCCGGCCTGAACCTGCTGTGGCGTGATTACGCCGCTGTCCAGAACCCAACCGCTGATCAGGGTTGCCGGCGTGACGTCAAAGGCCGGGTTATACACCTGCGCGTCTTGAGGTGCCCAGTGACATTCGCCAAAGCTGCCGGATACGCCGGTGACTTCGCTAGTTGCGCGCTGTTCGATAGGAATGGCGGCTCCGTTTGGACATTGCGGATCCACGGTGGTGTGAGGTGCCGCAACATAAAACGGAATATGGTGATAATGTGCCAGTACCGCCAGGCTGTAGGTGCCGATTTTATTCGCTACGTCGCCGTTAGCGGCAATACGATCTGCGCCGACCCAAATGGAGTCTACCTGGCCCTGAGCCATTAAGGTCGCAGCCATGGAATCACAAATTAACCGATAGGGAATACCCAACTCGCCCAACTCCCACGCGGTTAAACGCCCACCTTGTAGTAATGGCCGGGTTTCATCGACCCAAACGTTATCTATTTTTCCCTGCTGATGAGCGCGTAATATTACGCCTATTGCCGTTCCCACGCCCACAGTGGCTAAGCCGCCGGTATTACAGTGGGTAAGAAGTCTGCTACCGGATTTAACCAACGCTGCGCCGTGATTGGCAATGCTATCGCACAGAATCCGATCCTCGTCCAGCAAACGTAGCGCCTCTTTCATCATGGAATTTACCCAATCTGGCCGCAGTAACGCTTGCTGCATCCGTGCCAGATTATTCATCAGGTTAACTGCCGTTGGCCGTGATTCTCTTAGCGTGATGAGCGCTTGCTCCAACTGCGCCTGAGATAAACCTCGCTCCGCCAGCAGCGCCAGTAACAGACTGGCAGAGAGACCAATCAGCGGCGCACCGCGTACGCGTAACGTCAGAATATGTTCGACCAAAGATTCTACGTCATCAGCCAAACGCCAGATTTGGCGTTGGGGCAGGGCTTGCTGATCGAGAATCCAAAGCTGGTTATCGCGTATTTTCAGGCTGGTGGTGTTAAGCGTCGGCATCGTCAGTTAAATCCATGTTGCGTTATTGCATCTGGGTTCTTATTCTGCCAACATGCTTTACAGATGTATAGACGTCTACATGTTTTTACGCCTAAATAATTAATGCGCCGTGGGCGACCAGAGAATTGAGAAGGGGTGGGAGATGTCAGGTTATCACACGTTTACTGCTGCTGATGCCGTTGCATATGCGCGTCAATATGGCCGGATTGCTGAACCGCACACGTTGGTTTCGGCGGATGAAATTGGCGACGGCAATCTGAATCTGGTGTTTAAGATCCGTGATGAAACGGGGCGAAGCCGGGTGGTGGTGAAACAGGCATTGCCTTACGTTCGTTGCGTAGGAGAATCTTGGCCTTTGACCTTGGATCGAGCGCGCATCGAAGCGGAAACCCTGCTAACTCACAGCCAGTTCTGCCCTGAACACACGGTTAAAATACTGCACCATGACGCGGAGTTGGCGGTGATGGTGCAGGAGGATCTTTCCGATCATCACATCTGGCGGCATGAATTGGTGAAAGGCCGCCATTATCCGCAGGCGGCCAGCCAGTTGGGTGAATATCTGGGGCAGACTTTATTCCACACCTCAGATTTTTATCAGTCGGCACAAAGTAAGAAGGCGGCGGTGATCCGTTATACCAATCCCGAACTGTGCCAGATCACTGAAGATCTGTTTTTTACCGATCCTTATCACGATCATGAACGCAATAATTTTGACGCCGCGTTACTGCCGGAGGTGCTGGCGCTGCGTCAGGATAACGGGCTGAAACTGGCGGTAGCTTCCCTTAAACATCGGTTTTTGAGTAAAGCGGAAGCTTTGCTACACGGTGATATCCATAGTGGCTCGATTTTTGTGGCCGAAGGTAAATTGAAAGCTATTGACGCAGAATTCGGTTTTTATGGCCCGATTGGTTTTGATATCGGTACGGCTTTAGGAAATGTATTGCTAAATTACTGCGGTTTGCCGGGGTTGACCGGGCCGAGAGACGCAGCGGCAGGCCGTGAACAGCGTTTAGATGACATTCGTGAAATTTGGCAGGCTTTTGCCACGCGTTTTCTGACGCTTTGCGCAGAGAAAACCCAGGATCAAGCGTTGAAAACTGCTGGTTATGCCGAGTATTTCCTCCGGCAGGTGTGGAATGATGCCGTGGGGTACTGTGGAACCGAATTGATTAGGCGCACCATCGGGTTGGCACACGTCGCGGATTTGGACAGCATTGAAGATGACGGGATGCGTTTAGCCTGTCAGCGTCAGGCTCTGAGTCTGGGGCGCACATTAATACTCGCAGCGGTGCATATTGATAATGTGGGTGAATTAATTGCCCGTATTCGTCAAAACGGATAATTGAGCGCTTGGCTGCTCGCTATTTTCAGGTTCAGCGCTAGTTCGCTATCAAAAATCAGCGATAAAAAAGTCCCGGCATTAGACCGGGACTTTGTTTTAGACACATGAATTATCAATGAGTACTATCAGTTACGCCGCTTCCGTTTGACGTGGCCGATCTGGCTGCTTTACCGGGGACTGGGTAGCCAGCGCCTCCGGTTCAAATTCATCTACGTTAATCGAGCGCAGGCGGCTGGCTTCTGCCTTAATCAGCACGTTAGCTTCTTCCGCGCTGATTTTCCCTTCCGCCAGTGCGCGTTTGGCTAACTGATCCAAACGGGTGAACGGCAGATTCTTACCGGCTTCTTTACTCAGGCGTTTGTGGATTGGCTCTGCGGCGATAACGTCTTGCAGTGCGGCTTCCAGCAAGCCGACCGGGTTGAATTCACTCGGCGTCAGGTACTGACCGCGCCCAATACGTGAACGGGTTGCCGAAGGCACTTGCAGCAATTGAGCCAATTGGTGATCCAAGCGATCTGACGGCGCGCGATGTACGCAGCCAAACGGGAAGATTCCAATACGCATCACGCCAGCAATAAAGCGATTCGGGAAGTTTCGCAGTAAGTCATCCAGTGCTTGTTCTGCCTGATACAGCGCATCCTGCACGCCCCAGTGAACCAGCGGTAAATCTTCTTTCTGACGGCCTTCATCCTCATAACGTTTCAGCGTTGCGGTAGCCAGATACATTTGGCTCAGAATATCTCCTAAACGAGCAGAGATACGCTCGCGACGTTTCAGGCTGCCGCCCAGAACGCCCATGGAAACATCGGACATCAGCGCCAGGTTGGCACTTAAGCGGTTAAGCTGCTGATAGTAGCGGCGAGTGCTGTCGCTTACCGGAGCATGACTGGTACGGCCGTTGGTCAGACCCAGCCAGAAGCTACGAACTTTATTGCTACCTACGTGGCCAAGGTGACCAAACAGGGCGCTATCAAAAGCGTTAACATCGTTACTTTGTGCCGCGGCCATTTCTGCCAGAACGTACGGATGGCAACGGATAGCCCCCTGACCGAAGATAATCATGCTACGCGTCAGAATGTTGGCACCTTCAACGGTGATACCAATCGGCGCGCCTTGATAAGAACGGGCGACGAAGTTGGATTCACCCAGACAGATACCTTTACCCCCGGCAATATCCATCGCATCCATGACTGCGCGCTGACCCCTGTGGGTACAGTGATATTTCACTATGGCAGACAGTACCGCCGGTTTTTCACCCAGCATAATACCGCTAGTGATTAAGGTGGCGGCGGCGTCCATCACGTAGGCGTTGCCAGCGATTCGCGCCAAAGGTTCTTCGATCCCTTCCATCTTACCGATAGAGATTTTGAACTGACGGCGAATGTAGGCGTAAGCGCCAATACCCATTGCCACACTTTTCAGGCTACCGGTTGCATTGGATGGCAGGGTAATACCACGTCCGACGGACAGACATTCAACCAGCATACGCCAGCCCTGACCGGCCATTTTTGGCCCGCCAATGATGTAATCGATCGGCACAAAGATGTCGTTACCGCGAGTTGGGCCATTCTGGAATGGCACGTTCAGCGGGAAGTGACGGTGACCGATTTCTACCCCAGGAGTGTTAGTTGGGATCAGGGCGCAGGTAATACCCAAATCTACGGTTTCACCGAGTAAATGCTGGGGATCGGACAGTTTAAACGCCAAACCCAGCACGGTCGCGATCGGTGCCAGCGTGATATAGCGTTTGTTCCAGGTCAGGCGCATACCCAACACTTGCTTACCTTGCCATTCACCCATACAAACGGTGCCGGTATCCGGAATTGCACCGGCGTCGGAACCCGCTTCGGGGCTGGTCAGTGCGAAGCAAGGAATTTCCTCGCCGCGCGCCAATCGTGGCAGATAATGATCTTTTTGTTCGGTAGTGCCGTAATGTTGCAGCAGTTCGCCGGGGCCGAGGGAGTTAGGAACGCCCACGGTAATGGCGAGAATGCCGGAAACACCGGATAACTTCTGCAATACGCGCGCTTGAGCATAAGCGGAGAATTCCAGCCCGCCGTATTCTTTCTTAATGATCATGGCGAAGAAGCGGTGTTCTTTCAGATAGGCCCATAGCTCCGGCGGCAAATCAGCCAGTTCATGCGTAATCTGAAAATCATTTGCTAAACGACAGGCTTCTTCCACTGGACCATCAATAAAGGCTTGTTCTTCAGCGGTTAGCTGTGGTTTTGGATAGTTATGTAGTTTTTTCCAGTCTGGCTTGCCTTGGAATAAATCACCTTCCCACCAGGTGGTTCCCGCATCGATCGCTTCTTTTTCGGTGCGTGACATGGCTGGCATGATTTTACTAAAGGTACGCAGCGCAGGAGCTGAGAACAGAGAGCGGCGCAGCGGCGTTAAGTTCAGTGGCAGCAACACAATCACCAAAGGAAGCAACGCCCAGAATGACCATACTTGCAGCGCACCCAAGGCGGCGGTGTATACCAGAAGAAGCAGACTACTAAGGTGTAGGTTCACCCGGTGATAGAACAACACACCAATAAGAACCAGCAAGGCAACAATGCTAAGAACCATCATAATGAAGCTCCTGAGTTGTAGGAGGTCTGACCTGTTGAGTGATGTATTGGTTTTAGTTCATCTCATTGTTTTTATCAATGCCATTACATATCAATTACAACTTGGTTCACAAATTCGTAGCATTTAAGGTCAAAAGCCGTTGCAACAGTTCATCACGGCGCTTCTCGCAGTTTGCGCTATCCGGTACACTGCCTGCGGAAGATTATTGATGCCACAGGACATATAAAGAGGCTCCCATGTACCACGATTTAATTCGAAGTGAACTTAATGAAGCGGCTGATACTTTGGCTAATTTCCTGAGTGATGATGCCAATATCGACGCCATTCAGCGGGCAGCTATCTTGCTGGCTGACTCATTTAAAGCCGGTGGGAAAGTGCTTTCCTGCGGTAACGGCGGCTCCCATTGCGATGCTATGCATTTTGCCGAAGAATTAACTGGCCGCTATCGTGAAAACCGCCCTGGCTATCCGGCGATCGCCATCTCTGATGTCAGCCATATGTCTTGCGTCAGTAATGATTTTGGTTACGACTATGTTTTCTCCCGCTATGTGGAAGCCGTAGGCCGTGAAGGTGATGTTTTACTGGGCATTTCCACTTCAGGAAATTCTGGCAACATCATTAAGGCGATCGAAGCTGCAAGAGCCAAAGGGATGAAAGTGATCACCCTGACTGGCAAAGACGGCGGTAAAATGGCGGGTACTGCAGATATCGAAATTCGGGTGCCTCATTTCGGTTACGCCGATCGTATTCAGGAAATACATATCAAAGCGATTCATATCTTGATTCAGCTGATTGAAAAAGAGATGGTTAAGGCCTAATAACTGGCTGGTATGGAATAACCTGAGGTCGCCGTGGAGTTTCCCGCGCCTCGGGGTGTTCACCGCTCTGCACCGGAGGCTATCATGGCCTCCTTATCGCACGCTTTACCTCCGGTTTCTTCGCCCTGATTGGTTTTGGCTTTTTATTGCTACTGCACAGGCAGTAGAGGAGGTTGGTGATGTGCGAATTGCTCGGGATGAGCGCGAATGTGCCCACTGATATCTGTTTCAGTTTTACCGGGCTGGTTCAGCGCGGAGGGGGCACAGGGCCGCATAAAGACGGTTGGGGTATAACGTTTTATGAAGGTCACGGTTGCCGTACCTTTAAAGACCCGCAACCCAGTTTTAACTCCCCGATAGCCCGCCTGGTCCAGGATTACCCGATCAAGTCTTGCGCGGTGATTTCCCATATTCGTCAGGCAAACCGTGGCGAAGTGGCGTTGGAAAATACCCATCCTTTTACTCGGGAAATGTGGGGGCGCAATTGGACTTATGCGCATAACGGACAATTGAAAGGGTATCGTCAGTTGGAGACCGGCACTTTCCGCCCCATAGGCCAGACTGACAGCGAATATGCGTTTTGCTGGCTGTTAAATCAATTGGCCAAGCGGTATCCGCGCACACCGGGTAACTGGCCTGCGGTATTTCGCTTTATTGCGACATTGTCTGAGCAACTGCGCGCCAAGGGCGTATTTAATATGCTGTTATCGGATGGGCGTTTTGTGATGGCCTATTGCTCAACCAATCTTTATTGGATTACGCGTCGGGCACCTTTCGGTAAAGCCACTTTGCTGGATCAGGATGTGGAGATAGATTTTCAGCAGCAAACCACACCCAATGATGTGGTCAGCGTCATTGCCACTCAGCCGCTGACCGGCAATGAAACCTGGCACAAAATAGCGCCAGGCGAGTTTGCTCTATTCTGTTTTGGTGAGCGCGTACTCTGAGGCTGGCGCACTGGACATTAACGGACGATTAATCACATATTGTCCGTTAATGACACCGACCAAAGGCGGCATGCGATTTTTTGCAAAGTAGGCATAACCTGGTTGTAATTGACGCCAGAAGTTAATATCTGACGAGTTACGATGGCGCTGCATATTTTGCTCGGTCATACGGAACGGATAAATACTAATATCCACTTTGCTCTGGCCATTCATAAATGCGGTTTGCACGTAGTTAAATATCTCATCCATGTAATTGTCGGTCATGGCGTAACAGCCAATGGATTTACAATCACCGTGGATCATCAGATATTTCCCCGAGTATCCCTGAGACTTATCAAAGTCATTTGGGAAGCCGATATTGATCGCCCGATAAAACTTACTATCGGGTTTTAAATGACGCGTATCTATGCTGTAAAATCCCTCCGGGCTTTTAAAATCTCCCTCGCGGCGTTTGGGGCCAAGACCGCCAGAGAAATTACAAATCTGATAACTTCGTACCAATCGATATTCGCCCTGTAAACGGGCATATAATTCCAACGTTCGCTCTTCTTTAAATATTTGGATATAGACCGGAGAACCGAGTAATTGCTGTTTAAGCGCATTGGTAACCGCAACGGGCTCACTGGCTGAGCTGGTTAAGGATACCGCAGGCAAACAAATGATCATCGCAAGTAACAGAGCGATTTTGCCCATTAATTATTCCTACTTCTCTTACTGGGAACCGATCGTATCTGCCGATCGGTGAGCCACTGCTTTTGTTAGTATAGGTTTGCAGATTATCAGTCAGAATATTTTTATCAATAATAGATTTGTATAAAAAAGAAACTGTGATCGGTAAAAGCGAATTAACCTTACGTTTTTACCGAGTGCAGAGGCGATTCTTGATCAATATAATGTCGTTTGCTTGAGCCAGGTCACTGCTTTTATCAGACAGCAACAGGCTAAAATGCTAAAATCCTCGGCTACTGAAGGCATATTGGTGTTAAAGATATTGAGTTGTTTTGTTGAGCAATGAAACGCAATTTTTGTATCTTCCAACGCTGTCACATTAGCAGAAATTAATGTTGTTATTTAAATCAGTAAATGCCTGCAAGTAAAATGCACGCTAATTGCGCTGCCGGTTAATACCTCATTATATTAACTGAACTGTTAAAAATAACTAATCATCGCGTTGCTGTGCTCCTCTGGATGACGTACAGCATTTGATACACCTGACAGAATCGTGCAAACCTTATGATTAAAATAAAAAAAGGACTCGACCTACCTATTGCCGGGGCTCCGGCTCAGGTCATACAGGAAGGTCCGGTTATTCATCATGTTGCACTGCTCGGTGAAGAGTATGTGGGCATGCGTCCTTCAATGTTGGTGCAAGAAGGGGAGAGGGTCAAAAAAGGCCAGGCGCTTTTTGAAGATAAAAAGAACCCCGGCGTGTTTTTCACCTCTCCAGCAGCAGGCAAGATTTCTGCGATTAATCGCGGTGAACGGCGTGTGCTGCAATCTGTCGTGATTGAAATAGAGGGAGACGACAGCGTTTCCTTCAATCGTTACGACGCCGCCGAGCTCAACCAGCTGAGCGCGGAGCAGGTTCAGCAAAATTTGCTGGCCTCAGGTCTGTGGACTGCGCTACGCACTCGTCCATTCAGTAAAACTCCGCAGCCGGGCACAAAGCCACGCGCTATTTTTGTCACGGCGATGGATACCCAACCGCTGGCTGCCGATCCTCAGGCCATTATTGCCACGCAAATTGATGCCTTTAACCACGGTTTGAGCGTATTGACGCGCTTAACCGAAGGTAAAGTGCACGTTTGTTACGGCGCCGGGGAAATCATTCGCGGCCAGAATAACGGGCAAATAACCTATAACGAATTTTCCGGTCCCCATCCTGCTGGGTTGGTGGGCACCCACATTCACTTCCTCGAACCGGTCAGTATGACGAAAACCGTCTGGCACATTGGTTATCAGGATGTGATCGCCATTGGCAAACTGTTTGTCGAAGGTGAGCTTTACACTGATAGAGTTATTGCGCTGGCGGGGCCGCAGGTAAAAGAACCTGGCCTGCTGCGCACGCGTTTAGGCGCCAGCCTGACCGAACTGACCGCCGGTAAACTGAAAGCAGGGGATAACCGTATTATCTCCGGTTCGGTACTGAGCGGAACCGCGGCCTCTGCGACACATGGCTATCTTGGTCGTTTCCATCAGCAGGTTTCCGTAGTGCTGGAAGGGCGAGACAAGGAGCTGTTCGGCTGGATTATGCCGGGTAAAGATAAATTCTCTATTACCCGCACCACCCTCGGCCATTTCTTCAAGCGCAAGCGCTTTGCTTTTTCTACTGGATTGAACGGTGGCGAACGTTCTATGGTGCCAATTGGCAACTACGAGCGAGTGATGCCGCTGGATATTCTGGCGACGCATTTGCTGCGCGATCTGTTAGCCGGCGATACCGACAGCGCTCAGGCGCTGGGGGCTTTGGAGCTGGATGAAGAAGATTTGGCGCTCTGTACTTTTGTCTGCCCCGGTAAATATGAATACGGTCCGGTACTGCGCGACATTTTGACCAAGATTGAGCAGGAAGGATAACTCATGGGCCTGAAAAGTTTTTTTGAGAAAATAGAGCATCATTTTGAGTCCGGCGGAAAGCTGGAAAAGTATTATCCGCTATACGAAGCCACGGCCAGTATTTTCTACACTCAGGGTAAAGTGACGCCGGGTGCCTCCCACGTGCGTGACGCTATCGACCTGAAACGGATGATGATTTTGGTATGGCTGGCGGTATTCCCAGCGATGTTCTGGGGGATGTACAACGTTGGTCAGCAGGCTATTCCTGCGCTGAACCACCTGTATAGCGGCGCGGAGCTGCAACAGGTGATTGCCGCCGACTGGCATTATCGACTGGCGGAGATGCTTGGCGCCTCGCTGGCACCGGATGCCAGTTGGATCAGCATGATGACGCTGGGCGCGGTCTATTTTGTGCCGATTTATGCGGTGGTGTTTTTGGTTGGGGGCTTCTGGGAAGTTCTGTTCGCCATTATTCGCCGTCATGAAATCAACGAAGGTTTCTTCGTTACTTCCATTCTGTTTTCCCTGATCGTTCCGCCAACTTTGCCACTCTGGCAGGCGGCACTGGGGATTTCATTTGGCGTAGTGATTGGTAAGGAAATCTTTGGCGGCACTGGACGTAACTTCCTGAACCCGGCGCTGGCTGGGCGAGCTTTCCTGTTCTTCGCTTATCCGGCACAGATCTCCGGCGATCTGGTCTGGAACGCGGCCGACGGATTCTCTGGCGCAACGCCGTTGTCCCAGTGGAGCGTTAACGGCAGCCACAGTCTGATGAACGTGGTCACCGGCCAACCAATCAGCTGGATGGATGCTTTTATGGGCAACATTCCAGGCTCTATTGGTGAAGTTTCTACCCTGATGATTCTGATCGGTGGTGCCATCATTATGTTTGGCCGCGTGGCATCCTGGCGCATTGTTGCTGGTGTGATGATCGGCATGATTGCGACGGCCTTCCTGTTCAACTGGATTGGTTCTACCACTAACCCGCTGTTTGCTATGCCTTGGTACTGGCATCTGGTATTGGGTGGCTTTGCTTTCGGTATGATCTTTATGGCTACCGATCCGGTATCGGCTTCCTTTACCAATAAAGGTAAGTGGTGGTACGGCGGTCTGATCGGCGTGATGTGCGTCTTAATCCGTGTCGTGAATCCGGCTTATCCGGAGGGAATGATGCTGGCGATTCTGTTCGCCAACCTGTTTGCGCCACTGTTCGACTATGTGGTTGTTCAGGCCAACATCAAGCGGAGGAAAGCCCGTGGCGAGTGATAAACCAAGAAATAACGATACTATCGGCAAAACGCTGATGGTAGTGGTCTTGCTGTGTCTGGTGTGCTCCGTAGTGGTCTCCGGCGCAGCGGTTGGCTTGAAATCCAAACAGCAGGAACAGCGCTTACTGGATAAGCAACGCAACATTCTGGACGTGGCCGGTTTACTCCAGCCAAAAATGGATGCAGAGCAGGTCAAACAAGAGTTTTCCGCTCGTATTGAACCGCGTCTGTTGGATTTGCAAAGCGGTGATTTCGTTAAAACCGATCCGACCAGCTTCGATCGTTCTCAGGCTTTACGTGATGATAGCCAAAGCATCGCTCTGACCGCTGCGCAAGATAAAGCCGGAATTAAACGTCGGGCTAATCTGGTGGAAATCTATCTGGTACGTAATGAGGAGGGGCAGACCAGTAAAATTGTGCTGCCGGTCTACGGCTCCGGTTTATGGTCGATGATGTACGCCTTCGTCGCGATAGATAACGACGGGAAAACCGTACGTGGCATCAGCTATTACGATCAGGGTGAAACCCCAGGGCTGGGTGGTGAAGTTGAAAACCCAATCTGGCGTAGCCAATGGGTCGGTAAGCGTTTGTTCAATGAACAAGGGGAACCGGCTATTCGCGTAGTGAAAGGACGCGCAGATGCGAACGATCCTTACGCCGTGGACGGTTTGTCCGGTGCAACGCTGACCTCTAACGGGGTACAGAATACCTTTGATTTTTGGTTGGGTGAAAACGGCTTTGGCCCGTTCCTGAAAAAAGTGCGCGAAGGAGCGTTAAAAAATGGCTGATAGCAAAGAGATTAAGCGGGTTTTATTCGGCCCGTTGTTTGACAACAACCCGATTGCATTACAAATCCTCGGGGTCTGCTCGGCGCTGGCGGTAACCACCAAACTGGAAACCGCACTGGTAATGACGCTGGCGGTAACCTTGGTAACGGCATTTTCCAGCTTCTTTATCTCGCTGATCCGTAACCATATCCCTAACAGCGTGCGTATCATCGTGCAGATGGTGATCATCGCTTCTCTGGTGATTGTGGTAGATCAGATTTTGCGTGCCTACGCCTATGAGATTTCGAAGCAGCTTTCGGTATTCGTTGGTTTGATTATTACCAACTGTATCGTCATGGGGCGCGCGGAAGCCTACGCCATGAAGTCACCGCCGATCGAAAGCTTTATGGATGGTATCGGTAACGGCTTGGGCTACGGCGTGATTCTGGTGCTGGTGGGCTTTGTTCGTGAGCTGATTGGTTCTGGCAAACTGTTTGGCGTCACCGTGCTGGAAACGGTACAAAACGGCGGCTGGTATCAGCCGAACGGATTGTTCCTGTTAGCGCCTAGTGCGTTCTTTATCATTGGCATGCTGATTTGGGGCTTACGTACCCTGAAACCTGCGCAGATTGAAAAGGAGTAATTGACGGTGGAACATTACATCAGTCTGTTTGTCCGCGCGGTGTTTGTAGAGAACATGGCGTTAGCCTTCTTCCTCGGGATGTGTACTTTCCTGGCGGTTTCTAAGAAAGTGTCCACCGCCTTCGGTCTAGGCATTGCCGTAACCGTAGTGCTGGGTATTGCGGTTCCCGCCAACAACCTGGTTTATAACCTGGTGCTGCGCGATGGAGCGCTGGTGGAAGGAGTTGATCTGAGCTTCCTTAACTTCATCACTTTTATCGGCGTGATTGCGGCGATTGTGCAGGTGTTGGAGATGATTCTCGATCGCTACTTCCCGGCGCTTTATAACGCATTGGGCATCTTCTTGCCGTTGATCACCGTGAACTGCGCCATCTTTGGTGGCGTGTCCTTTATGGCGCAGCGTGATTACAACTTCCCAGAATCCATTGTGTACGGTATTGGTTCGGGAATCGGCTGGATGCTGGCTATTGTGGCGCTGGCAGGTATTCGGGAAAAAATGAAATACGCCGATGTTCCGGGTGGTTTGAAGGGGCTGGGAATTACCTTTGTCACCACCGGGCTGATGGCACTGGGCTTTATGTCCTTCTCCGGTGTGCATCTATAAAGGCAGGAAGAACTCATGGAAATAATTCTAGGCGTAGTTATGTTCACCCTCATCGTGCTAGCGTTGACGGTGATGATTCTTGTCGCCAAATCGAAGTTGGTGAATACCGGTGATATTCAGGTTGAAATCAACGGTGATATGGAAAAAAGCTTTACTGCACCGGCCGGTGATAAATTGCTGAATGTGCTTTCTGGCCACGGCATTTTTGTCTCCTCCGCATGTGGTGGCGGTGGTTCGTGCGGGCAGTGTCGGGTGACGATCAAAGAAGGCGGCGGCGATATTTTACCGACCGAGCTTTCTCATATCTCTAAGCGTGAAGCTAAAGAAGGTTGCCGTCTGGCCTGTCAGGTTAGCGTGAAGCAAAACTTGAAAATCGATTTGCCGGAAGAAATATTCGGCGTGAAAAAATGGACTTGCGAAGTCATTTCAAATGACAACAAAGCGACGTTCATTAAAGAGTTGAAACTTAAAATTCCTGATGGGGACGTAGTTCCCTTCCGCGCGGGTGGCTTTATTCAGATTGAAGCTGAACCTCATACCGTCAAATATGCTGATTTTGACGTGCCGGAAGAATATCGCGGCGATTGGGATAAGTTTAATCTGTTCCGTTTTGAATCCGTAGTGACCGAGCCAACGGTGCGCGCCTATTCCATGGCGAACTATCCGGAAGAGCATGGCATTATTATGCTGAACGTGCGTATTGCAACGCCGCCGCCGAATATGCCGGACGCGCCTCCGGGCATCATGTCTTCGTATATCTGGTCGTTGAAGCCGGGTGATAAAGTGGTTATTTCCGGGCCATTCGGTGAATTCTTTGCGAAAGATACCGATGCGGAAATGGTGTTTATTGGCGGTGGTGCCGGTATGGCACCGATGCGCTCGCATATTTTCGATCAGCTTAAGCGTTTGCATTCTAAGCGTAAAATCAGCTTTTGGTACGGTGCTCGATCTAAACGCGAAATGTTCTATGAAGAGGATTTCAACCAGCTACAGGAAGAGAATGAAAACTTTACCTGGCACGTTGCTTTGTCCGATCCTCAGCCTGAAGACAATTGGACGGGATACACTGGGTTCATTCACAATGTGTTGCTGGAAAATTATTTGAAAAACCATCCTGCGCCGGAAGACTGTGAGTTCTATATGTGTGGTCCGCCAATGATGAACGCAGCAGTGATCAAAATGCTGAAGGATCTTGGCGTTGAGGACGACAATATTATGCTTGATGACTTCGGTGGCTGATGTCATGCCTGACGGGCGTTTTACAATAATAGGATTATTGTGCATAGGAAAATAATACTTTGGCTGGCACTCCTGATGGGAGTGCTGTTGCTAGCGGGCTGCGGCCCTGAGCAGGTGAATCTCACCGGTAAAACCATGGGCACCTATTACTCGATAAAATATGTGAGTGATACGTCCCGGTCTTCTCCGGAACAACTGCAAAAAGAAGTCGATAGGATTTTGGAAGTGGTTAATAACCAGATGTCGACTTACCGGCCAGATTCTGAATTAAGCCGTTTTAATCAGAGTCGGGAAATTAATAAACCTTTCCCGGTGTCCGCTGCTACGGCCAAAGTGGTGCAGGAAGCGATTCGTATCAACCGGTTAACCGACGGTGCGCTGGACGTCACCGTCGGGCCTTTGGTTAACTTATGGGGTTTTGGCCCTGAAGGACGTCCTGATAAAGTGCCTTCTGCCGAAGAATTAGAGAAACGTCGTGGCTGGGTGGGAATAGATAAACTCGCCGTTGAAGGCAACGCACTAATGAAGCGAGTGCCTGAGCTGTACGTCGATCTTTCTTCCATCGCCAAAGGCTACGGTGTTGATGTGGTTGCGGAATATCTGCAATCTCAGAACATCAAAAATTTCATGGTTGATATTGGCGGAGAAGTTCGCACCCGTGGGAATAATGGCGAAAATAAGCCCTGGCGTATAGCGATCGAAAAACCGGGTGCTGGTGTCGATCAAAGTGCGCAGGAGATTATTGAACCAGGGAGAATGTCGCTCGCAACCTCTGGTGATTATCGTAACTATTTTGAAGAAAATGGCGTACGCTATTCTCATACCATTGATCCCGCGACGGGGCGGCCAATCAACCATAGATTGGTTTCCATTACCGTGCTGAATCCTAGCTGTATGACCGCTGATGGTTTGTCTACCGGGCTGGATGTGTTGGGGCCGGAAAAAGGGCTGGCGCTGGCTAATCTACTTGGTATACCGGTATTTATGATCGTTAAAACAGATAAGGGATTTGAAGAACGCTATTCGGAAGCCTTCGAACCCTATCTGCAAAATCGATCTTAGGAGGAGTTATGCTGACAGTTTTTCTCGCGTCTTTCGTCTTCTTCCTGCTGGTTATTGGCGGAATGTCTATTGGCTATGTAGTGAAGCGCAAAACCTTACAGGGGAGCTGCGGCGGTATTGCTACACTGGGGATGGAGAAAGTCTGCGACTGTCCTGAGCCTTGTGATTCCCGTAAAAAGCGAATGGAAAAAGAAGCGGCCCGGCAGAAGAAACTGGATCAGTTTCGTATCCTATAGCATAAAGGCCCGGCTAATTAACTGCCGGGCTTTTTGTCTACAAGGATATATTTAATCGATTACTTTTTTTCATTCACTATTTTTTTAAATTCTTTCGGTGAGTTAACCATCACGGCATCTGCACCTAGCTCTTTTGCTTTTTCATAATCCTGCGCTGTATTGATACCAAAGAAAATAATATAGGCTTTCCCTTTGGAGCGGAAACAATCGATAGCGCTTTTATCCCATGTTAATACGGTGTTTGAGTGAGAACGACCTTCGCCAAGAGTGAATTTTTCCACAACGACTAACTCAACGTTTCGCTTCATCTCCAATCCGTACCAGCGCTCCTTTTTGTCTACCGGCAGCTTACATTGATGGCCTAAGGTTATATCGACCAAAGCATCACGAGTTTCATCTCGACTTTCAAAACGTTGAATTTGCTCTTTTCGCCCCGCGTCCTTATTCATCTGATCTATAGCGTTCAGATACAGTTTGTCGGTTGAATAAACCCGGGTACGTTCAAAACTGTTGGTTTCCTTCAGCACTTTTTGTAGAGCCTGAGCAAAAGGCTGAGCCAGATTTTCGGCATCTGGGGATTTAATATCTAGATAGAACATGACGTTAGGATAATCTTCCAGCACATATTTCAACTTTAGGACTTCTTCTAACGTTGGAATATTGGCTGAAAATGCGGTTTTATTTTTTTCATTATAGAATTTAGCAGCATTAACTGTTGATAGCTGTTTGTTCGTATAGTCTCTGACTTTTCCTGAAACATTGGTTAGTTCTTTTAAATCGGAAGGTCGATAAAGTACCGGTACATCATCTTTTGTTAACTGTAGGGTAATCCAAATAGCATCAGCTCCATTTTCCAACGATTTCTTAATTGCAGGGAGCGTATTTTCTGGTGCGTCTCCGGTACCAGCCCGGTGCGCCACTATTTTCGGCGGTTCATTAGCTGAAGGAGATGACATAACTTGTAATGAAAATAAGATTAATATACTTGCCATAATATAATTCCGCATAATATATACCCCGTATAACCCATTTAAATTGAATTTCTCTATACATGTGTTTTACTTTATAAAAAAACATTACTCTACGACTTTATCGAATGTAGTACTTTTTTATTAAAAATAAATGAAAAAATCGCTTAAATGTAAATAACAGTATTCGATCTGGAAATTAGAAATATTTAGCGGCATTTAAATTAGGACAATCTTGAACATGGCTTTTTTTACTGTATACTTATACAGTTGTCTATTGCCGATGGGAGTGAGAGTGCGCAAGATTATCCATGTTGATATGGACTGCTTTTTTGCAGCCGTAGAGATGCGGGATGACCCCAGTTTACGCGATATCCCTTTGGCCATTGGCGGTAGCGCAGATCGTCGTGGCGTTATCAGCACGGCCAATTATCCTGCCAGACGTTACGGTGTCCATAGTGCGATGTCCACTGCGATGGCATTGAAGCTTTGCCCGCATTTAAAAGTGATTCCGGGGCGTATGGCGGCATATAAAGAAGCTTCTTTACATATTCGCGAAATATTTGCCCGTTACACTTTGCTTATCGAGCCATTATCGCTGGATGAAGCGTATCTGGATGTCTCCGAAAGTCAGGTTTTTAGCGGTTCAGCAACCTTAATTGCTCAACAGATCCGCCAGTCAATTCATGAGGAATTAGGTTTAACTGCATCCGCCGGAATCGCCCCGATCAAATTCTTAGCCAAGATCGCTTCAGATATCAATAAGCCCAACGGACAATACGTTATTACACCGGATCAAATTCAACCTTTTCTACAAACTTTGCCGCTTAACAAAATTCCGGGCGTGGGAAAAGTAACGGCTAAGCGTTTACAGGAATTGGGTTTAACTCATTGTGTTGATGTCCAAAATTATCCTTTGGCTGATTTACTGAAAACCTTTGGTAAATTTGGGCGGGTATTATGGGAGCGCTGCCATGGTATTGATGAGCGAAGTATATCTCCCGATCGGTTGCGTAAATCCGTTGGCGTAGAAAGGACGCTGGCGCAGGATATTCATCACTGGGAAGAATGCGTTGAGATTATTGAAAAACTTTTCCCCGAACTGGAAGCCCGCTTGGCTAAGGTCAGGCCGGATCTGCAAATTGCTCGTCAGGGCGTAAAGCTTAAATTTCAGGATTTTCAGCAAACGACTCAGGAACACGTTTGGCCAGAATTGAACAAGGTCGATTTATTGCGTATTGCCAAGCAAGTTTGGGATGAGCGACGGGCGGACAGAGGTGTGCGATTGGTGGGATTGCATGTCAGCCTGCTGGATCCGCAGATTGAACGGCAATTATTGCTGAATTGGGAATAGCGCTGGGATAGATGCCAGGTTCTGGGTTTTCTAGCAGCAAATTTGCCATAAAAAACGGCGCTACCGCAGGCGGCGCCGTTCGTAATGATAGTGCGGTACTCGCTTAAGCGCGTTTTGGAATGGCTTTCAGCAATGCGGTCAGTAATTGCCAGTATTGACCAACGCTTTCGATATGTACTTGTTCATCCGGAGAATGTGGGCCTGTCATGGTTGGGCCGATGGAAACCATATCCATTTCTGGGTAAGGTTTTTTGAACAAACCACATTCCAGACCGGCGTGGATTACCATGATATTTGGCGTTTTGTTAAACAGTTTCTCATAGGTTTCGCGAACTAAATGCATGACCGGAGAGTTTGCGTCAGGCTGCCAGCCAGGATAGCCGCCTTTAGGCGTAGTCTGCGCGCCAGCCAGTTGGCCAACGGCGGTTAGCATGCTAACAACATAGTCTTTGCCGCTGTCGATCAGGGAACGAATCAGGCACATAATTTCGGCCTTATCTTCTTCCATGGTCACGACGCCCACGTTCAGTGAGGTTTCAACCACGCCTTTCACTTCATCACTCATACGGATTACGCCGTTTGGCGTCGCATTCAGCAATGCCAGCAGACGGTGCTGGGTATCAGCGGTCAAAGCTTTCGCTGCGCTACTGACGGGTTCCAGCACCACGGTGAGATTTTTTTCTACCGCAGATAGCTCGTTTTTCAGGATGTCTAAATAGTCCTGAGTCAGGGTTTTCAAATGATCTACTTTATCGGCTGCAACCGCCAAAATAGCGAAACCTTCGCGCGGAATCGCGTTGCGTAGCGTACCACCGTTCAGATCCAGAACCCGTAGGCCGAGCTCCGCTTCATGTTCAAATAGGAAACGAGCCAGCAGCTTGTTGGCATTTCCCAAACCTAAATGAATATCTGCGCCGGAATGACCGCCTTTTAGACCTTTGACGATCAGTTTCAGCGTTTGATAGCCTGCGGGAACCGCCTCACGCTGTAACGGTAAAGTGGTGATGAAATCAATGCCGCCGGCGCAACCCATGTAGATTTCGCCTTCCTGCTCGGAATCGGTATTAATCAGAATGTCAGCGTTCAGCCAGTTTGGTTGCAGGCCAAAAGCACCGTCCATACCGGCTTCTTCGGTCATGGTCAGCAGAACTTCCAGTGGGCCGTGTTCTACGCTGTCGTCAGACAGTACCGCCAGCGCGGAAGCCATACCAATGCCATTATCTGCGCCCAGCGTGGTGCCGCGAGCTTTCACCCATTCGCCGTCGATATAAGGCTGAATCGGGTCTTTAGTGAAATCGTGAACAGTGTCATTGTTCTTTTGCGGAACCATATCCAAGTGGGCTTGCAGCGCCACAGGTTTACGGTTTTCCATGCCTTTGGTCGCCGGTTTGCGCAGCAGGATATTACCCACTTGATCGCGTTCGGCGTGTAAACCTTTTTCTTTTGCCCAGGCAACAATGTATTGCGCCAATTCTTCTTCGTGATAAGAAGGGTGAGGGATAGAACAAATTTTAGCGAAAATATCCCACAACGGCTGAGGCGAAAGTTTAGACAGTTCAGACACTGTAAGTCTCCTTTAACAGCATGCTTATACAGACACCAGATTAATGCGGAGGCGTCTGAGATACTGTAGGTTTTAGGGTTAAGGACTAACCGCCATTGCTATGGCGCGATTTATCGAGAATATCACTTTCATTTGCGTTGCGCGCGTTTGGCCGCACAAATACCGCATTCGATTCGCGGAATTACCGGGATAATTGCTGGTTTTTATCTTGTTGCCTCACTATAATCTCGCGCAACCTTTTTTCCCCTTCGATACATGACAAGCCACTTTAATACGGCTGGGACTACATTTTATGAGCGAAAAATACGTCGTAACTTGGGATATGTTGCAAATACAAGCCCGCAAGCTGGCACAGCGTTTACTTCCTGCGGAACAGTGGAAAGGCATCATCGCGGTTAGCCGCGGTGGACTGGTTCCCGGTGCAATTCTGGCGCGCGAATTGGGTATTCGTCATGTTGATACTGTGTGCATCTCCAGCTACGACCACAATAACCAGCGTGAGCTGACCGTGCTCAAACGTGCCGAAGGCGATGGCGAAGGCTTCATTGTGATTGACGATCTGGTCGATACCGGCGGTACTGCGAAAGCCATTCGCGAAATGTATCCGAAAGCGCACTTTGTGACTATTTTCGCTAAACCGGCAGGTCGTCCTTTGGTTGATGACTATGTGGTTGATATTCCTCAGGATACATGGATTGAGCAGCCGTGGGATATGGCTGTGACCTTCGTGGAACCGCTAGGCGGCAAATAATTTACGCAGCTTTAAACGTCCGACGCTGTCGGACGTTTCATTTCTTCCTCGGTATGAGTACACTAACCCCATATTCCCCAGCCTAAACCAAGGCGGGATCGCGGCTTATGGAGGCTATTGTAACCATGGCACAAGCCAACCTTTCTGAAATCCTGTTTAAACCCAAGTTCAAGCATCCTGAGACCTCGACTTTGGTCAGGCATGCTCATTGCAACCAAACCATGAATATTCACTCCGCATTGGACGGCGATACTACCTGTCATTGGTATCGTATGATCAATCGCTTGATGTGGACCTGGCGCGGAGTGGATCCTCTGGAAATCGAAGAGGTGCTGGCGCGGATTGCGATGTCTAATGCAGAACACAGTGATAATGAATTACTGGATACCGTGGTGGGTTACCGCAACGGCAACTGGATTTACGAGTGGTCTCACCAGGGCATGATGTGGCAGCAAAAAGCCATGGAAGAAACCGATCCTCTGGCCGCCGGGCAGTATTGGCTGAATGCAGCCAACATGTACAGCATCGCCGGTTATCCTCATTTGCGTGGTGATGAATTGGCCGAGCAGGCGGAAATTTTGTCTAATCGAGCCTATGAAGAAGCGGCAAAATATCTGCCTTTCACTTTAAAAGAGCTGAGTTTCCCCATTCAGGATGGCGGAACGCTGACCGGCTTTCTGCATATGCCGACAATTGGCAGTGCGCCTTTCCCAACGGTGCTGATGTGTGGTGGCCTGGATATGTTGCAGAGCGATTACCACCGTCTCTTCCGCGATTATCTTGCACCGGCGGGTATCGCGATGTTGACTATCGACATGCCTTCCGTCGGCTCATCTTCGCGCTGGAAATTAACGCAGGACACCAGCTATCTGCATCAGCAGGTGCTACAGGCTTTGCCGACGATTCCCTGGGTCGATCATCAGCGTGTTTCGCTATTTGGTTTCCGTTTCGGTGCCAACGTCGCAGTGCGTTTGGGCTATTTGGAGCCGCAGCGTTTACGCGGCGTGGCCTGCGTAGGCCCTATCGTCCATCACCTGCTTTGCGACAGTAACAGCCAGAGTCGGGTGCCGGATATGTATATGGATGTGCTGGCCAGCCGGTTAGGTATGGCGGATGCATCGGATGATACGTTAAAAACTGAGCTGAACCGTTTTTCTCTCAAAACCCAAGGGTTGTTGGGACGGCGTTGCCATACGCCAATGCTGGCCGGATATTGGGAAAACGATCCTTTTAGTCCGAAAGAAGATGCGAAACTGATCGTGTCCTCTTCCGTTGACGGCAAGCTGTTAAGCATCCCTTCAACGCCGCTGTATGACAGTTTTCATAGAGCTCTGTTGCAAACTTGCGATTGGCTAAAAGATAAAATGCGTTAATTAGTTGCTAAAATTTAACAGTTTGCTAAAAAGGTGTGCGTCTACTTAAGGAGATTGAAGCATGACGATATCCAGCGCTCACCCGAAAAGCAAACTGATGAAACGTTTTGCAGCTTTAGGGCCATATCTACGTGAAGGGCAGTGCCAGAACGACCGCTTTTTCTTTGATTGTCTAGCCGTGTGCGTCAATGTGAAACTTGCTCCCGAAAAACGTGAGTTCTGGGGGTGGTGGATAGAGCTGGAGTCGAAAGACAGCTGTTTTACTTATGTATACCAACTCGGCTTGTTTAATACCGAGGGAAGTTGGAAAGAACAAAAAATCAAAGATCCTGAGGTTCAGGAAAAATTGGAAACTACGCTCCGTGGTTTCCATAAACGCCTCCATGAAATGCTGAAGACGATGGATCTGACGCTAGAACCGGCAAAGGATTTCGGCGAACAGCCCATCAAACTCTCTGCATAAACCCCTTTCTGCTCAATAAAGCGGTGATTTCGCGTTATGCCTGTTGGCATAACGCCTGTCTCCTGCTACAAAGTCTGCTGTATCATTCCTTTTTATTGATCCCAATGGCAGAAAAATTATGAGTGGCAGCCAGACTTTGGTTGTGAAATTGGGCACCAGCGTGCTGACCGGCGGCTCTCGCCGTCTTAACCGTGCCCATATTGTTGAATTGGTGCGCCAGTGCGCCCAGCAACACGCAAAAGGTCATCGCATTGTTATCGTTACCTCCGGCGCGATTGCCGCCGGGCGTGAGCACCTGGGTTATCCTGAATTGCCAGCGACCATTGCATCGAAGCAATTGCTGGCTGCGGTCGGCCAGAGCCGTCTGATTCAGCTATGGGAGCAGTTGTTCTCTATTTATGGCATCCACGTCGGGCAGATGTTGCTTACTCGCGCCGATCTGGAAGACCGCGAACGGTTCTTAAACGCCCGCGATACCATGAATGCTTTGCTGGATAACCGCATTGTTCCGGTTATTAATGAAAACGACGCCGTCGCTACGGCTGAAATCAAAGTGGGCGATAACGACAATCTCTCGGCGCTGGCGGCTATTCTGGCCGGTGCGGATAAATTATTGCTGCTGACCGATCAGGCTGGGTTATATACCGCCGATCCGCGCAATAACCCTGCCGCAGAGTTGATTCGGGACGTTCATGGCATTGATGACGCGCTGCGTGAAATCGCCGGTGATAGCGTTTCAGGTTTGGGAACCGGCGGGATGGCGACCAAGCTACAGGCCGCAGACGTCGCGTGCCGAGCGGGTATCGACGTGATTATTGCCGCGGGTGCTCAACCTGATGTTATCCGAGATGTGATTGACGGCACGCCGGTGGGCACGCGTTTCCATGCATTAGAAACGCCGCTGGAAAACCGTAAACGCTGGATCTTTGGTGCGCCGCCAGCCGGTGAAATTACCGTGGACGATGGCGCGGTAGCCGCCATTATGGCGCGGGGCAGCTCGCTATTGCCGAAAGGTATCCGTAGCGTGAAAGGGGATTTCTCCCGCGGGGAAGTGATCCGTATTCGTAACCTGAGCGGCCGCGATCTGGCTCACGGTGTCTCACGTTATAACAGCGATGCATTGCGTATGTTGGCGGGACATCATTCTCAGCAAATCAGTGAAATACTCGGGTATGAATACGGCCCGGTCGCTGTTCACCGTGACGATATGATCATCAGTTTATGATTATCAGCTAAGGAGCTAGCATGCTGGAAGAGATGGGAAAAGCGGCTAAACAGGCCTCTTGGCAATTGGGCGTATTGAGTACTGCGCAAAAAAATAAAGCCCTGATGGCAATGGCGGCGTTGCTGGAGACGGAAAGCGACGAAATCCTTCAGGCAAATGAGCAAGATATGGCTGCAGCGCGCGCCAGCGGAATGAGCGAAGCTTTGCTCGATCGTTTGCTACTTACGCCTGCGCGTTTAGCTGCGATCGCTAACGATGTGCGCGATGTTTGCCGTCTAAGCGATCCGGTAGGGCAGATTATGGATGGCCGGTTGCTGGATAGCGGCCTGAAGCTAGAGCGTCGCCGGGTGCCATTAGGCGTAATTGGCGTGATTTATGAAGCTCGTCCCAACGTCACTATCGACGTTGCCAGCCTGTGTCTGAAAACCGGTAATGCGGTGATCCTGCGCGGCGGTAAGGAAACGCATCATACCAATCAGGCGATGGTTAAAGTGATTCAGCGAGCGCTGGAACAAAGCGGTTTACCGGCGGCGGCGGTACAGGCGATTGAAAGCCCGGATCGCGCACTGGTGAATGCTTTACTGCGTTTGGATCGCTACGTCGATATGTTGATTCCGCGAGGCGGCGCTGGCCTGCATAAATTGTGTCGTGAGCAATCTACTATTCCGGTGATCACCGGAGGTATTGGGGTCTGCCATACCTTTGTGGATGCCGACGTTGATTTTGCCAAAGCATTGACGGTGATTGAAAATGCGAAGGCGCAACGTCCTAGCGCCTGTAACTCACTGGAAACTCTGTTGGTTCATCGGGATATCGCCGCCGCCTTTTTAGCCGCGTTAAGCAGCAAAATGGAAAGTGCGGGTGTCACTTTGCATGCCAGCGAGCAAGCGATGCCGTATTTGCTGGCCGGGCCTGCGAAGGTCGTTCCGGTAGAAGAGGCGAATTATGACGATGAGTGGCTCGCTCTGGATCTGAATGTACACGTGGTGGCGGATATTGACGCCGCGATTGAGCATATTCGCCAGCACGGAACCCGCCATTCAGACGCTATTCTTACCCGTTTGCTCAGCAGTGCAGAGCATTTTGTCCGGGAAGTGGATTCCTCAGCCGTTTACGTTAATGCCAGCACTCGTTTCACCGACGGCGGGCAGTTTGGTCTGGGGGCTGAGGTTGCCGTCAGTACGCAGAAACTGCATGCCCGAGGGCCTATGGGGTTAGAAGCTCTGACCACCTATAAGTGGATAGGTTACGGCGATGATTTAATTCGTAGCTAGCGGATTGAAATAGTATCAAGCGGGCACTTATTCAGGTGCCCGTTTTCATTTGCAGCCAATTGCAGAAATTTGTGCCATATCGGATAAGAGTCAATAAATGTTTCCTAACTTCTGCCGATAATTTGATTGACGGTTATACTCTTTGCGGTGTTCTCTAGGGTAATTCAATCAAAAATTCTTGGTGGGGATCGGCAGGTGAGTGAGATATCGAAAGAACAGTATGTTAAAAAGAATCGATTAGCTATTTGCGCAATTTTGCGGGATCTGAAAAAAAATAATACCGCTATAATGGTGACGCACTCCCGTGGGCAATTTATCAGCCGCATTTTGGAAGTTCATCCAGATGCTAATCAATTCATTTTTGATTTTGGCAGCGTTGAACGTGAAAATCTGTTAGCACAGGATTCCGAACAGCTAACTTTTATTGCCGAACCTGCTGGTGCCAAAATTGAATTCTCCTGCACCACACAAACAGAGATCACCTATTTCGGTCTACCCGCGTTTAGCAGCCCAATTCCCGATTCTTTGTACTTTATTCAACGGCGCGAATATTTTCGAATCAACATCCCACAATGGCCACCTTTTTATTGTACTGGCAAGTTTCCTAATGGCACCGCTTTTAAGCACACACTCACGGATATCTCTTTGGGCGGTGTAGGCATGTTTTCCAATAAAGACAGTGAGTTGCCGTTGGAAGGGTGTGAGATTCTTCGCGGCTCTTTATTGGATCTCGGTGAGTTTGGCTCTTTTGATCTGGACCTGCAATTCATACGTGCAGTAGATAAAAAAGTGATTAGTAACAAAGGCGAAACCGTCACAATGACGCGCCTGAGTTTTAAATTTCCCAAACTGTCTCCAATGCAGGAAAAGGGGTTGCAGCGAGCTATCTTTGAGCTGGAAAAGCAGCAAAGCTTCAAGTCCAGAAAATTTCAGGATGGAATCTAGCGGCGATAACTGAAGGCGCATTCTCGTAAACTCTTTTGATTGAAAAAGGTCAATCAGATTCTTCCTGAGCGATGAAAATTAAAACAGAAAATTATGTTGTATTATCATACGTCTGGCCCAATATTATAAGTTCACTCACAGAGGGAATAAATGATGGGAATTAGCGAGGAAGAGCATATCCGCCGTCTGACTAATGAAAAAAACTCTGTTGGTCATACGGCGAAGTGGATTGCAATTATTTCTGCCGTTTATTTTATTATCATGCTGTTTTATCAGCAAGAAATGGGCGTTTTGACGCTGGCTGGCGGTATTTTTGTGGTGTCATTTACCATCTGGTTTAAGAAGCGCCAAAAAGTAAAATCTTATCGAAATCAATTACAGCATTTGGATGGTGAATAACGACCATCATATTTCATGCAGTTAATCCTGCCTGCATGAAATCAGTCCTGGCTTAACCACTCCCAGCGTTCAGACTGTATCGAGTCAGTATGATAGGTATTGCTAAAAATAGCTTCAAAGCTACTGGCGTCTTTGCCTCGCAGTGAAGAGCAATTATTTTATGATGAGCCGTTGCCAGGGTGAACAACAAGCTATGGTTTGTTTAGTGTTTTAACCATATTGAATCCGGTAACGGTGAATTCTAATTGTTCATACAGTTTTTTGGCTCGTGGGTTATCTGCCGCTACCCGTAGCTTAATTTCAAAAATTCCCTGAGTGACGAGTTCTGCTTCTAAAGCTTGCAGGCTGGCTTTTCCAAATCCTTGCCGCTGAAATTCAGGCAATATGCAAAAATCCTTAATATAAACCGAAGCGCCGCCGTCATTTAATCCGTACCAAAGATAACCCACTAGCCTATAGTTATTTTCAATCCGGTAAATTTTATTTCCTATCGTATTAATACCGTCTGGTAGCGATTGAACGAAGGATAAGTGAGCTTGATGTCGTGCTTTATCCTGACTGTAGCCGCAATTAGCGCTCAGATCTTCAGCGTACTCCCCAATAAAGAAATGTCGGTAGGCATCCAGTTCTTCTGAAGCCAACTCTCTTAATATTACCATTTTTCCCTCTATTCATGACGTTCGGTAATGGCAGCAAAATCGCCAATTGCATTTCTGTGCATGTATACAATCATTCGCTGACGCTGTTTACCCTTTGATTTAAGCCAACCCCAAAGGTTGTTTTATTAGAGGGCAAAGTTGGCTATATAGCTACCGTTATTAGCCATTCCTTTGGCGAAATAACTTAACTCAATTCCTCCTTAGTTTCCCCACAATGATTGAGTTTATTTACTCAGCATTACGTCCGCTTTCGTTATTCTTCGCATAATTAATCTCACTGAACACTGAGAATAATCAGAAAGTTGGAGCTAAAATGAAACTATTAACCTTTATTACCGCAGCGTTTATCGCCAGCGCTTCTTTTTCAAGCCTGGCAGCCCAAGAAGTTAATCGCGAACAGGCGAGCCAATTGCAGGCAATGGGCGTAGTTTCCGTATCCGGCATCAGCGGCTCACCAAGCGATGTTGAGGCCGCATTGAATGCCAAGGCCGTTGCTGACGGCGCCAGCCACTATCGTGTCATTGGCATCAGTTCCCCAGGTGATTCAAGTTACTATACGGCCAGTGCTGAAATTTATCGCTAATCAATAAATTCCTAGCGCTTAAAATATCCCTCAAATTTCGCTGAGGGCGTAAGGGTTCTGATTGAAAGTTATAGCTCTAGCAGGCTGTAGCTTCCAATTGGGGCTCTTTTTATTTGCCAATTTTTATTATCTAAGATTAGCCGAATAATATTTTAACCAGGAGGGAAGCGCTTTGTATGACGGTAATAGGCTATTTTTTTTACGAAAAAAATACCTGACTCTTAGAACAATCTTAAAGAGATATTCAGGTTTTTAAGGTGTTATGGTGGTCTATCCGGACTTAATGGGACAGGCTATGTTAAACACCGTGCGACGTAATTTTAAAAGTCAGTTCTCATATATTCAGCGGTTTATTGCCTCTCCGCGTACTGTTGGCACTTTGGCGCCTTCATCTCCTTGGCTGTGCCAAACCATGCTAAATCAGGTTGAGTGGATACCGGCGATGACAATCGCGGAATTAGGGGCTGCGGATGGTGTTTTGACCCGTCGGATTTTATCGCGAATGGAAAAGGATGCCAGGCTACAGGCCTATGAAATTCAATCTCACTTTATTGATGAATTAAATAAAATTGACGATCCGCGTTTACAGGTTGCGGCGCGTTCGGCAGAGCTGTTGGATTTACATTACGACGCCATTTTCTGTTGCCTGCCTTTACTGTCTATTCCAACCAAAATCAGCATGAAAATATTGCAGCAAACTCAACAAAGATTACGGCAACGCAATGGCTCATTGATACTGTTTCAATATAGTCATTTGTCCGAGCCTTTGTTATCTCGCTATTTTACCTGGAAGAAAATGCGCGTAGTCCGAAATTTCCCTCCCGCCTTGGTTTATATCTGCCAGCCGCGCGAACCTTGTTAATCAAAGGTGGTGCAGTATGGAATACAGATAAATGGTCAAACAGAAATATAAAATAGTTTAGAGGAATGCTTCACCGTGCATTCCTCTTTTTGCGTTTTATTAATTTCAAATAATTTGAAAATGCAAGTGAGAACTATTATCATGCGCGATTGTTTGTTTTTAGTGAAACATCATGGGAATAATTTCAAGAATATTAATAACCTGCCTGTTATTAATGTCATTTAACGCTCAGGCAAAAAAACTCAAGGATATTATGGGGCGTCAGGTTGTAGTACCTGAGAATCCCCAGCGCATCATCTTAGGCGAGAGCCGAATGCTCTATACCTTAGCGTTACTTGAAGAGGGCAATCCGGCTCAGCGAATTATCGGCTGGCCGGGGGATTTAGCCTATTACGATGCTCAAAGTTGGCAGCAGTACGTTGAGAAATTCCCTGATATTGAAAAAGTCCCAATTATCGCGCAGGGGAATATCCGTCAGATAAATGTCGAGAAAATCATAGAGCTTCATCCCGACGTGGTGGTGTTGCCGCGCTATGCCAAAAATGATGCCGATGAAGAAGTCATGCTTAGCGGATTATCGAAAGCCGGTATTCCGGTGGTGTACGTCGATTTACGCGTCGATATGCTGAATAACACGGTTCCCAGCATCCGATTATTGGGGGAGTTACTGAACCGTCAGGCTAGAGCCGAGCAGTTCATCACTTTTTATCAGCAACATATGCAGGTTATCCAACAACGGCTGGCACAACATCAGGGTCCGAAGCCCACGGTGATGCTTCAGTTGCATCTGGGGCGTAGAGAAAGCTGCTGTACCACCGCTTCCCGCGGTAGCTTGGGCGATTTAATTGATTTCGCTGGTGGGGACAATATTGCTCGCTCGCGAATTAAAACTGTCTATGGCGAGCTGAATCCTGAAACCATTCTGATGGCCAACCCAGACGTTTATATTGCAACCGGTATGGCTGGCCCAACGGGTAAGCGTCTTTCCAGCCTGCAATTAGGGCCGATGGTGAGCGCCAGTCAGGCTCAACACAGTTTTCAGCAATTAATGGCCGGGCAGCCCATCATTTCTCACTTGAATGCCGTTCAGCAGCACCGTGCCTACAGCATGTGGCACAACTTTTATCTCAGCCCTTACCACGTTGTGGCGGTGGAGATGTTTGCCAAAGCGTTTTACCCCGATCTTTTTGCCGATATCGACCCACAAAAAACATTCCAACAATTATATGAACAATTTTTGCCGTTAACTTTTTCAGGGACTTATTGGAGTAACCTCAACAATGAAAATCAGTGATATTCGTCGCTTGCCTTGGCTCGGTCTGCCTTTGCTGGTGGCGATGCCAGCCGCTCAAGCTGAAACTGCGCCGCACAGTGAAAAAACCAAAATGGTGGTGATTGGCCAGCTTAGCGAAGAAGATTCCGACAGCTATCAGCCCACCACATCAACGACCGGAACGCGAACCTCAACCAACTTGTTGAATGTTCCGCAGGCTGTCAATGTGGTCGCTCCGCAGGTATTGCGCGATCAGGCGGTGAGAAATATTGATGAAGCGTTATATAACGTCAGTGGTATCACTCAGTCCAATACGTTGGGCGGTACGCAGGATGCGCTGATGAAACGCGGCTTTGGCGATAACCGCGACGGATCGATTTTACGGGATGGCGTACGGTCGGCGCAGGCTCGTAATTTCACTCCGACTACCGAGCGGGTAGAAGTGTTGAAAGGGCCCGCCTCAATGTTGTATGGCATGGGAGAGCCGGGTGGCGTCATCAACGTTATCACCAAGAAACCGCAGCTGGCGCAGCGTACTCATGTAGAAGGTTGGGGCAGCAGTTTTAACGGTGGTGGCGGTCAGTTAGATGTGACCGGCCCGCTGGGGCAATCCGGTTTTGCTTACCGTATGATTGTCGATCACGATGAAACCGATTATTGGCGTAACTTTGGCCGTAATCGTCAAACGGTTATCGCCCCGTCACTGATGTGGTATGGCGAAACGACAACCGTGCGTTTGGCCTACGAACATATGGAATACCTCACGCCTTTCGATCGCGGCACAATTATTGACTCACGCACAGGCAAACCGGTCGATACGCCACGTAAACGCCGTTTCGACGAGCCTTTTAACGCTACGCGCGGCGATCAGGACAATATTACGCTACAGATAGATCAGGTGTTGAATGATAGCTGGAAAGGCTCCCTGACCTATGCTTATAACCGCAATCGCTATAGCGATAATCAGGCTCGGGCACTGTCTCTGAATGAAAATACCGGCGTACTAACCCGTCAGGCTGACGCCACCGCCAGCGCAGTAAGCCGTGCACAAGCGGTGCAGGCAACTTTGAACGGAGATTTGATTTGGGGAAGCGTGAGTCATCAAGTATTGGTCGGGTTTGATTATGAAGATAACCGTACCTATCGCGGCGATATGATTCGCGGTAAGAAAAACTCCGATTTTAATATTTACGATCCGATTTACGGCTTGATGCAGCCTTCTACGCAGGTGAGTGCTAAAGACAGCGATCAGCGTGAAAATCTTAAAAGTTATGGCTGGTTTGCGCAGGATTCTATTGAATTGGGTGATAAATGGATTTTGTTAGCCGGGCTGCGTTATGACAGCTTTGACGTTTTTGCTGGCAAAGGGCGTCCGTTTATCATCAATACACAGAGTTCGGATAGCAAATTGATCCCACGCACTGGCGTGGTGTACAAGCTGACGCCAGAAGTGTCTTTGTACGGTAGTTACAGCGAATCCTTCAAACCCAACTCATCCATTGCGACCCAGATCGGTGAATTGCCGCCGGAGCAAGGACAATCCTGGGAAGTGGGTAGCAAGGTCGAAATGGCCAACGGAGTGACCGGAACTCTGGCACTGTTTGATATTGCCAAACGTAATGTCATGGTGAATGAGCTTATCGGCACTGAAACTGTGACCCGAACCGCAGGTCGCGTTCGCTCGCAGGGCGTAGAGCTGGACGTGGCGGGGCAATTGACCGATAGCGTCAGCGCCGTTGCTACCTACGCCTACACCGATGCGCGGGTGACGGAAGATCCGAAAAATAAAGGCAATCAGATGGCGAACGTGGCACGCAACAGCGCTTCCTTGTTCCTGACCAAAGAAATGGGTTCGACCGGACTGTATGGTGGGGACGACTTACGGGTTGGCGCAGGTGTGCGTTATGTCGGAAAGCGGGCGGGAGATGCAGCAAACAGCTTTACTCTGGACGACTATACCGTAGCCGATGCCTTTATCGCTTACACCTTGCCAATTCAGGATTACCGAGTGAAATGGCAACTTAATGTGAAAAATCTGTTCGATACAACCTACTATCCTTCCAGCGGTAACCGTTATCGCGTGGCGATAGGCGAGCCTCGGCAGTTTGTGTTGAGAGCCAGCGTAGATTTTTGATACAAAATGCCCCTCAGGTTATTGAGGGGTAATTGGAAATAGGGTGTATCGTATAATTTACGGTTTCGTAAAGTTTGCACTACTCCTAATTACAGGTATGATTCGCTTTGGCTGTCGATAAGCCAGCAAATGTTTACTTTCTGTGGAACCGGTCCATGGTGGTGACCGGTTTTTTAATGCATAAACCTTATCCAGAGAATTTGATGCAAAAGGACGATCAGGCAATGACTCGAACTATCTTTATGGTAGGTGCACGCGGTGCGGGTAAAACAACGATAGGGAAAGCGTTGGCGCAGGCGTTGGGATATCAATTTATCGACACAGATTTATTTATGCAGCAAAGCAGCCAGCTCACGGTGGCAGAAGTGGTAGCCAAAGAGGGTTGGAAAGGGTTCAGGCTGCGGGAAAGTTTGGTATTACAGGAAGTTACCGTACCTAAAACCGTGGTGGCTACCGGAGGCGGCGCGGTACTCGCGGCAGAGAATCGGGCATTTATGCGTCGTCAGGGGATAGTGATTTACCTGCGTGCGCCGGCGGATATTCTGGCCGAAAGATTAGCCGAGGAGCCTGAAGACGCGCAGCGGCCGAGTTTGACTGGTAAACCTATTGCTGAAGAAATACAGGATGTGCTGGCTGTTCGGGAGGCGATGTATCAAGAGGTTGCCCATTATGTTCTTAATGCCAGTCAGGCCCCACAGTCAGTGGTACAACAAATTCTGGAATTATTGGCTGATGCCACGGTGAAATAATTTACTACAGGTGAAAATCTGAGTTAAAACGGCGATTTATCGCCGTTTTTCATTTCTATCAACGGTGTTTCCTCACTAGAGTCGTCAGTCAGGGGAGTGGCATGTTTTTGTCGTGACTTTTCTCGTCATTATTGTCTGAATTGTATAGCAAGAGTACAATTATATCCCACGTAATAATTTCAGTGTAAATCCTCTGTTTACCTGCATCGGATGCCAATTAAGGCGAGGCTGATGAGACATATCAAGCTTTATCTCCGTCAACACCGTAACTTCATGCCGGCTTTCTGGTCGATCTCCATCATTGTATTTGAAGCTTCACTGGCCGTTTATATCTTACGTAATCTCTAACTTATCCGCCTGACTTTCGGTTGTACTGAAAATGTGAACAGGGTTTCAGTCAATATTTTCAGCAAAGCCCATATTTTCAGCAAAGACTCTGTAAGAGAGGCGTTATTTAGTTTCTACAGGTAATTAAATATCAGAGCATTATTTTCATAATTTTGAGTAATTACATCTTTGTAGTTATCAGAGCTTTATCCTGCCACTAATTAATTAATGAGAATTAAACTTGTGTTTTTTCGTTTTACTTCGATAAAAATTTCAATTTTTCATTATAAAGTATGTGTGTTAGCTAATTATTGTATTTTAAATTAAATAAAAAACTTGACGATATGACAGAAGGATTCTAGTTTTATTTCATTCAATCGGGAACTTAGTTTCATATATTGGAACTCATTTAAAATGAGCACATTAGAAAATGCTTCGGCAGTACTAAAGTTATTTTCCAAACAAAACGTCATGCATGCTCATCCGGGTATTTCCTTTAGCGATGTTATTAACCAATTAGGATTGGCAAAAAGTACGACGTCACGTTTATTAATGACGATGGAATCGGAAGGTTTATTAGAGCGAGATCCGGATACGCGGTTGTATCATATTGGTCGTTTATTATTATCAATATCCAGCCAATATCTCTCTACGCCTTTAGTCGATATGGCGGCTTCAATGATGATTAAATTGAGTCAAATAACGCGCTGCACCGGTTATATTTCTGCGTTGGATGGGCAGGAAATTATGGTTTTGCGAATGTTTCAGGGGCAACAATTTTTACCGGTGGTTACGCCGGTTGGTACCCGTTCTCCTGCCGCGGAAACCTCAGTGGGTCGGGCTATTTTGGCTCGCCAGAGTGACGATGAGGTTCGTGAACATTTTGGCTCTTATAAACCACGCTCTGCCAATGCTCCGCAGAATCTGGCAGCATTATTAGATAAGTTGGCAACGGCGCGCCAGGTCGGCTGGACTTTTGCTCGTAATGAGACTTTACAAGGCGTTAGCTCAATAGCGACCAATATCAGCAATAAGCATCGCAGTGAAACGATTGGGCTATGTTTGTCTTTTCCGAGTTCGGATGAACCCCCGTTTTACCCCAGTGAATATGTTGAAGCATTAATTTCTACAACCAGATTATTAGCTGAGAAATTAAATGATGATTACTGGTTGAAAAATAATAATTTATAGCTAGCTAAGATTTGCAAGTTTTAACTTTATTTAAAAAATATTTTTTATTTGCTTTATTTCTCCATAGGAAGACCTGTGAGCCAAATAAACTCCATTGATAGGAGTTTGGCCATTAATAATAACCTAATTAGCGCCTCACCAGGGAACTAATATTATCGTGTTATTTGATAGCTAGCGCTAACACCAGCGGAACTCAGGGAGATAAAAATGGAGCAAACATCAGGGAATCAACTAAGGGATATCGGCACGCTGGTAGTGATGATATTTCTTTCTAGTATTGGCGCAATTATTGGCGTCCAATTGATTACAACTTTAGGGGTGACACCCAATACTTCAATCATTGGTGCATTATTTGCCATGTTATTGGCTCGTATCCCTCTAAAGTTTTTTCAACGCTATCGATCCATTCATACACAAAACCTGGCACAAACTGTTATTTCGTCGGCAACCTTTGGTGCTGCAAATAGTCTGTTGATGCCTATTGCTGTTCCTTATGTTATGGGGCAGCCAGAGCTAATTTTACCGATGTTTTGTGGCGTCGCCGCCGCGATGTTACTGGATGCCTATTTACTCTATCGATTATTCGATACCAAAATTTTTCCAGCAGAGAATGCCTGGCCGCCGGGCGTTGCAGCCGCAGAAGCGATTAAAGCCGGTGACAAAGGGGGCCGTCATGCCTGGCTGTTGGTCGTCGGCGTGGGAATTGGCGTCGTCGGGGCCATATTCAAAATTCCGATGGCCGCTTTTGGCACCGCCTTTATCGGTAATATTTGGGCATTAAGCATGTTTGGCGTGGGATTATTGATTCGTGCCTATATTGAACCGCTTATCGGATTTGATATTAATGCCAATTATATTCCCCACGGAGTGATGGTCGGAGCAGGATTTGTGGCTCTGATTCAGGTCATCCAGGTGATTCGTAGCAAGAAAGTATCGGATAAAAAGAACTATACCCAACCGGCAACGGAGGTTCGTAAAGCGCTCGGTATAGGTGCCGTGGGTTATGTCGTGATTGCGACCTTGCTGGCGCTGGCTGGTGGGCTTTACAGCGATATGTCTACCGGCATGTTGATCGGTTTTATTTTTTATGCCGCTTTTGCCGCTTTTATTCACGAACTGATCGTTGGCATTGCAGCTATGCACTCCGGTTGGTTCCCAGCTTTTGCCGTTGCTTTGATCACACTGATCGTCGGTATTTTGATCGGCTTTCCGCCGTTGGCATTATGCATCTTAACCGGTTTTACAGCTGCAACTGGGCCTGCTTTTGCTGATATGGGCTTTGATCTGAAAGCCGGATTTATTCTGCGAGGATACGGTAAAGATCTGAAGCAGGAGCTGATAGGGCGGAAAATCCAGTTATTTGCGGCGCTGATTGCTTTTGTTATCGCCATTCCGGTGGTGTGGTTCACTCATATGGGGTATTTCGCACAGGATTTAGTGCCGCCGATGGCGCGCGTTTATGCCAAAACCATTGAGGCCGGTGCGCAGCCAGGCATTGCGTTTAGCCTGATGATTTGGGCTATTCCAGGCGCAATTATTCAGTTGATTGGCGGCCCAAAACGTCAACTTGGGATACTGCTGGCGACGGGATTACTGATCAATAACGCGCTAGCCGGTTGGGCTGTGGTGCTAGGAATTGCTTTGCGCATTTTGATTACTAAATGTTGGGGTGAAAAGGGGCGTACACCAATGCAAATTATGGCGGCAGGTTTTATTGCCGGCGACGCATTGTACAACTTCTTTAGCTCCATTTTATCCAGTAAGGGCAAATAGCTATGCCGCTGCCTGCTGAGACCTAATGATGAAGGATCGTCCTGATGAGCTTGCAACAAACATTACGCGTTTTTGAAATGATTGATAGTGCCCATGTTTCTGGTCAGGATATCGTGGAACTGTTTGTTGATTATTCAGGAGTTAAGGCCAGCACGGTCCGCGCCACTGGGCCAAAAGGCAGCACGGATTTTGTACGAATAGAGATTGCGGGAAGTGCGGGTAAAACACTGGGTGGCACGGCGCCAACGCTGGGCATTATCGGCCGTTTGGGCGGTATTGGTGCGCGGCCTGAACGCATTGGTGTGGTTTCTGATGCTGACGGTGCCATTGCAGCCATTGCCAGCGCGCTTAAACTGGCGGAAATGCGTAGTAAAGGCGATATTTTGGCCGGTGATGTGGTGATAACCACTCACATTTGCCCCAATGCGCCAACTCGGCCACACGATCCCGTCGATTTTATGGATTCCCCTATTGATGACATCACTATGAATGATAACGAGGTGATGCTGGAAGCCGATGCGATTTTATCGATTGATACCACTAAAGGTAATCGCATCATCAATTATAAAGGCTATGCGTTATCCCCTACAGTTAAGCAAGGTTATATCCTGCGCGTTGCCGAAGATTTGCTGCGTATTATGGAGATGACCAGCGGAAGCCATGCCGTTACATTCCCTATTACTATTCCAGATATCACTCCTTATGGTAACGGTGTGCATCACCTAAACAGTATTATGCAGCCCTCAACGGCCACTTCAGCGCCGGTGGTTGGCGTCGCCATTTGTACTCAGTCGGTAGTACCCGGCTGTGGAACCGGTGCCAGCCATGAGACAGATATCGCGCTCGCGGTAAAATTTGCCGTAGAAGTAGCGAAAGAGTTTGGCCGTGGAACCTGTCAGTTTTATGACGAATCCGAATATGCACGGCTTATTGCACTTTATGGCTCTTTGATACATCTACAACAACGCCATCCCGAACATGGCGAAGCCGCGCTATGAATGCGTCATTGGCAACATTAACCCTAGGTCAGGCACCGCGCAGCGATATTATGCCGCTGTTATCCCAATACCTACCGTCGGATGAGGTTATGCATATTGGCCTGCTGGATGGGCTGGATTGGAAACAGGTAGAGGAACAATATCAGCCAATTGAGCGCGGCGACCATGTGCTGGTTTCGCGTTTGAGCGATGGCACTCAGGTTTCTTTGGCTGCAAGCAAAGTGGAACGCGGTTTACAGCAGAAAATTGAGCAACTTGAAGCGCAGGGATGTCGCATTATTTTACTGCTATGCACCGGGCAGTTTCATCATTTGAAAACCCGAGAGGCACTGCTGCTGGAGCCGGATCGCATCATTCCGCCTTTGATCGCGGCGATTGTCAGCGATCATCAGGTCGGGATCGTAGTGCCACTCTCAGAGCAAATCGAACAGCAGGCCGCCAAGTGGGAAATGCTGGCGTCACCTCCCTGTTTTGCCATCGCCAGCCCTTATTTGGCCGATGAGCAGGCACTTGAGCAAGCTGCGCAAACGCTGCTGCAACAGGGGGCACAGGTTGTTGTGCTGGATTGCATTGGCTATCACCAAAAACATCGCGATTTTTTACAGCGTCGGCTCGAAATACCGGTTTTGTTATCGAACGTGCTGGTGGCGAAGCTGGCTGCTGAACTGATTATGTAACGCTGTGATTAGATAATTCTTCTGTTGTTATCATCACCGGGGTCGATTGCCCCGGTTTTTTTGCCTCTATTGTACGCTTTATCAGCAACCACCCCAGTGAATCGGCTTGCGATCGCATTTTGTCGTAATAATCAGTGACAGAATCAATGCTGTGACCCTAATATGAAATCTCATCAATGATTAGGATGCGGGTGCCAAACTATGCTGAAATTTAATGAATATTTTACCGGGAAAGTGAAGTCCATCGGTTATGACAGTAGCAGCATTGGGCGCGCGAGCGTTGGGGTAATGGAAGAAGGGGAATACACTTTTAGTACCGCCCAACCCGAGGAAATGACGGTAATTACTGGGGCATTGAAAGTCTTGATCCCAGGCTCTCCTGACTGGCAGGTGTTTATGCCGGGAGAAACTTTTTACATTCCTGGACAGAGTGAATTTAACCTGCAAGTTGCAGAAGCCTCTGCTTATCTGTGTAAATACCTAAGCTAATCAAAATATTGCCCTCTCCATGCCAGAGGGGGCAACGTCTTCAAATGCGCGGCAAACTTAGCGTTGCGCTTCGCCACCCAGAGCTTCAATCAGGTTTTTGATCAATGCTGCCAGTTCGCTGGTCATCAGAATAAAATCGGCGTCGAAACGCTGGGCGAAATCATCCCGATCGATATCATCATTTTGTTCGCGCAGTGTATCTGAGAATTTCAGGCGCTTGAGCGAACCGTCGTCAGACAGCACCAATTGCACGCGTTCTTGCCAGTCAAGTGCCAATTTGGTGACTAATTTACCCGCTTCGATATGTACCGCAATTTCATCGCTGACTAAAGCCTGCTTCTTGCAGCGGATAATGCCGCCTTCTTCCAGAATAGCCTTCAGCTCTGCTTCGTCCATCAACGCGAAACCGGCAGGTAATTCACCGGAGCGAACCCATTCGGTCAATGTTAGTTCGATAGGGTTTTCTAAAGTTAAAGGTACGACAGGCAGCGAACCCAGGCTTTTACGCAGCAACGCCAGCGTGTCTTCGGCGCGTTTGGCACTGGCCGCATCGACCATAATCAAATCGTTAACCGTATCAATCCATAGGAATGTTTGGTTAAAACGGCTGAAAGCGCGCGGTAACAGGCTATGCAGAACTTCGTCTTTTAACGAGTCTTTTTCCGTTTTCTTTAGTTTGCGGTGCTGTTCACCTTCCAAACGCTCGATTTTGGCCTGTAGCTCTTGCTTAATCACCGGTGAAGGCAGGATTTTTTCTTCTTTACGCGCACAAATAATGATTTGCCCATTAACTGTATGGGTTAAAGCATCGCTGTGAGAGCCCATCGGAGGCACCCAACCGGTCTTGGCCATATCCTGGCTACCGCAAGGGGTGAAAGAAAGGGCGCTTAACTGTTTTTCCATTTCGTCCGCAGACAGTGAAACTTCCCGGCTCAAACGGTAAACCATTAAATTTTTAAACCACAGCATAGTGTTATCCCAAGCTCGGGCGCGCTTAAAGCACGCGTGTTAATCAAACGCAGGGCGGCATGATAACGAATTGAAGCCGCAGTCCCTAGCAAAATAGCGTGATGAATTGGGGGCTGAATCGAAATATTGCGTGAAAAAGTACTACAACGCATGGCTCGCTGAGGGTGATGAATTATTTAAATTGTCGGTAGCGTCAAATAGATAAATGCAAAGATTGTGAGATACCTAATGATTGTCCAAACTAGTATGCAATAGCTAATAATCGGCACGTCTGAATTTGCGGAATGATGCGTGACTCCGTTAAAAAATTTCGCTGAAAATAAAGTCATCAGCTCAATGAGGTGAGGCGCAATGCGCATTGGTATAGATTTGGGTGGTACTAAGATAGAAGTCATTGCACTGGCTAATGATGGGCGAGAGCTTTTTCGTAAGCGGATTGAAACGCCTCGTCATGACTATCATCAAACGTTATCGGCTATTGCCGGTTTGGTTACGGATGCGGAGGTAGCTACTGGCGAAAAAGGAAGCGTTGGCGTAGGTATTCCGGGCACTTTGTCCCCCTTTAGTGGGAAAGTAAAAAATGCCAATTCGGTATGGTTGAATGGGCAGACGTTGGATCGCGATTTATCTGACTTGCTTGCCCGTCCGGTCAGACTGGCTAATGATGCTAACTGTCTGGCTGTTTCCGAAGCGACAGACGGTGCCGGAGCAGGGAAACATTTGGTCTTTGCGGCAATTATTGGTACTGGCTGTGGGTCGGGTATCGCTATTGGCGGGCGTGTTCATTCTGGTGGAAACGGTATCGCCGGTGAATGGGGGCATAATCCGTTGCCGTGGCAGGATGAGGATGAACAACGTTATCAATTAGAGGTTCCCTGCTATTGCGGTAAGAAGGGCTGTATCGAAACCTTTGTGTCAGGTACGGGCTTTGCTATGGATTATTTTCGTTTAAGCGGCAATCTCTTGAAAGGACATGAAATCATTACTCTGGTGGAACAAGGCGATGTTATTGCCGAGCAGGCGATGCAACGCTATGAGCAACGATTCGCGAAATCACTGGCTCACGTGATTAACCTGTTCGATCCGGATGTGATTGTATTGGGCGGCGGTATGAGTAATGTCGATCGTTTGTATCGTACATTGCCTGATTTGATACGTCCGTGGGTATTCGGCGGGGAGTGTGAAACGCCGATTCACAAGGCGATACACGGTGACTCCAGCGGCGTGCGTGGTGCTGCATGGCTGTGGCCACAGCAATAGTGTGATTGCCTGACTGTCGCTCCTTCAGGCGGCTACAGGCATATCAGGAATCTTATCAGGGCAGTTTGGTGGCTAATAGCCTCGTCCGTTGCCTTTGTCCATCAATGGCTATATTTATGCGCAATACCCAATACCCAATACCCAATACCCAATACATGCTAGATCTCTATGTGACGCTTAATTTCATTATGTATTAGAGAATATGAATAGCCGCTTTTCTCAACCTGTAATAAGCGGCTATTGGTTGGCGAAAGCGGCATTAGATTAATAGCAAAGGGTGCTAATTTACCTAATGCCACAAACTCTAGATTCAACGTTCACTAGGCATTCACGAGTTGATATGAAGTAATCTTACGGTCTGAGCTTGGATTTTGGCTGCTTCTTGCTTCATCTTTCCATAACTCTGCGCTTAATTAACTGCAAAAGCATTATCAAGCCTGCTAATGCCTAATCCATTAATTTTCTTAACTTTGATTTGCACCGGTATGCGTTCTTTCATTGCCTCGACGTGGCTGATCACACCGATGGTTTTGCCCGTCGCATTCAGGCTGTCGAGAGCATCCAGCGCGGTATCCAGCGTTTCGGCATCCAAAGTACCGAAGCCTTCATCAAGGAACAACGAGTCGATACTGGTTTTATGGCTGACCAGATCGGAAAGTGCTAATGCCAGAGACAGGCTGACCAGGAAGCTTTCACCTCCTGAAAGCGTGCGGGTATCCCGAATGGCATCGGCCTGCCAGGTGTCTACGACCAGTAACTCCAGTGCATCATTGGTTTTCCGTTGGAGTAAATAGCGGCCATGCAGTCGGTTAAGCTGGTTATTAGCCAGATAAACCAGATGATCGAGAGTCAAGCCCTGAGCAAACTTACGGAATTTATCCCCTTCCTTTGAACCAATAAGTTGATTGAGGTAGCTCCAGTCATCGTATTGCTGCTGGTTATGTTCTATCTGCTCGAACAGGGCTGATTGGCTGGCACGTCGATGTGTATCGCTCTCTAACTGATTACGCAGTTCCCCCTGACGCAGGGTGTTAGCTTTTAGCTGCAGAGCCATCTGCTCTGCAATTCCTTGCCGTTCGGATAAATCGCTGTGTGGGGAGATACCTGACGGACAATGTTTCAGGTGTTGGTTGAGGCTGTCATTCGCTTGCTGCAAGCGGATTACTGCTTCTTGCAAGCGTTCATTCAACTGCTGTTGCAGTTGAAGTAAAGAGTGGCGTTGGCCTTCATCTAATAAAGCTGCTGCAAAAGCGACTTCAGTATCAAACTCGCTGGCGGCAAGAGCCTGTTGGAATTCGGCCTGAGTTTGGGTGGCCTTCTGCTGATATTGCTGCAACTGCTGTTCCAGTTGAGCTAATTCACCGCCCAATCGGCTCAACTGAGACTGCAACTGTTGCAGTGCTTCGTTGGCGGCCTTTTGCGCTAGCTCGATTTGCTGTTGCTCTGTTCGCAGTTTTTGTCGTTCGTCGGCAACAACCTTATCGCCAAACAGCTCTTGACGTTGATGAATATATTGCTGCAACGCACGGTTTGCCTGGCTGAGCTTTTGCTCAATATTCAATAATTGGTCGCGGTATTCTTTTTGGCGCTGGCGTTCGCTTTCTATCCGCGTTTCCAGCGTTTTTTGTTGTAATACCAGCTGTTGCTGATTCTGCTGATTCTGCTTCCAGCGCAGCCATTCATATTCCCGCAGATCTAGCCACTCAGTTTGCTGCTCTGGCTCCGGCTGCTGTAGATCGAGATTGATTAATGTATTGAGGAAATCCTGTTGCTGCAGTCGATATTCGTCCTGCTGACGCTGGTCGGTCTGCTGTAACTGCTGCTGAGATTGCTGAATGTTTTGCAGGCGTTGTTGTTGCAGGCCGACTTCACTCAGGTTCTTCTGCTGATTCTGCTCGGCTTGAACCAATGCGTCTTTAGCTCGCTGATATTGTTGGTTGAGTCGCTCAAATTCGGACAGTTTCTGCTGATATTCTTGCTCTTCCTGCTCCTGTTGCTCTAGCCACGCAGTTAACTGAGCCGGTTCATCCAGAGTGAAATTCAGAGCTAGCCGCGCGGTCAGCGCCAGCCAGTTTTGCTGATGTTCAGCTAACTGCAGACCACTTTGTCGTAATTCTTGTTCCAGACGTGATTTCTGCTGCTGCAGATTTTCTTTTTCGGCTTTTAATCCGCTGCCCGTCTTAGACAGCTCATCAACCTGCGCACGTAGTGCCTCCACGCGCAGCGCAGTTTCAGACGGTTTTACCGCTTGATATTCGGCTATAGCCGGGTGTTCTAGGGATCCGCACAGTGGGCAGGCTTTTCCTGACTGCAATTTGGCTCTTTCTGCCGCCAACGTCACAATCTGTTTTTCGCGATCCCATAGCGTTTCCAAATCAGCAAGGTGCTGTTTTTGTTGGGCGTATTGCTGTCTTTTTTCTATCAGCTGCTGCTCGAGTTGTACCAGTTTCTGGTTTTGATCGAGCAGATATTGTTGGTTTTTCTGATGTTGGGCCTGTAGCTGTAGAGCCAGCGGCGATAAGGCTGCGAGCCGTTGACGGGTATTTCTTTGCTCGCCAAGTTCAGCAAGCCGTTGACGCAATTGTGCCTGAGGTTGCTGTTTTTCTAGCGCCTCCAGCTGTTGTTTGCTGGCGTCAGCCTGCATTGTGGCTTGCGCCAATGCAGCCTGCTGCTGTACGCCTTGAGCGCTTAGTACGGCGAATTTCTGTTGCAGCTCAACAATCTGCGCCGCTTGTTGTTGCAAAATTTGCTGATTATCAGCGAGTTGTTGGCGTTGGCTGTGCTGTTGACGGAACTGTTCTTTCCAGAGCGGCAGATGCTTTTCCCAATGTTGATGATGAGTATTTTGCTGAATGTAGTCAGCTAACTGTTGCAGCCCCTGATGAGTTTCCATTAGCAGGCGTTCATCTTGTTCAAGCTGTTGCTGGCTTTTCTGCGTTTTATTCTGCTGTTGAAGTTTATCCTCATCGAGTTGCGACAAGGTTTTCCGTTGAGCGGCAATATGGTTGTCTAACGGAATTATATGCTGTTCAATCAGTGTTTCCTTCTCGCGCTGTCGTTCAGCGTGCTGTAACTGGGCGCTGGTGGCCTGCTCCAAGGCTAGCGTCAGCGGCGAGAGCTGTAGCTGTTGTTGCTGTTGCAGCTGTTTTAAGGTTGCGATATGTTGCTGCGCTTGCTGCCAATCTTGCAGGCAGCGATCCCGTTCTTGTTGCAATGGACGCAGTTTTTCTGCGGGTTCACTGCGCGCCAAACGCTGGAGATCGGGCTGAACCCGTTGATACTCTTCTTCCACCTGCAGATGTTGTTGAGCGTATTGCTGCACATTATGTTGCAACTGGCGCAAAACCGTAATCCAGGCGACCTGATTTTGCAGATTGAGCAATTCGACGCTGAACTGTTGTTCCTGCTGATGCAGCGCGTCTAACTGTTGTTGTAAATCCTGCCGCTGTTCTTCATTCATCAGCTCAATGCCATTGGCTCGTAAATATAAGGCATCTAGCTCGGCTTTAGCCTGTTTATGCTTTTCAAAGACCTGCTCGGATAAGCGACCGTAAATTTCTGTGCCGGTTAATTCCTCCAGCAGCTCGGCGCGATCGTTAGCATCGGCGTTCAAAAAGGCGGCAAACTGCCCTTGAGATAGCATCATGGATTTAGTGAAACGGCCAAAATCCAACCCGGTAATCGAGGCGATAAGTGACAATTTATCACCGACTTTATCCGCCAGTATTTTACCGTCCGCGCATAGGGCTAACTCGACTTTAGGAGCTTGCAGATTGCCTTCAGGAGAGTTTTTTGCTCGTCGTTGGCTCCAGAATGCGCGATAGCTGACGCCTTTTACCTCAAATTCCACTTCCGCCAGTGACTCAGCGGTGTGGCGTGTCATGAGCTCATTTTGGCTGGGTGAGACTTTTATCCGTGGCGTTTGGTGATACAGCGCCAAGCAGATCGCGTCTAATAACGTTGTTTTTCCGGCACCGGTTGAGCCAGTAATGGCGAAAAGACCGTTACTGGCAAAAGGCTCGGCGGTAAAATCAATCTTCCACTCGCCTTGTAATGAGTTAATGTTTTTTAGGCGCAGGCTTAAAATTTTCATACTTATTCTTCTCTTGCATCGGCATTCAGCGTGACTTCATCGACAACTTGTTGAAACATTTCCCGCATTTTCTGCTGCCGTTGTTCGGTCAGCTCCGTTTCTAACGCGAGGCGACGTTCGAATACGTCGCTGACGCTTAGCTCATTCAACGTTTCTTTCTCTTGCTGATGAATACTGTTTTGGCGCTGCTCTTTACTGCGGCGCAGGAGTACCACTTCAACCGGGAGATTCTCCGTCAATGCCTGAATGCGTCGCTGAATATCGCTGAGATAGTCTTGGGTGGCGACTTCAATATCCAGCCATACCGGTGGGCCGGAAAGTTGGCTAAAGGCAGCGAGCTGCTGCTCTATCTGCCGTAAATCCCCTTTGATTAATTGCATCGGTTGCCACTGCGGGACAGTCAGAGTCTCCACCCCGGCAAGGCTTTGCCCTGAGAACTCCACCAAAAATACGCTCTTCTCTTTATTCAGTTCATCAAAACTGAGAGGAATCGGGGAGCCGCTATAGCGAATATGCTCCGACTTTGCTACCTGCTGAGCGCGGTGGATATGGCCCAGAGCGATATAATCAGCGGGGGGGAAAGCCTGAGCAGGGAAGGCGTCAAGCGTGCCGATATAAATGTCTCGAACTGAGTCGGAGGTGCTGACGCCTACGGTCGTTAAGTGACCCGTGGCGATAATGGGCAAGGGTAATGCTAGCCGCTTGCGCAGGTTGACCGCCGTTTGATAAAGCTGCTGATAATGTGCCGCGATGGCTTCTTGTAGTGCTAATTGTTTTTGCGATCCGGATTCTCCCGCCTGACTGGCGATCAGATCTCTTGGGCGTAGAAAAGGGATCGCACACAGAATGGCTCCGGGCTGATCTTCACGATCGTGTAGAATGAAAACCTGTTGTTCCAGATCGTTGCTGGCGTGGGCAATCACCTTGGTATTGAGATAGGCCAACAGTTCGCGTGACTCATTTAAGGTTGCGACAGAATCATGGTTACCGCCAAGAACCACTAACTGACAGCCCGTCGGCTGAAGATCGACCACAAACCGGTTATATAACTCGCGGGCGTAGCTCGGTGGCGAACCTGTGTCGAAGATATCGCCGGCAACAATTAACGCATCAACCTGATGTTCTTCAACTTTTTGGATTAGCCAGCGTAAAAAAGCCTGATGCTCCGCCGCCCGGCTTTTGGTGAAGAAATACTGGCCTAAGTGCCAGTCTGAGGTATGTATAATGCGCATAAAACTCCCGCTAGGGCAGGTTATCAATGGCGCTGATTATAAACGTTGAGAAGGGGATGTCGCGGTTAAAAAGGAGGATTGGTTGAAATCCCAGAACGGCTTCGCAAAGTTGCTGAAATAACCTTGCAACACCCTTTCGGTTAGCCGCTATGCTTATTGGCTGCAAAGGGATGGTTTTTTCATAAAACTGTCATAAAACTGACGCATAATGGCGCGGAAATCAAATAGCAACCGCTAACATATTGGCAGGATTGACGATGGCAAGACGCATACTGGTGGTGGAAGACGAAGCGCCGATTCGCGAGATGGTGTGTTTTGTGCTGGAGCAAAACGGCTACCAACCGTTAGAAGCCGAAGATTATGACAGCGCGGTTACGCGCTTGTCCGAGCCTTTCCCTGATTTGGTACTGCTAGACTGGATGTTGCCAGGCGGCTCTGGGATTCAGTTTATCAAGCATATGAAACGTGAAGCCATGACCCGGGATATTCCGGTGATGATGCTGACCGCCCGCGGTGAAGAAGAGGATCGGGTGCGCGGGCTGGAAGTGGGAGCCGACGACTACATTACCAAGCCTTTTTCTCCCAAAGAGCTTGTTGCCAGAATCAAAGCGGTGATGCGCCGAATTTCACCGATGGCCGTGGAAGAGGTGATTGAAATGCAAGGGTTAAGTCTCGATCCTTCTTCTCATCGTGTCATGGCTAACGAAAAAGCGTTAGACATGGGGCCAACCGAGTTTAAATTACTGCATTTCTTTATGACTCACCCGGAGCGGGTTTACAGCCGCGAGCAGTTGCTAAATTATGTTTGGGGCACTAACGTTTATGTGGAAGACCGCACTGTTGATGTCCATATCCGCCGTTTACGCAAGGCGCTTGAATCCGAAGGGCATGACAAAATGGTGCAAACCGTCCGGGGCACCGGATACCGTTTCTCAACGCGCTATTAAGTATGTAGTGCCGGAGAATGTGTCGTGCTAGAACGCTTATCATGGAAAAGGCTGGCTATCGAGCTGGCACTTTTTTGTCTGCCCGCGCTATTGCTCGGGCTTTTCATTGGTTATCTCCCTTGGCTATTACTGGTTTCAGTATTGGCAGCGCTGATCTGGAATTTTTATAACCAGCTTAAACTTTCTCATTGGCTATGGTTAGACCGAAGCATGACGCCACCGGCCGGACGCTGGAGCTGGGAGCCGCTGTTTTATGGTCTTTATCAGATGCAACTGCGTAATCGGCGGCGGCGGCGTGAGCTGGCGCTGTTGATCAAACGTTTCCGCAGCGGCGCTGAATCCTTGCCCGATGCGGTGGTTATGACGACCGTAGAGGGAAATATCTTTTGGTGTAATGGATTAGCGCAGAATTTACTGGGCTTTCGTTGGCCGGAAGATAACGGCCAGCACATTCTTAACCTGCTGCGTTACCCGGAATTTACCCATTATCTGCAACAGCAGGAATTCAGCCGCCCATTGACCGTGCAGCTTAATAATGGCCATTACGTTGAGTTTCGCGTTATGCCTTATTCAGAAGGGCAATTACTGATGGTGGCGCGAGATGTCACGCAAATGCGTCAACTGGAAGGCGCGCGGCGAAATTTCTTTGCCAACGTTAGCCATGAATTACGGACGCCGTTAACTGTACTGCAAGGCTATCTGGAAATGATGCACGATCAGGAACTGGACGCGGCATTGCGCGGTAAAGCCTTGAATACCATGCAAGAGCAGACCAAACGGATGGACGGTTTGGTGAAGCAATTATTGACGTTATCAAAAATCGAAGCAGCACCAAATGTGGATATGAATGAGCGAGTGGATATTCCACTGATGCTGAAGCTACTACAGCATGAGGTTCAGGCGTTAAGCAGCGGTCGCCATGAGATTACTTTCCGCGTGAATGAACAGCTTAAAGTGTTTGGTAATGAAGACCAGTTGCGCAGTGCCGTATCCAATCTGGTGTATAACGCGGTAAATCACACGCCAACTGGTACAAAAATCGAAGTGTGCTGGCAATTGACGCCGCAGGGCGCTCAGTTTCAGGTCAGTGATAACGGGCCGGGCATTGGGCCGGAGCACGTTCCTCGTCTTACCGAGCGCTTCTATCGGGTAGATAAAGCTCGTTCGCGGCAAACCGGCGGAAGTGGGCTTGGGCTGGCGATTGTTAAACATGCGCTGAGTCACCACGATGCGCGTTTAGAGGTCATGAGTGAAATTGGTTTGGGGACGCGTTTTGTCTTCACCTTACCGAAGCGATTGATTGTTCCCACGGTTTTAGCTGAGAATGCGGTCAAAACCTAGGCTTTACGGACGATATTCTGATGATGAAATGGAGCCAAACGGCGTTACTGAGTGCAATGTTATGGGTCAGCACTCCGGTTTTTGCTCAGGCACCGGTTGGGATGCTTTCCGGTAATCTTTCCAGCGTAGGCTCTGATACGCTGGCGAATCTGATGTCTCTGTGGGCGGAAGATTTCAATCATCAGTATCCGAGTATTAATCTGCAAATTCAGGCCGCCGGTTCGTCAACCGCACCGACGGCTCTGGCCGCAGGTGCAGCTCAACTTGGCCCGATGAGTCGTCCGATGAAAGCCGCCGAGATTGCCGCTTTTGTTCAACGCTATGGCTATCCTCCTTTAGCCGTGCCAGTGGCGGTGGATGCGTTGGTGGTTCTGGTGCATCAGGATAATCCGCTGGTGGGGCTGAGTTTGTCACAGCTGGACGCCATTTATTCGCAAAATCAATTATGTGGTGATAATAAGCCAGTAAACTTATGGGCTGATCTTGGGCTGAAAGGCCCGTGGGCTGGGCGTTCTCTCCAGCGTTATAGTCGGAACTCAGCTTCCGGCACCTACGGTTATTTCAAACAGCGTGCTTTGTGCGGCGGCGATTTTCGCAGCCAGGTCAATGAATTACCTGGTTCAGCCTCGGTGGTTCAGGCTGTAGCAACCTCGCTGAACAGTATCGGTTATGCCAGCATTGGTTTTCGCGCCAGCGGCGTCAGATTATTACCTTTGTCGGTATCAGGGCAGGATTACGTCATGCCAACCGCCGAAAATGTTCGAAATGGCCGTTACCCCTTGTCCCGCTATCTTTATATCTACGTCAATAAAGCGCCTGATAAACCTCTAGAACCGCTAACGGCGGCGTTCTTGCAGCGAATTCTATCTCCAGAAGGGCAAGAACTGGTGAGTCGTGACGGCTATCTCCCCTTATCGCAAGAAAGCTTGAAAAAGGCCCGTTCAGCGCTGGGATTTACCCACTAATTTAGTTGGATATGAATTTATTTCATATGCAGTGAAAATTCCTCTATTGAATCAAAATAGATGAGATGACACTCTCCAGTCAATTTATTTGGACGTCTGGATGTCTATTTGTAACTCAAAGAAACTATCCATTCGGTAAATTATTTGTGCCGTGGCGGCTTTAGTCGGCGGTATAGGATCTGGAGCCTGTTATGCAAAGAACGACCCCTGCTTTTCGCGCCGATGTTGTCGGCAGTTTGCTGCGTCCTGCGGCGTTGAAACAGGCGCGCCAGCAGCGCCTGAACGGTGATATCAGCGCTAGCCAGTTACGCGAAATTGAAGATAACGAAATCAGGTACATAGTGGCAAAGCAGCAGGAGGCGGGGCTGCAATTGGTGACCGATGGCGAATTTCGTCGGGCCTGGTGGCATTTCGATTTCTTCGAAGGTTTGGAAGGAGTTGAAGGTTACGATGTCGAGCAGGGCATTCAGTTTAACGGCGTTCAGACGCGCGCTCGCAGTATCAAAGTGGTTGGCAAACTGGGCTTTAAATCCCATCCAATGCTGGAGGATTTTCGTTTTTTACAAAGTATTGCCGGAAACTCCGTGGCTAAAATGACTATCCCCAGCCCGAGCGTGCTGCATTTTCGCGGTGGCCGTAACGCTATAGATAAGCAGGTTTATCCCGATCTGACCGCGTATTTTGACGATTTAGCTCAGACCTATCGTGATGCTATTCAGGCCTTTTATGATGCGGGCTGCCGTTATTTACAGTTGGACGATACTGTGTGGGCTTATCTGTGTTCGGACGATCAGCAGCGTCAGATCAGAGAGCGTGGTGAAGATCCAGAGCAGTTGGCGCAGATCTATGCTCAGGTGCTCAATAAGGCACTGGCAGGCAAGCCGGCGGATTTGACTATTGGTTTACATGTGTGCCGCGGTAATTTCCGCTCGACCTGGATTTCAGAGGGCGGTTATGAGCCAGTAGCGAAAATATTGTTTGGCACAGTTAACGTCGAAGCTTTTTTCCTTGAATATGACACGGAACGTGCCGGTGGTTTCGAACCTCTGCGCTTTATCAAACCGGGGCAGCAACAGGTGGTTTTGGGGCTGATTACCTCGAAAAATGGCACCTTGGAACAACCGCAGGCGGTGAAAGAACGTATCGCCGAGGCGGCCAAATTTGTCGATATTGAACAACTCTGCCTTAGCCCACAGTGTGGCTTCGCTTCGACGGAAGAAGGGAATAGCCTGACGGAGCAGGATCAGTGGAAAAAACTCAGGCTGGTAGTCGATATTGCTAACGACATTTGGTGAGTTTTTGGGCGGTGAAGGCCGCCCAATGCTAATAATTGATTAAAAATGATACAAATCATATGGCGTGTATTTCTCAATAACCGACATGTTTAACTAGTATTGAAGAATTATCTGGTTGATGACTCTGCTTTTCCGATCCAGACTTGCCTTTCTCCGCTATAAACGTTCTACTTAGCCCCCGTTGTTGGTTTATTCCATCTGCATATAACTTCAAAAACACTGCAAATCATCGAAACCGATTAGTCGGAAATTAGCGCTCTCTGTGAAGCGTTATAGCGTTTTCGATCGAGCCGGAAAGACAACAACCCAGGGTTTTCCTTTTTGGTCCTTTTAACTAGGCAACACGACAACCACTATGAGTCATCGTTTATCATCTAAAGACATACTGGCATTAGGTTTTATGACCTTTGCCTTATTCGTCGGCGCGGGCAACATCATTTTCCCGCCTATGGTTGGCCTTCAGTCTGGCGAGCACGTTTGGATAGCCGCACTTGGCTTCCTGATCACTGCCGTGGGTCTGCCGGTCATCACCGTTATTGCATTGGCGCGCGTTGGTGGCGGTATTGATGCGCTGAGTTCGCCAATTGGTCGTACTGCGGGCCTGGTTTTGGCGACCGTCTGTTATCTGGCCGTCGGCCCACTGTTTGCTACTCCGCGTACTGCGACCGTTTCTTTCGAAATTGGTATTGCTCCGTTGACTGGCGATGGCCCATTGCCGTTGTTTATTTATAGCCTGATCTATTTCGCGCTGGTTATTGGTATTTCGCTTTACCCAGGCCGTCTACTGGACACCGTCGGGCATATTCTGGCTCCGCTGAAAATTGCTGCACTGGCTATTTTGGGCGTTGCTGCGGTTCTATGGCCTGCTGGCCCGCAGATTCCTGCAACCGAAATCTATCAGCAAGTGCCTTTCTCTTCCGGTTTCGTTAATGGTTATCTGACCATGGATACGCTGGGAGCAATGGTATTCGGTATTGTTATCGTGAATGCTGCGCGTTCTCGCGGTGTAGTTTCTTCCGGCTTGCTGACTCGTTACACCATTTGGGCTGGCTTAATCGCTGGTGTGGGTCTGACGCTGGTTTACCTGAGCCTGTTCAAACTGGGTGGCAGCAGCGGTACGTTGGTACCTGATGCGCAAAACGGCGCAGTGATTCTGCATGCTTACGTACAGCATACCTTCGGCGGTTTGGGCAGTATGTTCCTGGCGGCGCTCATCTTCATCGCCTGTATGGTCACTGCGGTTGGCCTGACCTGTGCTTTAGCCGAATTCTTTAGCCAATATCTGCCGTTGTCTTACCGAGCGCTGGTATTCATTCTGGGCATTTTCTCCATGTTGGTATCCAATTTGGGGCTGAGCCATTTGATTCAAATTTCCATTCCAGTAATGACGGCGATTTATCCTCCGTGTATTGTGCTGGTGATTCTGAGCTTCACTCTGCGTTGGTGGCGTAATGCCAGCCGTATCGTGGCTCCAACTATGTTGGTCAGCCTGTTGTTCGGTATTTTGGGTGGAATCAAGACATCGACCTTTGCGCATTTCCTGCCTGCTTGGACTGAACAGTTACCGTTGGCGGGCCAAGGCCTGTCTTGGTTGCCACCTTCCTTGTTGATTCTGGTGGTGGTAGCGGTCTACGATCGCATTTGTGGACGTCAACGAGTTACTGCCAAACAGTAATTGCCGCAGAAGAGAGTATCTTTAGCCACGCGCCTTTGCTCGTGGCTTTTTGCTGAAAGAAGACGGGATATTGTTATGGAATTACCAGTCAAAAATAAGCTAAAACGCGGGCTGACTACTCGCCATATCCGTTTTATGGCCTTGGGTTCAGCAATTGGTACCGGCCTGTTTTACGGCTCGGCGGACGCCATCAAAATGGCGGGTCCAAGCGTGTTGCTGGCTTATCTGATTGGCGGCATCGTCGCCTTTATCATCATGCGCGCACTGGGTGAGATGTCGGTGAATAACCCACAGGCCAGCTCCTTTTCCCGTTATGCGCAGGATTATCTGGGGCCGATGGCCGGCTATATCACCGGTTGGACATACTGCTTTGAGATTTTGATTGTCGCTATCGCCGATGTGACCGCCTTTGGTATCTATATGGGCGTCTGGTTCCCTGACGTGCCTCATTGGATATGGGTGCTGAGCGTGGTATTGATTATCGGTGCGATCAATATGATGAGCGTGAAGGTCTTTGGCGAACTGGAGTTCTGGTTCTCCTTCTTCAAAGTTGCCACCATCATCATCATGATTTTGGCCGGTATCGGCATTATTGTCTGGGGGATAGGCAACGGCGGGCAACCGACGGGAATTCATAACCTGTGGACGAACGGCGGCTTCTTCAGTAACGGTTTTGTCGGCATGATGCTGTCGCTGCAGCTGGTCATGTTTGCCTACGGCGGTATTGAAATCATCGGTATTACCGCCGGTGAAGCAGAAGATCCGAAAAAATCGATTCCTAAAGCGATTAACTCAGTGCCGTGGCGAATTCTGGTGTTTTATGTGGGCACCCTGTTTGTGATTATGTCGATTTATCCGTGGAATCAGGTCGGCACTCACGGTAGCCCATTTGTACTGACGTTCCAGCATTTGGGTATTACTATTGCTGCAGGTATCCTGAATTTTGTGGTTATTACCGCGTCTTTATCGGCGATTAACAGCGATGTATTCGGCGTGGGCCGTATGCTGAACGGTATGGCTGAACAAGGCCACGCGCCCAAAGTCTTCGGTGCGATTTCTAAGCGCGGTGTGCCTTGGGTGACGGTGTTGGTGATGATGGGGGCAATGCTGATTGCCGTTTATCTTAACTACATCATGCCAGAAAATGTCTTCTTGGTGATTGCATCACTTGCGACCTTCGCGACCGTTTGGGTGTGGATCATGATTCTGTGTTCCCAAATCGCTTTCCGCCGTTCATTGACCAAAGATCAGGTTAAAGCATTGGATTTCCCTCTGCGCGGCGGGGTGTTTACCTCGGTTGCTGGGATTATTTTCCTGCTATTTATTATCGGCCTGATTGGTTATTTCCCAACGACGCGCATTTCGCTGTATGTCGGCCTGATATGGGTGGCCTTGCTGTTGGCGGGCTACTACCTGAAAGTGCGTTTTCAGAAAAAACAGGCTGCGTCGGTAGCATTATCTAAATAATATTTGCCGATTGAATACATCCAGAAAACCGGGCTAATAACCCGGTTTTTTTATGGGTGACGTTTTAATGCGTTCGGTTAGTTTTAGGCAGTTTTTCGATTTTTTTACAAAGAGACAAAACCCCATCTTCGACCTGCTGCGGATACTTTAAGCTGAGTGATTCAGCCACTTTACGCGCCAGCTGGCTATAAAGCTGAATACTGGCGTAAAAGGCTTGGCGGGCGCTGTCCGCATCAAATTGACCAAAGGTTTGGTGCAGCTCTTGCCATATGTGTGGTGCCAGCCACTGCGGCATATGGCTACCTTGATGCCAGGTATCTACGTCCGATGTTGATTTTGCCAGTGCTTGCCATTCCATCATCTGTAGTAATAGCTCCTTCATGGTCCAGTCTCGTAGTTTGACCGTCCATAACTCCCCACGGTACAGATACTTAGGAATATGAGCGGCTTCAAACCAGAATTCCTCGACGCTGGCCTGAAACTGTTTTTGAGTGGGCAATGGGGGTTGCTGGCTTATTCCGCTGGCGGCAGGTAACTGAGAAGCAACGCCATTTTTATCCAGTAACGCCCGATAGCCCCGCTGGTACAGCGAGTCCAGCGTTGCGGCATCGATCATGGTTTGCAGCCGCGTACTATCTGCGAGGGTAAAATCCACCTTGGTTCCATCGCGGTAGAACACCAGCCGGGTTGCCCACGCCTGATTTTCATCGGGATCGAGCGGGAGATAGGTCAGTATGTCTCCGATCTCGCCGATCCAGTCGCTGTTTTTCAGGAGATCCTGCGGTCGTTCGGCAATGATTTCAATATCGATATCCGAAAGTTCGTCGATCATCCGATCCTGACGCGCCAGCGAACCGGTCAGAATCAGTGCGGTAATATCTGAGCGCTTATTGGCCCAGTCAATAATCTTATCCAGATAATCCGCTACGCCCATGGCATTCTCCCTGTTATTTATTTTGTCATCAGCGGGCAGTATACCTGAGGTAAAGCTTGTTTCTGCTTCCTCCTCCCCCCGGCTCCTCCCTGATATTTATGCTGACAGATGAGGGGATTGCACCAGCAACATGGCATCGTTGGCATATTGAGATATTGGGTCACTTTATCGATGCTATAGGCGCTCTTGGGTCAGATCGCGCGATAATTATGCTGAATAGTGGAGAGTTATATGCTTAGTGGTTGGCATTTACCGGTTCCCCCTTACATACATTTACGTGATGACACATTACACATCAGTCTATGGTTACAGGGTGATGACTTACCGGAGCAGGTTTTTTTGCGCTGTGAGCCGGATAATGAAGAGTGGCTGCTGACGATGAAAGGTCGCGATCACGATGGTTTTCGCCGTTATCGCGGGACTTTGCCACTGCGTGAAGGGCAGCCGACTCGCCGCTATTGTTTTAAATTGCTCTGGGCCGATCGCCAGCAATGGTTTAGTCCGCTGGGTTTTTCGGTGGTGCCTCCGGCTCAGCTGGCGCAGTTTGCCGTTGATGTACCTGACTCGGGGCCGGATTGGGTTGCCGATCAGATTTTTTATCAAATATTTCCCGATCGTTTCGCCAGTAGTCAGGGCAGTCACTGCGTGCAAAACGGTAGTTATTTCCACTATGCGGCCGATTGTCCGGTGGCGCGGCGAGAGTGGGATGAGCCGCTGGAAGACATTCATGCGTCTTCCACATTTTACGGCGGGGATTTAGCCGGTATCTGCCAAAAGTTGCCTTATCTGCAAAATTTAGGGGTGACGGCGCTGTATCTGAACCCAATTTTTACCGCCCCCAGCGTACATAAATACGACACGCAAGATTATTATCAGGTCGATCCCTATTTAGGTGGTAATGAGGCTTTTCTGCAACTACGGGAAAAAACCCATAGCGCAGGCATCAAGCTGGTACTGGACGGCGTCTTTAATCACACCGGTGATTCCCATATCTGGTTTGACCGGCATCAACAGGGAACCGGTGGCGCCTGCCACGATGTCGAATCGGTTTATCGCGACTGGTTTAACTTCTATCCCGACGGGCAGGCGTTGGACTGGAAAGGCAACCGTAGCTTGCCGAAGCTGAATTTTGCCGCTGATGGCGTGGTGAATCAGATTTACCAGGCTGATGATAGCGTAGTGCGTCATTGGCTACGCCCGCCGTACAGTATCGATGGCTGGCGGTTGGATGTGGTTCATATGCTTGGAGAGCAGGGGGGGGCCAAGGGGAATCTGCGCCATTTAGCGGGAATTTATCAGGCGGCTAAACAAGAAAATCCCCAAGCTTATATTTTGGGTGAGCATTTTGGTGATGCGCGTAACTGGCTACAGGCAGGCGTTGAAGATTCGGCGATGAATTATATGGGGTTTGCGTTACCGGTTCGGGCATTTTTGGCCGGAGTTGACGTTGCTGCTCACCCGATAACGCTGGATGCGGCTGAGTGCGTTCAATGGATGGACGGCTACCGCACCGGTTTATCCCATAACTGCCAGCTACGCTTATTTAATCAGTTGGATAGCCATGATACCGCTCGTTTTATGAGTTTGCTGAAAGGCGATCAATCCCGCATGAAAATGGCCTTAGGCTGGTTGTTTAGCTGGATCGGCGTGCCTTGCCTGTATTACGGCGATGAAGTGGGATTAGACGGTGAAAACGATCCGTTCTGCCGTAAAACCTTCCCGTGGGATGAAAATCAGTGGGATCGACAACTGCTTGAGTTGAGTCAGCGCATGATTGCCCTGCGGCGAGAAAGTATAGCGCTACGGCGCGGTGGCTGTCAGGTGGTGTTCGCCAGTGGTGATTCACTGGTGTTTGTGCGCACTTACCGACAGGAGCGAGTATTGATCGCGTTGCAGCGCGGTCAGGGCGCTGAAATTAGTTTACCGGAGTCGCCGCTGCTTAATGTAGAAAACTGGCGGCGTGAGGAAGGTGATAGCCAGCTCATGTTGAATGCGCAGAATGTAAATCTGCAATTGGCTGGAGAAAGCTTCAGCCTGTGGCGCGGAGTGGGTAAGTACTGACTCTATGAGTCTGACATGAAACTAAAGCCCATAATCCACAGCGAAAAATGCCGTGGATTCAAAATAATTGAATTACAGCGACTGATTTCTCCACTTTTTTCCTTGCCGTTTTTGTCCTATGGTGAATATTCCCGCTGCTAATCATTAAGCGTCAATGCGGCAATACGAGTGGAAAAGGATAAACAATGAGCGCAACTAAGAAAACGGCATTAATTATCGGGGCATCTCGTGGGCTGGGCTTAGGTCTAGTGGATGAACTTAACCAGCGCGGCTGGTCGGTGACTGCCACGACTCGTCAGCACGCCAAAGAAACCGGTGCCAATCACTCTCGCTGGCTGGTATTGGATATTAATCAGCCGGCCAGCATTGAGGCATTTTTGCCACAGATTGCAGGGCAGCAATTTGATCTGATTTTTGTGAACGCGGGTGTAGCAGGCCCAGAGCATGAATCTGCTCTCAAGGCGACACCGGAAGAAATTCTGGCCTTATTCCAAACTAATACCGTTTCTCCTATCCGTATTGCCGAGCATTTATTGCCTTATCGCAAGCCACATAACAGCGTATTGGCGTTTATGTCCTCGCAGCTTGGTAGTATTACTAGCAATGAGAGCGGGCATAAGCCTTTGTATTCAGCCAGTAAAGCTGCGCTCAATATGATGACACGTCATTTAGTGGCAGAAACGGCGGATAATTCATTAACGGTATTGTCCTTCCATCCGGGCTGGGTAAAAACCGATATGGGCGGTGATGCTGCACCTTTAACCATTAGCACTAGCGTGCGTGGCGTGGTGGATCAGGTTGAGAAGTTAGCAGGTAAGGGCGGCCATGCTTTTATCGATTATCAGGGGCGCGCATTGCCTTGGTAACCATAAACCCCATCCATAACGGATGGGGTGTTTTATCGAACAGTCGTTCAGGTGTGGGGCTTTATTTCATTATCTAAATCGAAAGATATAAATAAATCTAATTTATCAATAACCTATGGCTGCACCTGCCGGGCGCCGAACATCGTTGGCACCGTAGAGATAACCTTCCCGAACTTTGCCTGAAACCGCAGAGTCATTGCCTGAATTAGCCGGCGACACGCCCGCCACGTTCGGCAAGCCCACCAGAATTAACTCGGCGGCTCCCCACGGGCTTTGTTCAACCATTTTATAGCCCATTTCCTTCAGGATTTTCAGGCTGTCAGCAGACACACCGCGTTGCTCGTAATACACCTCATCCGGTAACCATTGGTGATGAATGCGTGGCGCATCAACCGCTTCCTGCGGAGCCATACCGTGATCGATAATATTCAGCGCAGTTTGTAGTGTGATAGTGATGATACGCGAACCGCCTGGTGAACCCAGAACCATATAGATCTGACCATCTTTGGTCACTAACGTCGGGCTCATAGACGATAGTGGGCGCTTACCGGGGGCAATGGCGTTAGTCGCTCCCTGAACCAATCCATACAGGTTCTGTTCGCCGACTTTGACGGTAAAATCATCCATTTCATCATTGAGGAAGAAACCGGTACCTGGTGCGATGACGACTGCACCAAAGCGGCCGTTCACGGTATAAGTGGTTGAAACGGCGTTACCTTCATGATCGACAATCGAATAGTGAGTCGTTTCCGGTTTTTCATGAGGTTGCCTACCGGGCTGAACATTTTCTGATGGCGTGGCTTTGCCCGGCACGATTTGTTTACGAATCTCATCGGCGTAGCTTTTACTGAGCAGGCGATCGATAGGATTTTTAACAAATTCAGGATCGCCGAGGAAGGTGTTGCGGTCCATATAGGCGTGGCGCATGGCTTCGGTCAGTGTATGAATATAGGCCGCTGAGTTAAAGCCCATGCTTTTCACATCGTAACCTTCGAGAATATTCAGCGTTTCGCACAGGGTTACGCCGCCAGAGCTAGGAGGCGGGGCTGAAACAAATTTATAGCCACGATAGCTACAGGTAACAGGTGCGGTTTCGGTAATTCTATAGTTGGCAAAATCTGCCGCGGTCAGAATGCCACCGCCTTTTTTCGATGCATCTTCCACTGCCTGTGGAATTTTCCCCTGATAGAAAGCGTCAGGCCCTTTTTCTGCGATAGCTTCTAGCGTATTGGCTAAATCGGTCTGTACCAGTCTATCTCCCGGTTCAAAGGGCGAACCGTCTTTACGCAGGAAAATACGAGCAGATTCAGGATCTTCACGAAAACGCTTGGTGGTGGTATCGAGAATGTCTGTATCAGCACGCGTTAGGATAAAACCTTCCCGCGCCAGACGAATCGCCGGTTCCATCACTTGCTTACGTGTTAATTTACCGTATTTCTTCTGTGCGCTGTCCATGCCCAATACGGTTCCCGGAACGCCGGAGGCCAGATAGCCGTACAGACTGGCATCTTTAGTCACTTTACCGTCTTTATCCAGATACATATCGGCGCTGGCGGCGGCTGGAGCCGTTTCACGGAAATTGATAAAGGTGTCTGTACCATCGGCTAAATGAATGGTCATAAAGCCGCCGCCGCCGATATTCCCGCAACAAGGATTAACGACCGCCTGAGCATAGCCCACGGCCACTGCCGCATCGACTGCATTACCGCCCATTTTCAGAATATCAACGCCAACCTGAGAAGCGAGATGCTGAGAGGAAACAACCATGCCATTTTTAGCTTCCACTGCTGGCATAGAGGCTGCATGTAAGTTACCGCTAACTAACAAGGCTACGACAGTCAAAGGCATCGTCCATTTTTTTAAAAGCATACTGACTCCTGTAATGAGTTATTTTTCATAAATCTCTGACATATCTACGGGTTAAGTCCCTGGTGTTGCCGAGTATTCACAACACCTTTTGGTGCAAACATCACGCCAATTATTTATTTAATAACAAATGATTTGTTTATTAACTAACCGGTTACAGATTAGCTCGGTGCGAGCCGTTTTGCAGCGCGGAGAGCAGGACAATTAAAAGTGACGTAGAAAAATGTCGGTGGGATCACGTTGCACTAATAAGGGGCAGTAACAAGAAAAGGAGAGAGGCGATGGTGCTGGGAAAGGTATGGGCATAAAAAAACCAGTCAGCGTGAACCGACTGGTTGATATTATTCGATTAAATCAGGATTTAACCCAATTTCACTTCGGCTTGATTACAGCTTTGAAGCGTTTTTAGACAGGTATTTTGCTACGCCGTCTGGAGAAGCGCCCATACCTTCCTGGCCTTTTTCCCACTGTGCAGGGCAAACATCACCGTGTTCTTCGTGGAATTGCAGCGCGTCAACCATACGGATCATTTCGTCGATGTTACGGCCCAGTGGCAGGTCGTTAACTACCTGGTGACGAACAACACCGTTTTTGTCGATCAGGAATGAACCGCGCAGCGCTACGCCAGCATCTGGATGCTCGATACCGTAGGCTTGTTGGATTTCACGTTTGATATCAGCAACCATCGCGTATTTAACTTCGCCGATGCCGCCGTTTTCGATTGGGGTTTTACGCCATGCGTTGTGAACAAATTCTGAGTCAAAAGAAACACCAACAACTTCAACGCCGCGTTTCTGGAATTCTTCGTAACGGTGATCGAAAGCAATCAGCTCTGAAGGGCAAACGAAAGTAAAGTCCATTGGCCAGAAGAACAGGACGGCTGGTTTGCCGTTCAGGTGCTTTTTCAGGTTGAAGTTTTCAACGATTTCGCCGTTACCAAGTACAGCAGCCGCAGTAAAGTCAGGGGCTTGACGAGTTACCAGAACCATAAATTACTCCTGTTAATAGGGATGGATTAACGAGTTGGGATAAAACTTTCGTCACAGCATAGGGAGTTAGCCACAATCAATAAAGGTCTATATACCAATTGCTGTGATAGTTTCTATCTATCAATAACTTAATTTTGTATCTTTTGTCTTGTTAAGATACCCACTTTGACATAAAGAGCAAGTGACTTAAATCAAATAAGCCATACCAGACTTACCGATAGGCTAAATCTGTTTATGCTGCGCTTTGTGCATCATTTGTGGGTAGAACTGCCAGAATACCTGCTCCAGCGGTTGATAATGTTGCTCAATATCGTAAAACGAGCCAGCCAGTGCAGACAGTTTAGGACGACGATTCGCCATGCCTTGTAACACATTCGCGATAAAAGGCAGCTCGGCATAGCGTTCCAGCCAACGTTCGGGCCACAGATAAGCATTCAGATTCTGGAAACGTTCAGGCGTATGCGGGAGCTGCGGAATGATTTGCTGCTGAGCCTGCAAAATAAACGCTGGCAGAGCGATGTCTGGCACCAATTCATCCCAGTGACGTGCCAGAAAATGATCCCACAGGACATCCAGCGTGATTGGCGCAACCCGGCGAAAATCAGTGCTAAAGTAGAGCCGCGCTTGCTTAACCTGCGGTAGCGTGTCAGTCATCACATCGACACGGCGATGCATCATGATGCCAGCCACAACCTCTTGGCTATAATCATGCTGCGGATTGCCGCGAACGAAGTCGGCCATCAGATTGCCCAGTAGCGAGCTGTCGGACAAACTGGCTAAATGAAGGTGAGCTAGAAAATTCATCCGCAGAGTATAATCCAAATAGCAGGTTATCTTGCTTAATTCTTGCAGCCAACCCTTGGCGGCTCTAGACTAGGCGGCCTGTTTTTGTCGTCTAAAGTGGAAAACCATGCGTGTTGCCGATTTTTCTTTTGAGCTGCCAGAGTCACTGATTGCTCATTATCCACAGCCCCAGCGTAGTGGCTGTCGTTTGCTATCGTTGGATGGCCCGAGTGGGGAGTTAACCCACGGCATTTTTACCGATTTGCTGGATAAGCTGGAAGCGGGCGACCTGCTGGTTTTCAACAATACCCGCGTGATACCGGCACGCCTTTTTGGTCGTAAGGCCAGCGGCGGCAAGCTGGAAGTGTTGGTCGAGCGAGTGTTGGACGATCATCGGGTACTGGCGCACGTTAGGGCGTCAAAAGCGCCGAAACCGGGCGCTGAGCTGCTTCTGGGCGACAATGAAAGTATCCGCGCCACCATGCTGGCGCGCCACGATACGCTGTTCGAGTTGCGTTTTGATGAAGAACAGGACGTTTTCAGTATTTTGAATGCGATTGGCCATATGCCATTGCCTCCTTATATAGATCGCCCTGATGAAGATGCCGATCGCGAACTGTATCAAACCGTATACAGTGAGCGTCCGGGCGCGGTGGCTGCGCCGACAGCAGGGCTGCATTTTGACGAGCCTCTGCTGGCTGCGCTACGAGAAAAAGGCATCGAAATGGCCTTCGTCACTCTGCACGTTGGCGCGGGGACCTTCCAGCCAGTGCGAGTAGAAAGCATCGAAGAACATATTATGCATTCCGAATATGCCGAAGTACCGCCAGAGGTTGTGGACGCGGTATTGGCATGTAAAGCACGGGGTAAAAGAGTGGTCGCGGTGGGAACGACTTCGGTTCGTTCTCTGGAAAGTGCAGCCAAAGCCTGTGAGAATGGCTTAATTGCTCCTTTCTTCGGTGATACGCGTATCTTTATTTATCCAGGATATCAGTATCAGGTTGTGGATGCGTTGGTTACTAACTTCCATTTACCTGAGTCCACGCTCATCATGCTGGTTTCTGCATTTGCAGGATATAAAAACACCATGAATGCCTATCAGCAGGCCGTGGCGGAGCAATATCGATTCTTTAGTTACGGCGATGCGATGTTTATCAGCCGTAACCCACTGGCACCGCAAGAGACGGTTAACCAGTAATTTACAGGCCACATACTTTGTGTGGTCAGGCAATAGCAACATCAGACTGTTTATCTGATGCTGGAGGTTCTGTGAAGTACGAATTACAAAAAACCGATGGGCGTGCTCGTCGTGGCCGTTTGGTCTTTGAGCGCGGCGTAGTGGAAACCCCGGCTTTTATGCCCGTGGGCACCTACGGCACCGTTAAAGGCATGACGCCGGAAGAAGTGAAAGAAACCGGCGCGCAAATCCTGCTGGGCAATACTTTCCACCTGTGGCTGCGTCCTGGGCAGGAAATCATGAAGCTGCACGGCGATTTGCATGATTTTATGCAATGGCACGGGCCGATTCTGACCGACTCCGGCGGTTTCCAGGTATTCAGCCTAGGCGCAATGCGGAAAATCAAAGAGGAGGGGGTGCATTTCAAAAACCCGATCAACGGCGATTCCGTGTTCCTTAGCCCAGAAAAATCGATGGAAATTCAATACGATTTAGGTTCAGACATCGTCATGATTTTTGACGAATGTACGCCTTATCCAGCCGATTGGGATTATGCCAAGCGTTCAATGGAAATGTCATTGCGTTGGGCAGCCCGCAGTCGTCAACGCTTTGATGAGCTGAATAATAAAAATGCCTTATTTGGTATTATTCAGGGCGGCGTTTACGAAGATTTACGTGATGTATCGGTAAAAGGACTGGTAGATATCGGCTTTGATGGTTACGCTGTGGGCGGCCTGGCGGTAGGTGAGCCAAAAGAAGATATGCACCGGATTCTTGAGCACGTTTGCCCACAGATTCCAGCGGATAAACCACGCTATTTAATGGGCGTCGGCAAGCCGGAAGATTTGGTTGAAGGTGTACGCCGCGGTATTGATATGTTTGACTGCGTGATGCCAACGCGAAATGCCCGTAACGGACATCTGTTTGTTACCGATGGCGTGGTGAAAATCCGTAACGCCAAGCATAAAGATGATACGTCGACCCTGGATGCTGAATGTGATTGCTACACTTGTCGCAATTATAGTCGCGCCTACTTGCATCATCTGGATCGTTGCAACGAAATACTGGGTGCCAGACTCAATACCATTCATAATCTGCGTTATTATCAACGCTTGATGGCGGGTTTACGTCAGGCTATTGAAGACGGTAAATTAGAGAGCTTCGTTGAAGATTTCTATGGTCGGATCGGGAAACCTGTTCCACCATTAAACGTTTGATTTAGAAATTATTAACTTGTAATTATAGATTGAACGGTTAGGATTTTGCGGTTACTAATTTTAACACACTGATGTCACACTACTGATATTGATAACAATGAGGGAATTTTAATGAGTCTTTTCATTTCTGATGCTGTCGCATCTGCAGGGGCTCCGGCTCAAGGAAGCCCGTACTCCCTGGTAATTATGCTGGTGGTCTTTGGTCTGATCTTCTACTTCATGATCCTGCGCCCACAGCAAAAACGTTCTAAAGAACATAAAAAGCTGATGGACTCTATCGGTAAGGGTGACGAAGTTTTGACCACTGGCGGTTTGATCGGTCGTGTTACTAAAGTTGCGGAAACTGGCTATATCGTTATCGCACTGAATGACACCACTGAAGTAATGATCAAGCGTGACTTCGTGGCTGCCGTTTTGCCGAAAGGTACAATGAAGGCTCTGTAATTTTCGATTTTCCCTAAGGGAACTACCGTGTTGAACCGTTATCCTTTGTGGAAGTACGTCATGCTGATCGTCGTGATTCTCGTCGGTCTGTTGTATGCGCTTCCCAACCTTTATGGTGAGGATCCGGCTGTTCAAATCACTGGCGCGCGAGGTATCGCCGCCAGTGAAACAACGCTGGACCAAGTCCGTACTGTCTTGGAAAAAGACAACATAGCGAGCAAGTCTATTGCCCTGGAAAACGGTGCAATTCTGGCTCGCTTTAAAGATCCTGATGTTCAGCTGCGTGCCCGTGAGGCATTAATGACAGCGCTGGGCGACAAATACGTGATTGCGCTGAACCTGGCACCGGCAACACCGAGCTGGCTGGCCAGACTGGGCGCTGAGCCGATGAAGCTGGGCCTTGACCTGCGTGGCGGTGTGCACTTCCTGATGGAAGTGGATATGGACACGGCGTTAGGCAAGCTGCAAGAGCAGACAATGGATACCCTGCGCAGCGATTTGCGTGAAAAAGGTATTCCTTACGCTGCGGTGCGTAAACTCGATAATTACGGCGTTGAAGTGCGTTTTCGCGATGACAAAGCCCGCGATGAAGCCATTAGCTATCTTTCTTCCCGTCACCGTGATTTAGTCATCAACTCTAACGGCAGCAATACATTAAAAGCCGTGATGAGTGACGATCGCCTGCGTGAAGCTCGGGAATATGCTGTTCAGCAAAACATTACGATTCTGCGTAACCGTGTTAACCAATTAGGTGTGGCTGAGCCATTGGTTCAGCGTCAGGGTGCCGATCGTATTGTGGTTGAATTGCCGGGGATTCAGGATACTGCCCGTGCCAAAGAGATTCTTGGTGCCACGGCAACGCTGGAATTCCGTTTGGTTAATACCAACGTTGATGGTTCTGTTGCCGCCTCTGGCCGTGTGCCGGGCGATTCAGAAGTGAAAAATACCCGTGAAGGACGCCCGGTTGTATTGTACAAGCGCGTTATCCTGACCGGCGACCATATCACTGACTCTACTTCCAGTACCGACGAATACAATCAGGCTCAGGTGAATATTTCACTTGATAGCGCCGGTGGCTCTACCATGTCCAATTTCACCAAAGACAACATCGGCAAGCCGATGGCAACTTTGTTTGTGGAATATAAAGACAGCGGTAAGAAAGATGCCAACGGTCGCGCCATTCTGGTTAAACAAGAAGAAGTTATCAACGTCGCGACCATTCAGTCTCGCCTTGGTAACAGCTTCCGTATTACCGGTATTGATAACCCGAACGAAGCTCGCCAACTGTCTCTGTTGCTGCGTGCCGGTGCCTTGATTGCGCCAATCCAGATTGTGGAAGAGCGAACTATCGGCCCAACTTTGGGTTCACAAAATATTGCCCAGGGTCTGGAAGCCTGCCTGTGGGGTCTGGCGGTATCTATCCTGTTCATGGTGGTTTACTACCGTAAATTTGGTGTGATTGCTAGTACCGCGCTGCTCGCCAACCTGGTGTTAATCGTCGGCGTGATGTCTCTGCTACCGGGGGCGACATTAACCATGCCGGGTATTGCCGGGATCGTGTTAACCCTTGCGGTTGCGGTTGATGCTAACGTACTGATTAACGAGCGTATTAAAGAAGAGTTTAAAAACGGGCGGTCGATTCAGCAGGCGATACACGAAGGGTACAAAGGTGCTTTCTCCAGTATCATCGATGCGAACGTCACGACGTTGATCACAGCGATTATTCTGTATGCTGTGGGTACCGGTTCGATTAAAGGCTTTGCTATTACGACAGCAATCGGCGTTATTACGTCAATGTTCACCGCAATAGTGGGTACTCGTGCCATCGTCAACCTGCTTTACGGCGGCAAGCGCGTTAACAAGCTGTCTATTTAAGGAGTACGTTGTGGCACAGGATTATACTGTTGAGCAACTGAACTATGGCCGTAAAGTCTATGACTTTATGCGCTGGGACAACGTGGCCTTTGGCATTTCGTTGTTGCTGTTAGTGGCATCCATTGCGGTTATTTCTGTAAAGGGGTTTAACTGGGGATTGGATTTCACCGGTGGTACGGTGATTGAAATCAACCTGGAAAAACCAGCAGATCTTGATCAAATGCGTGACACTTTGGAAAAAGCGGGCTTTGAGTCGCCAATTCTGCAGAACTTCGGTAGTACCCGTGATGTGATGGTACGTATGCCGCCTGCGACTGGTACTGCGGGTCAGGAATTAGGTAACCGTGTTATTTCGGTTATCAATGAATCTGTTGATAAGAATGCAACGGTAAAACGCATCGAATTCGTCGGACCAAGCGTGGGCAGTGATTTGGCTCAGGCTGGCGGGATGGCGCTTCTGGTGGCTTTGCTGTCTATCCTGGTTTACGTCGGCTTCCGTTTTGAATGGCGACTGGCGCTGGGGGCGGTTATCGCTCTGGCCCATGATGTGGTCATCACTATGGGAATTCTGTCGTTGTTCCAGATAGAGATTGACCTGACCATCATTGCTTCATTAATGTCGGTTATTGGTTACTCACTGAACGATAGCATCGTGGTATCGGACCGTATTCGTGAGAACTTCCGTAAGATTCGTCGCGGAACGCCTTACGAAATCATGAACGTGTCCCTGACCCAGACGTTGAGCCGTACTATTATGACCTCGGCAACTACCCTGATGGTGGTACTGATGCTGTTCATCTTCGGTGGTGCGATGCTGCAAGGCTTCTCACTGACCATGTTGATCGGTGTATCTATCGGTACTGTCTCATCCATTTATGTCGCCTCTGCATTGGCGCTGAAATTGGGTATGAAACGCGAGCATATGCTACAGCAGAAAGTTGAGAAAGAAGGGGCTGACCAGCCTTCTATTCTTCCTTAACCAAAGGCGTTAGAGTTAATCTTTGGGTTAACTCCGGCGTAATAAAAAGCCCCGAGAATCGTGGACTGTAGTCCAAAATTTCGGGGCTTTTTGCTTTTAAACCTGAATAGACCCCAGTTTCCTAGACGGTAGCGTGCCTCATGAACCAGGCACTTTCATAAACTGCAGGGGGTTGATCTT
>NZ_QCZL01000018.1:0-77982 GCF_003634395.1 Yersinia sp. IP36721
GTTGATTGTTGATTGTTGATTGTTGATTGTTGATTGTTGATTGTTGATTGTTGATAAATAAAAATAAAAATAAAAATAAAAATAAAAATAAAAATTCACTTTGAAAGAAAATCATCAATAGCCGAGGTTAAAAATAATAAAAAAATCAATTGGGATTATATAAAATCAACATTTTATTGGTTACACTATTTTTTAATATAAAAACAACAAATACATCGTATTTCCATATGCATTGCGTTTTTTAATTAAGATAATTTGGACTTTCTTACTCCAGTCGGAATTCAACGTTGCTGACTTGCCCGCTTTCATCCAACACATTTAGCTGATAACGCCCCGGAGCCGTCAGCGTTTGTAGCCATGATTGATGATTTTGAGTGGTAGCAACCTGCTCGCCGTTCAAGAACCACCAGCGTTCCCCTTGCCCGCCCTGCGCTTCCAATCGTAAATCCAGACTGTTCTTACCCGGTAAACGACGCACAACAGCCCCATCCCGAATACCCAGAATCAAAAGTGGAGGACTGTCATTTTCCGCTAGCGGCGGGCAGGTGGCATTTACCGGTGGCAAACGCTGCGCACGACGCTCTGCCCACGGCAGCCAAGGCTCAAGCGGCAACGGCCAGAGAGTTAAACGGGTCGGCGTAGCGTCCGGGCAATCTGCCGCCACTCGCTGACCTTGCTTATTCAGCCATATATTCATCTGGCTACCTTGGATATTTTCCTGTCCGGGAGCCGCCAGTGTGGGCGGCAAAGTACCATCCAGTACCCAACTCTGGCGTCGCTGACGGCAGTTACTGTCACCGGCTGGCAATGGCTGGCCGCCCGGCCAGCAGATCTCTTCCCGACTCACTGATTCAGGCCGCGGGTCGATCGGTAATGCTCGATTTCCCTGATTCAAGCGCGCCATGAGCACGCCATTAACCTGATGCAAAATAGGTACCGCAGTAGCATAGCCAAATTGCCCTGCAACCGGCGTGCCGTCGGGCCTGCCAACCCAAATGCCCAGCGTATAGCGGGCGTTCAGGCCAATCGCCCATGCGTCCCGATAACCATAACTGGTGCCGGTTTTCCATGCCAAAGGCACAACCGCAGGTAAAATATCGTCGGGCACCGGCCTCCCTTCTCCCGCCATAATCCGTCGTACAATCCACGCCGCGCCGGGGGAAAATAGCCGCCGCTGAAGCAACGGTTGCTTCGGCTCGAAACGTAGCTGTCCGGCCATCCCTCCACGCCCAAAGGCGCTAAAAGCGGTAACCAATTGATCTAAACGTGCGCCGGTTCCGCCTAATATCAGCGCCAGATTAGGTTCGCTGTGCAGAGGAAAACGTAATATCAGGCCGGCATTGCGCAAATTGGCGGCAAAACGTTTGGAGCCATAAGCCTCCAAGAGTTGTACCGCGGGCAGATTCAGCGAACGTACTAATGCATCGCTAGCACTCACAGGCCCGTGAAAACCGGTATCAAAATTCCCCGGACGATAATTGCCAAACCGACGCGGAACGTCCTGTAACAAGGATTCGCCGTGAATGAGGCCATCATCTAATGCCATCGCATATAAAAAGGGCTTGAGCGTCGAGCCAGGTGAACGCCACGCGCTGATGGTATCAACATGGCCGAAACGACTGTCATCACCGAAATCAACCGAGGCGATGTAAGCCTTCACTTCCATGGTTGTGTGGTCTACTACTAGCACACCGAGAGAGGTTTTCTCCGGCAACTGGTGCCGCCAGCCGGCGGCCATATCTTCCAGTTGGCGCTGCAAACCGGCGTCCAGCGTTGTTTGAATAAGTTCGCGCTGGTTACCGAGAGTCAGACGGCGAGCCAGCAGAGGTGCCAGTTGCGGCACCTGACGAGGAGCCAGCCAGATATCTTCCTGTTGAATTTCAGTCACCTGACTCGTAGGCCAGACGCCGTACTGCGCTAATCGGGTTAATACTTTGTCTCGCGCCGCTTTGGCACGTAAAGGGTAACGATCGGGCCGCAAATGGCTCGGTGCCTGCGGCAGTACCGCCAGCAAAGCCGCTTCCCCTTGGGTCAAGTTGTCCGGCGCTTTGCCTAAATAAGTCCAACTGGCGGCACCGATGCCCTGCAATGTCCCGCCAAAAGGCGCGCGGTTCAGGTAAATCTCCAAAATCTGGTCTTTGGACAGATGCCATTCCAACTGAAAGGTGCGCCAGACCTGACGCAGTTTTCCACCTAAAGTGCGAGGATGTGGATCGATCAGGCGCGCAACCTGCATGGAAAGCGTACTGCCGCCGGAGAGTATTTTCCCCGCACGGAGATCCTGCCAGGCCGCACGCGCCAGAGATAATGGATTAACACCGGGATGATGATAGAACCAGCGATCTTCATAGGTTAGCAACGCTTGCAAATAATACGGAGAAACCTGTTTGATACTGACCGGATAGCGCCAGACGCCGTCATCATCTGCAAAACGCCATAGGGGAGAGCCATCTTCCGCCACCACAATCCGTGCCATTTGTACATCAGTTAGAGGCAGCGGCCAGGCTCTATCAGCCAGCCAGATAGCCGCCGGCAGCAGCAGCGAGATAAACAGCAAAGCAAGCCAGAAACGGCGGCGAGAGCGGAAAAAACGAGTCATCAGGCGATGATTTCGGCCCCTTTGCACAGATAATCCGCAACAAAGAGGCCAGAAAGTTTATTTCAGTACGCGTAGCTGCGTTGGCGTTGAACCCACAGCACGCCATTCCGGTACGTACATGGATTCCACCTGCGGCGGCGGAATCAGGTAGGTACCCGGTGTGACCGCTCTGGCCAGATACAGCAGCGTGGTGAAGTTGTAGCCATCGACATCAACGGCTGCAACATAGCGATCGTCACGGAATTCCTGATGTTTAATGGTCGCCTGCTGCATATTCATCTGTAGCTCCGGCAACCCGCTGGCGCTTTCCCCCAAGCTGGCGCTGCTGTCACCCAGATTCTGGTTTTCCAGTTCCAACCCGGCAGGCAGTAAATCGACCACCAGCGCATCAGGCACCCGTTGGTTAGCGCCCACTCTCAGGTAAACCACGATTAACTGGCCGCTTTTAACCTGATCCAATTCCACCGGATGACCGTTCATATCCAGATAAGTACGTGTGATACTTAGATTATTGTTAGAAGGCGTTGGTGCCATCTGCGGATAACCTACTAAATCTAATCGGCTATAAACTGCCGCGCTCCCCGGATTCTGTAGCGCCAAACCTTCGGTCAGCTGCTTAGCAGACCAATTCTGGCTAAGCGGTTTGTCATGAGTTTCTGCCGCCCCTTCCGCGTGATTTGTCGCGAAAGCGATCTGCCACGGCGTTTCATTGGCGCTAATTAAAGTGCGTCCGGCCAGATATACCGCGTTGCTTTCCTGCGTCGATAAATAACGCTTTCCAGTGAGTTGCTCAGACAACGACAGCAACCGGCTATCACGCTGCTGCGGCAATAGGTTGTTTTCCGTTAACAATGAGAGAATCAAAGCATTGTCACGAATTTCACTGCCGTAATCTCCCAACCAATAATCGGTTTTAGCGCGTGTCGTCGTCATCCCCTGCGTCAGCAGGACTTCGGCTCGAGGCATATCACCCATCATTTTCAGCGCGATACCCAATTGCACCAATGGTAAGCCGGTGCGGGCGTCTTTACTGCGGTTGGCCAACTGACGTAGCGCACCCAGAGGCGCTTTCTGCTGCGAAGCTAAAACCAGCCCAGCGTAAGCTTGTACCGCAAAGCGTGAATGCAGATCATTGGAGCTGTAGCGCATCTCAATTTGGCTTGGATCCTGCAAATAACGCAGTAAACGATTATTGGCCGCCGTCAGCGCGCTGGCTGGCACGCTGTAACCCTGCTGGCTAGCTCGGAACAGGAAATCGGTGGCATAGGCCGTCAGCCAATGTTCTTCCCAACCCTGTTTGTCCCACAGCGCAAATCCACCGTTATCCTTTTGCATACTCAGCAGATGTTCGATGCCGGTATCGATGGATTTACGGCGTTTTTCATCGCTATCGGCTTTAATGCCAATGGAAGTTAACTGGGCATAATTGCTGTACAGCGACGGATACAGGCCGCTAACGGTTTGCTCCAGACAGCCATAAGGGTAGGCATACAGCTCGCTGATGTAGCGCGCCACGTTTAACGGCGGTCGGCTGGTTAACAACAACTGGCCTTCAAGGGTATCTTGTTCCAGACCTTCAGTGGCCTCTGGCGGTAGTATCCAGCTTTCGCCGCTGTGCAGAATATTGGCGAAATGGCGAGTCTGTGCCGGATAAGCCGGTCGCACGCCAATTTTCCAGTGATGTTGATAATCCGGTAGATTTTCATTTGGCAGGGCAACGCCGCTGATAACCAAACCAATATCCCCCTGACCGAAACCGTTCAGAGCCTGCACCGGAATCAGCAGAGTTTTACGTTCGCCGTTGGCCAGAGAAAGCTGCTGTTCCCCTGCGCCGTTTAACGCGATCAGACCAGTGGCGCTGAGTTTCACCTGTAAATTTTGTGGATGACCGGACAGGTTGCTTAAGTCCAGCGCCAGTTCGGTATGGTCTCCACCCGCCAGGAAGCGCGGCGCGGCTAACTGCGCGATCAGCGGTGCGGCAACGATCACTTTACTTTCGGCTTTACCAAAATCTTCATCGCTCCATGCCTGAGCCATCAAACGCAATTCGCCGTTGAAATCCGGAATAGCTAACTGAATAGAGCCTTCACCTTGTTCATTCAGCGTCACCGGCTGCGCCTGCTGAGCCACAATGGTCACTTCGGTTATCGGTTTTTTACCGCCGCGAGACAGAGCGTCTTCCTCATCGCCGTCCCCACCAAAACGCAGGCTACCCAAACGCCCCTGACCTTCAATCAATTGGCCGTATACATCATATTGATCGACGCTATAACGTTTACGCCCAAAGAAAGCATCGTAAGGATCTGGCGTCGCAAAATCAGTAATGCTGAGAATTCCGCTATCCACGGCGGACAACAGCACCTGCACTTTCTTCGGCAGCTTACCGTCTATTGGGTTAGCTTTGACTTTGACCGTCAGTGTCTCATTCGGACGCATCCGCGCCGGTGCATCCAGCGTCAGACCTAGCTTGCGCCCTTCATCTGCCAAAGGCAGATGCAGAATACCTACCGCACGTTTAGGCGTGGATTGCACCGTTTTATCACCCGGACGAATAACCGTGGCGCTCAGATACAAATCATGTCGGTTCCAATCCTTATTCAATGGCACCTCAACGTCAGCACCGCCGACTGGCACCGCGACTTCCTGCCACCACAGTGGGCCGTCGCTGGACTCCACCAGCAAATAACCGGTACCGGCCGCTGGCGCTTCCACATGTAATTTCACTTTTTCACCCGGACGATAAGCCGGTTTATCCAGCTTCAGTTTTACCTGATCCGGACGCACCGAGCCGCTGCCACCGGTATTGTCCTGCCAATCGTAACCGGCCCAGAAACGAGTGCTACTCACCAAATCGTTGTGGCTATTGCTCACTTCAACCCGATAAGCCCCCCACTCCACCGGGAAGCTGACTTTGCCGCTGCTGCCTGCGGCGATATCAAGATTTTTTTCGTCCAGCATCAGGTCTTTTTTATCGTATTGCGACATCCAGCCGTCGCTTTCCGACCACTGCCAGTAGTAATCACGGCGTTCACGGATCAAACGAACTTTCAGGCCTTTTGCCGCCAGTTTCTCTCCGGCTGCGTTGGCATAAACCACCTCAAACTCGGCCTGACTATCGACATCCACCATCGCTTGCGAACGATATTTATCGGAAACATAGTCATAAACGTTTCGCTTGCTGAATAATGGACGAATCCCCGCCAATTCTTTTGCAGGCCAAATAGCCTGCTCAGCGCGACGGGTTACCGGACGACCGCCGGATTCCAGCAAACTCGCCTGTAAAATCACTTTCACCGGAGATTTAACGCCGCTCCAACTGTTATCGATTTGCACGGCCAGTTCGCCGTTTTTATCCAATGCGGTATCAAATTCATCCAAAGTTCGGGAAAGATTCTCTTCCGCCACTGAACCAAATTCAAAGCCGGGCAGTGCGGTTAGCGCCTCTCGCTGCGGACGCAAAAATGCCTGTCCTTGCAAACGGTTATCCGCCGCCGGTGCGCCGTACAGATAACGGCCGGTCACGTCAAAGGCCAACGCGGCATCGGTGCTCAACGGCTGTTTACTGGTGGAAATATCCAGCGCCATGCGTTCCGGCAGGAAATCTTCCACTTTGAATTTATATAAACGCGGCTGGTTGTCGCCCAAATCAAAGCGCAGCGCCCAATCCCCGGTCAGCGCACTATCCGGAATCGCATATTGGTATTGGTATAAGCCGTCCTGTGGCTGCCAGACAAAGCTGCGGGCCACCTGATTATCCGGCTTGACGATGTCGACTTTAACTGGCTGAGCGGCGAGAGGCTTCCCGTCGGCATCCCGCAGTAAACCGTTAACAATCAAGGTTTCACCCGGTCGGTAAAGATCGCGCGGACCAAAGGCAAAGAATTGTTTTTGATAACCTTCCGGCCCAGCGATTTCAAATTCGGCCAGATCCAGCGCCGGAGCCACCAAATCGATCAGGCTGGTTTGCCCATCTTTGCTCGCCAGTAGCAGTTTCCCTTTGGCATTTTTTTCTAACTGGGCGTGGCCCTGAGCATCGGTTTTCCCTTCTGCCAGCACCTGCCCTTTTTCATCCAATAGCTGTAGGGCAACGTCTTTCAGCGCGGCCCCCCCCTCTAACCCTTGAGCGAAGACGTCCAGACGATCGCGATAGCTATGTACCGAAACGCCAATGTCGCTTAGCGTAAACATGCTGGCCGCGATGCTATAGCTGTACTGTCCCGCCTGTTGCATCACCGCCAGATAAACGCCGGTTTCCTGCAACGGCTTGATATCTCCTAGCGGCAGCAGGATTTTTTCTCGCGTATTACGCTGTGGATTAAGATCGAAACGGCCGGTATACACCAGATCGGCCATTTTCAGCAGTTCATCAGATTCCCAGGTACCGAATGAATTTCGGTACTGCCAGGTCGCGATGAAATTAGCCAGATTGGCCGGTTTGATGCGGAAAAAGTTAACGTCAACGTGATCGACATTCAGCGCCATTACCGGTAAGCCCTGCGCCAATTTGGTTGGCAAAAGCGAACCTTTGCTGGCAAAACCTACGCTCGGTTTAATGCTACGAGTGGTGATTTTTTGCGGTTCCGGTACGGTTAACGTTTGGCCGCTAATGCCTTTTAGGCCAGCGTCCAGCGTTAGCAGCAGTTTACGTTCCGGCAGTAAATGCCGTAAACGCAACTCGGTCAGATTGTCTGACAGCTCCCAGGCACCGTCGATTTTCCCGCTTTGGGTATCGACCAAATGCACCTGCGCACCAAAATCCTGATTGGGATCGAGAGGAACGGAGAAGGTCAATACCATTCCGCTGGCACCGTCTAGCTGAAGCTCTGAAGCATCAAGCAGTGTCAAAGGCTTACCGGCAAAACGCTTGGCCATTTCCGCCAGCGAGGCGGCATCGGTTTTTTTGGCGGCAGCGGGTACAACGGCAGCCGCGTTAGTCTGTTTGGCATTGGCGACGGCGGATGTTTTATCGCCCTCATCACAGGCCGCCATCAGTAATACCGCGCCGGCCAACATCATTCCCTGACAAATTTTCTTGCCTGACTGAAATACCTTCTTAGGGTATGGATTCATTCTGTTTTTCCCTGGCTGAGAGAGCGAATAAGCCATCGCACATAGGCGCTATTATCTTATTAAAGTTAAAAAAGGAAAGGGATGTTTACGGGATTTAGTCACTTGAGGACAAAGAGTGAAGGAAAAGTTGAAGAAATCGTTTCGAAGTAATGATAAATACGAAGAATAGGACGGAAACTCAGCGGCTTCCGTCCAGTATAAATTACGCCTGCCCTGATGAAGGAATGCTATTTCGCAGCCAACTGCCCCATTTCCGTTGGTAGAAAGGCTGCGTATGCGTAGTCAAATAATGGCTAACGCCTCGTTCTTTTTCCGATACCACGCAAAAATCAACCGGGCTATCGTCTGGCGCGTGCTCGCTGGCAATATGACCGGCTTCCTGAATCAGAATTTGAATTTCTTCTTCTGAACCATCCACTTCCAGCCCGATCAGCAAATTCGGTTTCTCATCCACGCTTTTATCATGCATTAACGCCAGAAATGCTCGGCGCACCGGCTTGCGCTGGCTGAATAGTTTGGTTAACGCATCAACAATCACCGACGGATATTCTTCTGGTTGTCCAAGCAGAATCTGCGTTTCTTTATCCACCACCATTTCCGTTGGTTTAGCTACACCACCGTTGGCCAATAGCATAGCCACTTCTTCCGGATAGAATTCTTTGCCATATTCAGTTTTCGGGTTCAAAAACAGGCTGGCTCCCTGCGTCATTTCAAACAGCACGCGTACCGGCATCGCCACAAAAGGCTGCTCTTTTTCGCCTTCAGATTGACTGATCGCTTGCTGCAAAGTTTCCAGCGAAGAGAAAAAAGGAATGGTCAATTCGCCGCCCTGTTTTTCCCAATGCAGAATATTCACCCCATTACCGGCGGAGAAAGTCATTTCACCGTCCTGACTTTCCTGCCCGGAATCGCCCAATACCAAAACGGTGGCATCGAGTAAGGCACGGAAAAAGGCCGGTCGGTGAATAGACTCACTTGCCGCCAGTTTTAATAGCTTCTCCAGCTCATTTTCACCGGTATTTTCTTCATGGTCATGGCTATAGTCATGATCAGATGAGGGAAGATGCGGAAAACTCATTTCATACTCCAAAACAGCAATCAATTAGGAATCATGCAGATCGATAAAGGGGCACCAGCAGGCGCCCCAGATTATTCAAACAGACTTGGTAAAACTGCTTCAGCTGCGACCTATGATTTGGCTTTCGCCAGCAGCAGGTTAGCTACGGTGCGCACACCCAGACCGGTTGCGCCAGCGGACCATTGATCCACTGCACCTTTACGATAAGTGGCGGAGCAATCGATGTGAAGCCAGCCTTGCTGATAATTTTTCACGAAGTGGGACAGGAAGCCCGCCGCCGTGCTAGCACCGGCCGGATAAGACGGCGCGGCAACGTTGTTCAATTCGGCAAAGTTGGACGGCAGCTGGTTGCGATGGAATTCGGCCAGCGGTAAGCGCCAGAACGGTTCATTTTCACTTTTCGCACTTTCCAGCAGTTCCTGCGCCAATTCATCATCGAAGCTGAACAAAGCGTGATAATCATTACCCAGAGCGGTTTTCGCCGCGCCGGTCAGAGTCGCTGCATCGATAATCAGCGACGCATTTTGCTCCGATGCATCGATCAGACCATCGGCCAATACCAAACGCCCTTCGGCATCGGTATTCATGATTTCAACGGTTTTGCCATTACGGTAGCGAATAATATCGCCCAGCTTAAAGGCATTGCCGCTCACCATGTTATCCGCACAGCACAGATACAGTTTTACACGCTGGTTCAAACCGCGAGCTGCCGCTAATGCCAGAGCGCCGGTCAGAGTCGCTGCGCCGCCCATATCGGACTTCATCGAATCCATAAAGGCGCTTTGTTTTAGGCTATAACCGCCGGAATCGAAAGTAATCCCTTTACCGACCAGACAAGCCATAACCGGCGCATCAGGGTTACCGGTTGGGTTAAAATCCAACGCCAGCAGTACCGGAGAACGATCGGAACCACGGCCTACGGTATGAATACCAGCATAGTTTTGCTCTCGTAAATCGTCGCCTTCGGTAATGCGGTAGCTGACAGCATCACAGGCTACGCTGCACATCAGATCGATGGCGTTTTTAGCCAGCTGTTTCGGCCCTAGATCTTCCGCAGGGGTATTGATGGTGTGACGTACCCAATCAATAATTTTCAGACGCTGTTCCAGCTCCTGACGATCGTTCTCTGGCAATTCTGCCCATTCAACGCTGCGCTCACCTTTTGGCCCACGGAAACCCTGCCAAAACGCCCAGCTTTGTTCCAAACCCCAGCCTTCACCGGCCAGCTTCACTTTTTTAATACCTTGTCCGTCGATTTTACGCGCTGCACGCTGAATCACACCCAGAGCATCTTTGCCCGTTAGGTGAATAGTCATACCTTGATCGTTGGTACTTAACAGGGCTTTCTCGCCCCAGCGGGCATCTGCCGGATTGGTTGATAGGGATACTTGCATAATTTCTGTAGTCATAGCTTTCCTCGTCGTTATTCTTTTATTGCTGTATTTCAGCTACTTAGTTACTGGTCTGCGAAACCAGCCTCGAATACAAAGCGATTGATACGAAAAGATTTATAGAAAATTTTTATAGGAAACAGTTTTATCAAAAAGAAACGGGGCCGCCAACGCGACCCCAGAGATATTTACTCGAACTCATCTAACCAGACTAGTAAGATCGCTTCCAGCACTTTTTCATTTGATCGCGCCGGATCGTCATCAAACTCTTCCAGATCGCAAATCCACTGATGCATATCGGTAAAACGCACCGTTTTGGGATCGAGATCGGGAAACTGATCGTACAGCGCTTCACCGATTTCCCGCGTGTCTTGCCATGTTAAACTCATTCGTTTCTCCTTTATCCGCCGCCGCCCAAAGCGGATCGACGAATAATATCCATTAGTGCTCGCGAGCGTGGTTGACGGTGTAGCGAGGAATTTCAACCACCAGATCTTCATCAGCCACTCGAGCCTGACAGCTCAGACGACTTTCCGGCTCCAGTCCCCAGGCTTTATCCAGCATGTCGTCTTCCAGTTCGGTGCTTTCATTCAGGGAATCAAAGCCCTCACGCACTACGCAATGGCAGGTAGTACAGGCGCAGGACATTTCACAGGCGTGCTCGATATCAATTCCGTTACGCAGAGCAACGTCCAAAATTGTTTCACCTTGACGCGCTTCAAATACGGCACCATCCGGACAATGGTCTTTATTCGGAAGAAATACTATTTTAGGCATGATTAAACCTCATCCACAGAATGGCCAGCCAAAGCACGACGGATAGAGGCATCCATCCGACGCGCGGCAAAGTTTTGCGTTTGTGCATCTAACGATTTGATTGCGGCTTCAATCGCCGCCGGGTCGCTGCCCTGCCTGCTTTGCTGCAAGACTTCCACGGCCTGCGCAATCGCCGCGCTTTCCTGTTCGCTCAGCAATGCGGCATCTTCCGCCAGTGCGCCCTGCAAACTTTCCAGCACCCGTGATGCATCGACTTGTTGTTCCGCCAGTTTTCTCGCATTAATGTCTTGCTTCGCGTTCGCCATGGAATCTTTGATCATCGTGGCAATTTCGTCATCAGATAACCCATAGGACGGCTTAACCTGAATTGAAGCTTCTACGCCGGTGGATTTTTCCATCGCCGTCACGCTTAGCAAACCATCGGCATCAACCTGAAAAGTCACGCGAATGTGCGCGCCGCCGGCCGGCAGCGGCGGTAAGCCACGCAGAGTAAATCGAGCCAGCGAACGACAATCCTGTACCAGCTCTCGCTCACCTTGCAGCACGTGAATCATCATTGCGCTTTGGCCGTCTTTAAAGGTGGTGAATTCCTGCGCCCGAGCAACCGGAATGGTGGTATTACGTGGAATCACTTTTTCCACCAAACCGCCCATGGTTTCCAACCCCAGCGACAGCGGAATAACATCCAACAGCAGCATATCGCTGTCTGGTTTATTGCCCACCAGAATATCAGCCTGAATAGCTGCGCCGATGGCGACTACTTTATCGGGATCGATGGACGTCAGCGGCGTGCGACCGAAGAACTGCCCAACCTGCTCGCGAACCAAAGGCACGCGCGTTGAGCCGCCGACCATCACCACTTCCAGCACTTCATGAGCGCTGACACCGGCGTCTTTTAGAGTACGACGGCAAGCCATTAACGTGCGTTTAACTAGCGTAGCAATCAGCGCTTCAAACTGTTGACGGGTAATTTCCCCTTTCCAGCCTGCTACGCTCACTTCCGCTACGTCAGCATCACTCAGAGCAATTTTCGCCGTAATCGCCGCATCCAGCAATTGCCGCTGCACACCGTGATCGTCGCGGGAGGAAATTCCAGCCTGCTCACGTAACCAGTCAGCCAACAGATGATCAAAGTCATCGCCGCCCAGCGCAGAATCCCCGCCGGTTGCCAGCACTTCAAATACCCCACGACTCAGGCGCAGAATAGAAATATCAAAGGTTCCACCACCCAGATCGTAAACCGCAATCACACCTTCCTGACCGGAATCCAAACCGTAGGCAATCGCCGCTGCGGTAGGCTCGTTAAGCAAGCGTAAAACGTGTAAACCTGCGAGACGCGCCGCATCTTTCGTACCTTGACGTTGCGCATCATCAAAATAGGCTGGTACGGTGATAACAACACCGTCGAGCTGGCCTTCTAAGGCCTCCTGCGCACGCTGCGACAAAGCCTTGAGGATATCGGCTGAGACCTGAACCGGATTGACCAGCCCCACCGCAGTTTGGATCATCGGCAGGCCGTTTTCACTCGGCTGGAAGGAGTAAGGCAGATTAGGATAACGCTGCTGAATATCCGCTAGCGAACGTCCCATCATTCGTTTGACGGAACTGATGGTATTGGCTGGGTCCTGCGCCGCCTGCTGACGTGCCTCCCAACCGATATCAATGCCTTCGCGCTGATAGTGCACCACGGAGGGTAACAAATCTCGGTTCTGACTATCCGCCAGGGTTTGCGCTTTACCGCTGCGCACCGTAGCAACCAGGGAATTGGTAGTACCTAAATCGATACCTGCGGCCAGCCGACGTTGGTGCGGCGCCGCGGTTAAACCAGGCTCACTAATTTGTAATAAGGCCATGTTGAGCTTCCATCAATCATGAATCTATACCCTTCAACTTGCAGGCTGCCGCAGGGTAAAACGACAGCGGGTAATCTATTGGGTATAAATGACAAAAATTTCTCAAGCGAAACGCCAACGCCCTGCTTTTTTAGGCATGTTCAGCCTATTCAGGGATTCTTTAAAAGATACGTTTGGTCGTTCACTATCATAAGCATGAGATTAACAGTTCAGGGCACAAGCCTGCTAACCGCGGCCTGACTCTTAGGCAAAATCGTCAAACAGACGTTCTTCCAACTGCTCAACCTGCTGCTGTAACTTGTCCAGAAAACGTAGTTTTCGCACAGTATCCGCCGCATTGATCCATTGCTGGTTATCCAGTTCCTGCACCATTTGCTCGCTACGTTTTTGTGTCATTACCGCCAAACGCGCGTTAAAAGCCGCTAATGCGCTTTCGGCATCGGCCTGACGTTCAATGGCATCAAGCTCTTCCCGCAGTTCCAATTGTTCCATCAGAAACGCGGTATCACGCAGGGTGTGCTGTTCATTGCTCAAATCAAAACCCTGCAAAGATAACATATACTCTGCGCGTTTTAACGGATGCTTGAGGGTTTGATAGGCGTCATTGATCGTCGCAGCCTGCTGCAAAGCCAGCAAACGCTCGCGTTCTGGCTGGCTGGCAAAGCGATCCGGATGGAACTGGCGTTGCAATTCCTGATAGCGGGAAGTGAGTTGGCTGGCGTCTACGAGATAGCGAGCCGGCAGCCCGAATAAAGTGAAGTAATCCATAGCATGCTCGGAAGTTGTCGTGTGGCTGAGTGAGGGGTTTATGCAGCTCCCTTCCCGCCTCAGCGGCATGGAAGAGAGCCAGATAAATCAGCAAACGTCAGTATAGCGCTACGATATAAGGCAAAAACTAACGATTAAACGTTAAAACTTTCACCGCATCCGCATTCACCGGAAACGTTTGGATTGTTGAACTTAAAGCCTTCGTTCAGCCCTTCTTTGACGAAATCCAGTTCGGTACCGTCCAGATAGACCATGCTTTTACCGTCGATGATCACTTTCACGCCTTTGTCTTCAAAAACGATATCGTCATCGTTCATTTCGTCAACAAATTCTAGTACATACGCCATACCGGAGCAGCCGGAGGTTCTTACGCCCAGGCGCAAACCCAAACCTTTACCACGGTGTTCCAAGAAGGCGCTGACACGTTGCGCAGCACTGTCGCTGATAGATATCGACATACAACAACCTCATTTCTGAGAACCTGCCCTAACCACAGACAGGTTATTTATACTGATTTACAACTACTTAGCGTTATGTTTGCTTTTGTAGTCGGCGATCGCTGCTTTAATGGCATCTTCAGCCAGAATTGAGCAGTGGATTTTAACCGGCGGTAACTCCAGTTCTTCAGCGATTTGCGTGTTTTTGATCGCTTCAGCCTGATCGAGAGACTTGCCTTTCATCCATTCGGTCACCAGCGAGCTGGAAGCAATGGCGGAACCGCAGCCGTAAGTTTTAAAGCGGGCGTCTTCGATAATTCCGGCTTCGTTAACTTTGATCTGCAATTTCATCACATCACCACAGGCCGGCGCGCCGACCATGCCGCTACCAACGGTTGGATCTTCGTTATCGAAAGAACCAACGTTACGTGGGTTTTCGTAATGATCTATTACTTTTTCGCTATAAGCCATTTGAGTGCTCCTGAATCTGAAAGTCTGGAATTAGTGATGTGACCATTCGATGCTGTTGATATCCACGCCCTGCTTGAACATGTCCCACAGTGGAGACAGTTCACGCAGGCGACCGATGGATTTGCGAACCAGCGCAATGGTGTAGTCGATCTCTTCTTCAGTGGTAAAACGGCCCAGGGAGAAACGGATGGAACTGTGTGCCAGCTCATCGCTCATGCCCAGCGCGCGTAGCACGTAAGAAGGTTCCAGACTTGCGGAGGTACAGGCTGAACCTGAAGAAACGGCCAAGTCTTTCAGCGCCATAATCAGCGATTCACCTTCAACGTAGTTGAAGCTGACGTTAAGAATGTTAGGTGCGCCATTCTCTAAATCGCCGTTCAGGTAAACTTCTTCGATATCTTTCAGGCCATCCCACAGACGCTTACGCAGTGAGGATAAACGCTTAGATTCGCTTTCCATCTCTTCTTTGGCAATACGGTAAGCTTCACCCATGCCAACAATTTGGTGCACAGGCAAAGTGCCGGAACGCATACCGCGCTCGTGACCGCCGCCGTGCTGCTGTGCTTCAATACGAATACGCGGTTTACGGCGAACAAACAGTGCGCCAATGCCCATCGGACCATAGATTTTATGGGCAGAGAAGGACATCAGATCCACTTTCAGTTTGCTCAGATCGATAGGCAGTTTGCCTACGCTTTGAGTCGCATCGACGTGGAAAATGATCCCGCGGCTACGGCACATTTCACCAATAGCAGCGATATCCTGCACCACACCGATTTCATTATTCACATGCATGATGGAAACCAAAATGGTGTCCTCACGCATCGCAGCTTCAAGCTGTTTGAGATCGATAATACCGTTGCTTTGCGGTGCCAGGTAGGTCACTTCGAAACCTTCACGCTCCAACTGACGGCAGGTATCCAGCACAGCTTTATGTTCGGTTTTACAGGTGATGATGTGCTTGCCTTTCTTCTGATAGAAGTTGGCGGCACCTTTAATGGCAAGGTTGTTTGATTCTGTCGCACCCGAAGTGAACACAATTTCACGTGGGTCAGCACCGACTAGCGCGGCGATGTCGTTACGTGCGATATCAACGGCTTCCTCTGCCTGCCACCCAAAACGGTGGGAGCGGGAGGCCGGGTTGCCGAAGATACCGTCCAAAGTCAAATACTGCATCATCTTTTCAGCAACACGCGGATCAACTGGCGTTGTGGCTGAATAATCCAGATAGATCGGCGTTTTTACTTTTGATTCGGTCATTGCTCTTATGCTCCGTACATCACTTCCAAAAACTGAAGATCCCGCAGACTCTGCTTATGCGCGCAGATTGACGTTAATCGTCTCTTGCGGTCGGCCGTTGGCCGTACGACGCGTATCGTTGTTCTGACGATCCGCTACTTCCAAAATATCTTGATTATTAACCAGTTCCGCCAATGTAATGTTGTTCAGGAAGCTGCTGATACGCTCGCTCAAATCGCGCCACAGCGTATGGGTCAGGCAACGATCGCCACCCTGGCAGCCTTCTTTACCCTGACAACGGGTTGCATCGACAGATTCGTCTACGGCAGTAATGACCGCGCCTACGGCGATCTGGCCAGCGTCTTTACCCAGCAGGTAACCGCCGCCCGGACCACGTACGCTGGCAACCAGGCCATTCTTGCGCAGACGTGAAAAGAGTTGTTCCAGATAAGATAACGAGATTCCTTGACGTTCAGAAATATCTGCCAGAGGTACTGGCCCGTCCTGGGAATGTAATGCCACGTCAAGCATGGCGGTCACGGCATAACGACCTTTGGATGTCAGTCTCATAGCTTAAAATTACCTGTTGGTGAAACGAGCTAGAAGTCTGCCATTCTTGAGTGTTTTAGTCAACTATTTAACCTAGTAATTCACTCAAGTATTTTATGCCTCGTCATCCTTATATATTTGTGCCAAACAGTCATATATCAACATGATATATATGACTATTCTTTATCTTTCGCCATTTTGGCGTTATTGGCACTTTTCTGGTGTTTATCCTGTTTTTCGATCGAAGTCAGCATTCCACGTAGGATATTAAGCTCTTGTGTTTCCGGTCTGGCGCGGGTAAACAGACGGCGTAATTTGCTCATAATCTGCCCCGGATGTGCCTGACGAATAAAGCCGGTGTGGGATAAAACCTGCTCCAGATGCTGGTAAAAACGCTCCAGGTCGTCTACCAGTGGATAAGGCGCTTCTTCCTCTTCCTGCTTAGGTGCGATTTCTGCCTGACGATCGAGGAATGCCACTCGAACTTCATAAGCCAGAATCTGCACGGCCATCGCCAGATTCAGCGAGCTGTATTCTGGATTTGCCGGGATCGCCACGTGGTAATGACACTTCTGTAGTTCATCGTTAGTCAGCCCCACGCGTTCACGGCCAAACACCAGCGCCACTGGTGCATGTTCGGCTTCACGTGCGCTGCGAACGCCGCATTCGCGCGGTTCTAGCATCGGCCACGGCAACGTGCGAGAGCGAGCACTAGTGCCAACGACCAGGCTGCAACCGGCCAGAGCCTCATCTAGCGTGTCAACGATGGTGGCATTGCCGATAACATCGCTGGCACCCGCAGACAGCGCGATGGCCTGAGAATCAGGTTTTACCAATGGATTGACCAAATACAAATTAGTTAATCCCATGGTTTTCATGGCTCTGGCAGTAGAGCCCATGTTTCCGGTGTGAGAAGTTTCAACCAAAACAATGCGAATATTGTGCAACATACAAACTCTGAGGGTAGCGGGGAATCGCAACATCTTAACACAAGCGTAGGCATTTATCAGATCCCCTGCTATACTACGCGCCGTTTCTCGTTCTTTAACATCCTAGTTGGAAGATACCCATGCATCCGATGCTGACTATCGCCATACGCGCTGCGCGTAAGGCCGGTAACCTGATTGCCAAAAATTATGAAACCCCGGACGCTGTCGAAGCGAGCCAGAAAGGCAGTAATGACTTTGTTACTAACGTTGACCGTGATGCAGAACATCTGATCATTGACGTTATCCGTAAATCTTATCCAAAACACACCATTATCAGTGAAGAATGTGGTGAATTACTTGGTGAAGAGTACGAAACTCAATGGGTTATCGATCCACTGGATGGCACCTCAAACTTCATCAAACGTTTCCCACATTTCGCTGTTTCCATTGCTGTACGCATCAAAGGCCGCACTGAAGTGGCAGTGGTTTACGATCCAATGCGTAATGAACTGTTCACCGCAACTCGCGGTCAAGGCGCTCAGCTGAACGGTTACCGCCTGCGCGGTACTAACGCGAAAGAGCTGGATGGCACTATTCTGGCTACCGGTTTCCCGTTCAAAGTGAAACAACACGCACCGGCCTACATTAATGTGTTAGGTAAGCTGTTTACCCAATGTGCTGATATTCGTCGCACGGGTTCTGCCGCGCTGGATCTGGCTTACGTTGCCGCTGGCCGCGTAGACGGTTTCTTCGAAATTGGCCTGAAGCCTTGGGATTTCGCTGGTGGCGAACTGCTGGTTCGTGAAGCGGGTGGTATCGTGACCGACTTCGTTGGCGGCCATAACCATTTCAGCTCTGGTAACATTGTTGCCGGTAATCCGCGCGTAGTGAAATCTATGTTGCAGGCAATGAACGATGAATTGAGTGAAGCGCTGAAGCGTTAATTTTCAGCCTCCAGTCCGAATTGCAATGCCAGTCGGTTGACGCTGACTGGCATTTTTTATGGTTGAAATTCAGCGGCCAAATGGGCGAACGCCTCCCATCATGGACGGCTGACTGGAAAGATAAAGCAATACTCCCGCGAAGAGTAAAATGATTCCTCCGGCCAATGCTAAAGTGGCCCAGGCGAGGGAGCCCCACGCCGCCGGTGCGCGATCCCGACTCAAACGTACCGCTAACTGACGGGCGTAGTGAACAAACAGCGCCAGCAGCGAAATGGTTAGTGAAGTTCCTAGCGCCATTGCCAGCGCCGACGCTATTCCCCAAACATATACCCCGATGACTTTGGCAAACAGCAAAACCATAATCGCCCCGGAACAGGGTCGCATTCCCATCGCCAGTATCACCGCCAAACGGGTTCGCCAATCGTTACCCGCCTGCAATTCCTCATCGCTGGGAAGATGACGATGCCCGCAGCCGCAGTTTTCACTATGTACATGATCGGCCGGTAAAGGTTGCAGACGCTGGATAGTGATTTTCTTCGGCTTGAGTAGAGTGATTTGGTGATAAAGCCGCTTTAATGCGCGGAAACACAGTAACAATCCCAACAGGATAACTAGTAAAAAGCTGCCCTTTTCCATCCAGTAGCTGCTTTGATGCAAATAACGGGAGGATAATTGGAACACGCCTAATATCAGCGAGACCAAAGCTATTGCCACTCCGCCCTGTAATAGCGAGGCTAGAAAAGTCAGTTTCAGGCTACTTTTCAGCCGCGCGGGATGCGTAGCCAGATAAGTGACAATCACCACTTTTCCGTGACCGGGGCCAACCGCATGCAACACACCATAAATCAGGCTGAAAAACATCAGCCCCAATCCCGTTTGATGCGGATTTGCTTTTACCTGTTGCAGTAGCTGCGCCATTTGCTGGTGCATGGTTTTTTGCCATACCACGCTTTTAAACAGCAACTCAGGCCAGTACGACCAAGCCAATTGCGCCGCCAGCGCCAAACACAACAGGAACAATGCCAAAGGCCAAAGATGAACGAACCAGTGTTTCTGACGGCGGGTTGCCGGGGTAAAACTTACTGACATTGTAGAGTTATCCGTTGGGCAAATTGTTTTCCTAAAGCCATATCTTCCCCAGGGGAGTCTTCCTTATCTAGCGACAAGGCGTAGGCCTGTAACGATGCGTCCGGATTTGGGGTAAATAAAGTGGCCTGACAACGCTTAGTCCATTCATCTGGTAAATGAATTGCGGCCTGATCCGGGTAAGTCATGTCGACAAAATACGTTGGATCGTAAGTCGAAATTATAAAAGGCTTACCGACCATCGGCTGCGGATCGGCTAAAGGCATCACGAATGCCAATACCGCCCGATGTCCTTTGCGGGACAAATGGTATTCCGTCGGTAAATTCAGGTATTTCACCGGCTTTCCATCGCGGTAAATATCGGTGAAATAGTGCTGCCCCAAGACGTTAGCCATGACTTCCGCCGCCAGTTTCTTCCAGATTTCCGAGTCACTTTTGGCATTTTCTGCGTCATAAAGTAGATCGGCGGAGGTAATTTCATCCATCGTCCAGACCATTTTCATACCGGTCAGTTTCTGGTCATCCACCACAAAAGTGGTTTCCATCTCGATAAAACTGTGCGGATGCGCTAGCCCTGAGGGGCTATACAGTAAAACTGCCACGCCAATAAATAGTCCCCAAATATATTTGTACGACGCATAATTGTTATAACATAACACATTGAACATCTATCAACCCTTGGATTTACAGCAATTATTGTGATGTAAGTTGTAACCCGATGTAAAAGCTATTGCGGCGAGCGCGCTGGTTTTCCCACTTTTGCTATGCTTAGCGTGATAATACCAATCAAACTTACTTCGGAAGGTTTTATGAGCCTAGACACTACACCAGTGCCTGAGCTCTCCGGTCAACAGCGCCGTTGTCATGCGTTATTGCTGCTGTTTACTCCGACATTGCCGGTAAAACTGGAGACTATCAGTCAATTAAATGGCGTCGGGCTTCCGACCACCCGGCAAGATATAGCTGAGGTGGCGAACGAAATCCAGCGTTTCTATCACCTGGATATTCGTACCAATCCGGCTGAGGACTGCCAACTACAAGGAACGTTACTAAATAAACGGCTGTGTCTGATTCATTGGCTACGCCGAGGGCTACGCTATTGTCCCGAGTTTATCGATAAAAACTTTGTGCCAGCGTTACATCAGGCGCTGCAATGGCAAAGTGAAAATGCCGTATTACCGCCGCTACAAGATATCGTGGAACAATGTGAACAGCTTCTACCTCGCCCGCTGGACGAACGTGACCGCTATTTTTTGCAGATTTATCTGGCCTACGCGGTTTGGGAAAATCAGCAACAAAACTACCCGCAGTTAGAGCAGCAGCAGGTGACGTGGTTGAGCCAAAAGGTAGAACTGACCGCCGCCGAGAGCCTGTTTTGCACACTGAATAATCAGCTTTCCCGCCCCTTAGCCAGCAGCGAAAGGGATGTGTTTATCCTGACGTTGACCATGATTAAAGCGCATAGCTACAGCAGCAACCATTCTCCGGAAGATGTTCGCCTGATGGATTCCATTCATCGATTGATTGGACGTTTTCAACAGATTTCCGGAATGGAATTCAGCAGTGACGATGAGTTAATCAGCCAGCTATTTGCTCATTTGGCTCCGGCAATCGAGCGCTGCCGCTTTCATATTGGTGTGGATAATATTTTACTGGATGAAATCAGCAGCAAATATCCCCGCTTGTTACGGACGACTCGCGAAGCTTTAATCGATTTTGAACGGGAATACCAGATTGAATTTTCGGCCGATGAGCTAGGGCTGATTGCCATTAGCTTTGGTGCATGGCTGATGCAGGGCAATGCGTTACAAGAAAAACAGATTTTACTACTGACCAACGGGAACCCGGAGTTGGAGCACCGAGTAGAACAGCAACTGCGTGAGCTAACGCTACTACCACTCTACATCAAATACTTATCTTATTCTGAATACCTAAAATCTGGCGCACCGCCCGGTGCCAATCTAGTGATTTCTCCCTATAAACGAGAAACACCCGAGTCAACGCCGCCGTTAATTCAGGTGCTTTTACCGTTAACAAAAGCAGATCAGATCGCTATTCGTCGTTGGCTGGAAACGCCTTAATCCGCCAGGTCTTCTGGATTCGCTACCACTGCTGGCCGAATAAATAGAGCCGGTACAGCCACCAGCGCCATCACCCAGAATACACCGCCCTGAATATGTTCGAACAGGAAGCCGGAAATCACCGTCATCACCGCAATCCCTCCTCCCATCGCCAAGCCAGAGTAAACGGATTGCAGACGAATAACATCCGCGCCACGGCGAGCGGCGATAAAGCGCATTGCTGCCAGGTGGCAAACGGTAAAGGAGCCGCAATGCAAAATCTGAATCAGCAACAGCCAGTGCAGCTCGGTAGTCGATGCCATCAGACTCCAGCGAATTATCCCGCTGATAGCGGAAAGCAGCAGCAGGCCGCGCGCCGTCCAGCGGCGGAATAGCACATTACTGAAAGCGAAGACCAAAATCTCGGCCACCACGCCCAGCGACCACAGATAACCGATAGTCGCCGCCGAATAACCGGCTTCTTTCCAGTAAATTGCGCTAAAGCTGTAGTAACCCGCATGAGCGCCTTGCAGCAGTGTCACGCACAGCAAAAATCGCCAGACCGGCCCTTCAGACAGTAAAATTTTCCACTTGGTCGCCGGTAATACATTGCTACGAATCTCGCCTTTAGGCATCACATTTGGGCGTAATAAGACGCCCAGCAGCATCGCCGCTACCGCGACGGTCAGGCTGTAAAGAATCGCGTTATGTCCCCAAACAGATACCAGTTTGCCGGTCAACGCTGAACCAATGACAAACGCCAGCGATCCCCACAGACGCACCTTGCCATAATCCATTGAGATCTGTTTTTGCCAGGTCGCAGCCAGCGCATCGGTCAAAGGCACCAGCGGGCCGAAAAACAGGTTAAAACCGGCAATGACTATCATCAGCCACGCCCAGCCACTGCCAAACCAAAAACCGATGGCAAATGCCAGCGTCAGCAAAGCCAGAATTCTTAGTGCAGTAACCAGATGGGAGGGGTTTTTCACGCTAGGGGCAATAATTAAACTGCCGAGGAAACGAGAAACCAGACCAGCGCCTAACAAGATACCGATGGTTTCCGGCGGAATACCTTCGCCTTGTAACCACACACTCCAAAAAGGCAGGAAAATACCGTAAGAAAAGAAGTAGGTGAAATAACTGAGCGCCAGCCAGCGCGTTGATTGCAATACCATAATTCCTCCGGAGTCAGCCAGATACTGTGACAGAGCCCTTCTTCGCTAGCAACCGGGTAATCATCCAAACAAATAGTTTGCAAGCTACCTCACATCACGAGTGAAGAAATTCTCTTTTATCTGGCGTTTCCGCTTTATTCATTACCGGATATTTGATGAAAAAAAACCCGCCGAAGCGGGTTTGATAACAACTATATAAACTCGCAGAAATTATGCATAAACCGGGAAACGGGCGCAAATTTCCAGAACTTTCTGTTTAGTACGTTCGATAGTCGCTTCGTCGTTGATGTTATCCAACACATCACACATCCAGCCAGCCAGCTCGATGGATTCCGCTTCTTTGAAACCGCGACGCGTGATAGCCGGGGAACCAATACGCACGCCGGAAGTCACAAACGGGCTCTTAGGATCGTTAGGCACGCTGTTTTTGTTCACGGTGATATTGGCACGACCCAAAGCGGCATCCGCATCTTTACCGGTGATATCTTTGTCCACCAAATCCAGCAGGAAAAGGTGGTTTTCAGTACCGCCAGAAACCACTTTGTAGCCGCGATCCAGGAAGACAGAAACCATCGCTTTCGCGTTTTTGGCAACCTGCTGCTGGTAAACCTTGAATTCAGGCTCCATTGCTTCTTTCAGCGCTACGGCTTTACCGGCGATAACGTGCATCAACGGGCCACCCTGATTTGCAGGGAATACGGAAGAATTCAGTTTCTTATACAGTTCTTCGTCGCCGCCTTTCGCCAAAATCAGACCGCCGCGTGGGCCAGCCAGAGTTTTGTGAGTGGTCGTGGTGACGATGTGCGCGTGAGGAACCGGGTTAGGGTAAACGCCCGCAGCAACCAGACCTGCCACGTGAGCCATATCTACAAACAGCCACGCGCCGATGCTATCAGCGATTTCACGCATTTTTGCCCAATCAACGATACCGGAATAGGCAGAGAAGCCGCCGATGATCATTTTTGGTTTATGCAGTTCAGCCTGACGCGCCATGTCGTCATAGTCGATCTTGCCAGATTCATCGATGCCGTAAGGAACGATGTTGTACAGTTTACCGGAGAAGTTTACCGGAGAGCCGTGAGTCAGGTGGCCGCCATGGGCCAGATTCATACCCAATACGGTATCGCCGGGCTTCAGCAGCGCGGAATAAACCGCAACGTTAGCCTGTGAGCCTGAGTGCGGCTGAACGTTGGCATAATCTGCGCCAAACAGCTCTTTCGCGCGGTCGATAGCCAGTTGCTCAACCACATCGACATACTCACAGCCACCGTAGTAACGCTTGCCCGGATAACCTTCAGCATATTTGTTCGTCAACTGGGAACCCTGCGCCTGCATAACACGCGGGCTGGTATAGTTCTCAGACGCAATCAGCTCGATGTGCTCTTCCTGGCGCACCACTTCTTGCTCCATTGCACGCCATAGATCTGCATCATAATCGGCAATGTTCATTTCACGCTTTAACATCCGGCTCTCCTGACTCAGCTAACTAAATACACCTAGTGGACCACCCGTTTGGGTTCTGGCCCACAGTGTAAACTGTTTTCACCTCGTTAAGATAGGTCTTGACAGAGGTTTTTACGCAAACGATTGGCTTCAAGCCACATGAGGCTTTGCACTGCTCAGAGTTCACACAAATCAACGGATTTATCCTCATGTTGAGTATGCGGTTTTTTCATAAGTGTGAACTGGCGCGTAACGATAATCGCCCTCATTAATGAATGTGTATTTACAAGCCGTGTTGTTTTTTATAAGATGCATTTAAAATACATGTATTAATTTGCACATTATTATTCGAAAAATTATAGGAGCCTCACCATGCTGGATAGCCAAACCATCGCCACCGTAAAATCAACCATTCCTTTGCTGGTTGAAACCGGTTCGAAGCTCACTGCGCATTTTTACGATCGTATGTTTGCTCATAACCCTGAGCTGAAAGATACCTTTAATATGAGCAATCAGTTCAGCGGCGATCAGCGCGAAGCTTTGTTTAATGCTATCTGCGCCTACGCGGCCAACATTGAAAATCTTTCGGCTATGCTGCCTGCGGTTGAACGTATTGCTCAAAAACACACCAGCTTGAATATTCAGCCGTCTGATTATCAAATCGTAGGCAAACATTTAATTGCGACGCTGGATGAATTATTCAGCCCGGGTCAGGAAGTGTTGGATGCTTGGGCCAAAGCTTACGGTGTGCTGGCAGACGTGTTTATTCAACGCGAAGAGCAAATTTATCGTGAAGTGGAAGAAAATACCGGCGGCTGGAGAACCCTGCGTCGTTTCCGCATTGCGAAAAAAGAAATGCAAAGCGACGTTATCTGCAGCTTCTTGCTGGTGCCGGAGGACGGCGGCAGCGTAGTGAATTTCAAACCAGGTCAATATTTGGGTATTTATATCGAAGATAGCCGGTTAGAAAACCGTCAAATTCGCCAATATTCCCTGACCGCTGCGCCTAACGGTAAATCCTACCGTATTGCGGTAAAACGCGAAGAAAAAGGGACGGTATCCAACTACTTACATAACATCGCGCAGGAAGGCGACATCGTGCGCATTGCGCCACCGCGCGGCGATTTCTTCCTTGATATTTCACCGGAAACCCCGGTAGCGCTGATTTCTGCCGGCGTGGGCCAAACGCCAATGTTGAGCATGTTGCATACGCTGTACGCTCAACAACATAGCGCCGAAGTGCACTGGTTCCATGCGGCGGAAAATGGCCGGGTTCATGCCTTTGCCGATGAAGTCGCTGAAATAGCGAAAAATATGCCGAATCTGAATCGCCACGTTTGGTATCGCCAGCCGGAAGAGCAGGATATCCCTGGCCAGCATTACCATAGTAAAGGCTTTATGAATCTGGCTGAGTTGCAGTCATTAATTATTCATCCCGATATGCATTACTACTTCTGCGGCCCTCTGGTCTTCATGCAGTTTGTTGGTAAACAATTACTGGAAATGGGTGTCCCGGCAGAACATATTCACTATGAATGCTTCGGACCTCACAAAGTTATTTAATTGATAAGTTTTTCTGCGTTTCTTTCCCGGTCAGTCTGTATTGTTGGCCGGTTTTTTATTGTATTGAATCTGTACTTTCCTAAGATAATTATTGCTCTTATATTGTGATCAATAACGCCCCCGCTCGCTTTTATCGTTGCAAACATCTATTATTTATATGAATGTTTAAATATTCATATAATTGAAAATTAATATCATTGTAATCAATAGTATTAAAGTCACTATCTGCACCTAGATAACATAAGGCTAAATACACCCAGCATGAGTAGAAAATTCATAAAAAAAGAAGGGTTGGCTCTGGTATCCATGGCGCGCTATTTAATTGGCGAACGCCCAGGAAATCGACTGAAAACCATCGACGAGTTATCGGATAATTTCGCGATTTCCGTAGGCGTGGTACAACACGCCTTGAAGGTATTGGAACAAGAAGGCGCTATTGTCGTAGAGCGCCGTGGCCGCAACGGAACGCAGCTTATGGATCTCAATATGTCATGCCTGCTACAACAGGCAGATTTGGGTAATATGGTCTGCGCAATGCCGCTGCCCTATACCAAGCTGTACGAAGGGCTAGCCAGCGGATTAAAGGAACAATTTACCATTTTGCCGCTGTATTTTGCCCATATGCGTGGTGCAGAAGTGCGAGTCGAGTGTTTGATCGACGGCATCTACGATATGGCGGTAGTTTCGCGTTTGGCGGCACAGAATTATGTTGATCAGGGTAAGGTTACCGTTGCGCTCAATTTAGGCACGGGTTCCTACGTTGACGGCCACCAGCTGATTTGCCGTCGAGGCGAAGAACATGATATTCGCCGCGTCGGGCTGGATCCGCGCTCTCCGGACCAATGTCTGTTAACGGAAATTAAGTTTGCCAATCAAAATATAGAACGTGTCGATGTGCCTTACAGTGACTGCGTCGCGCAAATTAGCCGCGGCGAAATTGACGCTGCGATCTGGAACCTGACTGACGATGTTTCCCATGATAATTTGCAGGCAACCAAGCTACGTGGGGACGAACGCTATATTCAAGCCTCTCAGGCCGTGATATTGATTAGACCAGATAATCACCCAATAAAACTATTATTGGAGAATGGCATTAATTCAGAGCAATTATTACAGCACCAAAGTGATGTCCAACTCGGTAAAGTTGACCCACGTTATTAATTAATAGTCCGGAGATATTATGGATCCGCGCCTCAGTATTTTATATCAGGCTGGGGTAATTGATGAAGAGGTTTTCCTCGGAATGAACAAAGTTATCAATAGATTAGCTAATTTCTGGCAGATATCTATTGATAACGTTCAGGGGGAAATGGCGGTGACGCATATGGCTAACGCCCTGATGCGAACCCGCCGTGGCGAACTGATTAAGGGAATGGATGCGGATTTGTTGTCCGAATTAATCCAAAGCGAAGATATTCAATATATTCGAGACATTAATCAAGATTTGCTAGCCTACTTTGATATTAAGCCTGATGATAATGAGCAGGGTTACTTGCTGTCTAATTTGTACAGCCTTTACCTTGCCAGTAATCTACCACCTTTGAGATAAGCAGCTACACTGAAGAACACACCAACGCTGATTCATTACATAATAAATATTCAAAAAAATAATAATTTAAATTAATAAAATGACGCCTGAAAGTGTCTAGGAAACAGCATGTTTTTGAATGCCTTAAGAAAACAGAACCCAACCCTGATTGATACAGCCATTATGCTGTGGCAACAGGGTAAAATAGGCCCGGATACTTACGTTATCGATGTAGATCAAACGCTATCCAATGCACGGAGCCTGCTAGACGAAGCCAGACGTTGCAATATCAAGCTATACCTGATGAGTAAGCAATTCGGACGTAATCCCGAACTCTGCAAACGCCTGTTGGCATGCGGCTATCAGGGCGTGGTGGCAGTGGATTTTAAAGAGGTCAGGCAGCTCTATCAGCACGGAATCCCGGTGGCTCACGTCGGGCATTTGGTCCAGCCGCCGTCGGGTATGGTGGACGAAATTGTCAGCCAGCAACCTGAAGTCATCACCATTTTCTCGCTGGAGAAAGCGCAGCAAATTTCTGACGCAGCTCGAAAGCAAGGCAAAACTCAGCCAATCATGTTGAAAGTCAACCAGGCAGGCGATCTGCTCTATGCCGGTCAGGAAGGCGGCTTTGAACTCAATCAACTGCCGGAAGTCATTCAGGCTATTGCTAATATGCCTGCGGTAAGACTGGTTGGCGTGACCCATTTCCCTTGCATGCTGTTTAATCCTCAGGAACAGCGAACCCTGCCAACCACCAATATGTTTACTCTGCTGGCGGCTAAAGAGATTCTGGAAAAACAGGGCGTTAATGTTGAACAAGTCAACGCGCCTTCTGCCGCCTGCATTCAGGTTATGCCCGAACTGGCTCAGTTAGGCGTTACCCATACCGAACCGGGCCATGCGCTAACCGGTACTATTCCAGCCAACCAAAACGGCTCTCAGCCGGAAAAAGTCTCGCTGCTGTATCTATCCGAAATCTCTCATCATGTCGGAGATACCAGCTACTTCTTCGGCGGCGGTTACTATCGTCGTGGCCACCTAAGCAATGCACTGATATGGCACAACCAGGCTTACCACAGCAGTAAGGTATTGCCAGTGGATGACAGCAGCATCGATTATTGCCTGCGTTTGAGCGATAAATTCCCGATCGGCAGCCCGCTGGTAATGAGTTTCCGCACCCAAATATTTGTCACACGCAGCGACGTCGCATTGGTCGAGGGGATCCAACGCGGAGAACCGAAATTAATCGGCCGCTATGACAGTCAGGGGAATAGCCTGAACTAAGGAGATTGCCATGAGTAAATTCATGGTATTGGTCATTGATAGTTTTGGTATTGGAGAAATGCCGGATGTCCCGCTCGTCCGGCCGCAGGATATCGGTGCCAATACCTGCGGGCACATTCTTGAAACCCTTCCCGAATTATATTTACCCACGCTGGAAAAACTCGGTCTGATCAACTCATTAGGCTACGCTCCGAATTTAATGCAGCCCAATCCCGCCGCCGCCTTTGGTCGAATATTATTGCAACATGAAGGTGGCGATACCTTTATTGGCCATCAGGAAATTATGGGCACTTTACCTCTGCCACCGCTTTCTATGCCCTTCTCCGCCGTAATTGATGACGTCGCATCCCAGCTTACCGGCAACGGCTATCAGGTCGAACGCATAACCTTAAACAATCTGAGCTATTTATGGGTGAATCAGGGTGCGGCGATCGGCGATAATCTGGAAGCCGATTTAGGCCAGGTGTATAACATCAGCGCTGATTTCAATCGATTATCCTTCGAGCAGGTGCTAGCCATCGGTCAATTGGTTCGTGAAACCGTTAAAGTCGGGCGCGTTATCGCTTTTGGCGGCGATTTGCCGGATACCGCCGATCTGCTGCGGGCGGCGGAAAGTCGTGAAGGGAAATATATTGGTATCAATGCGCCAAATTCCGGTGTCTATCGACACAATTTTCGCGTCGCGCATTTGGGTTATGGTGTCGATGAACAGGTGCAGGCTCCAGCCATGTTATGGCAGCGACATATTCCTACTGTACTGATCGGTAAGGTTGCCGATATAGTAAGTAATTCTAATGGAATCAATTACGCGGGGATTGTCGATTCTCAGACCATTCTTGATATTATGCGCGACGAATTGCTCAAACCCGGAGACAGTTTTATCTGTACCAACATTCAGGAAACCGATCTGGCTGGTCATCAACAAGACACCCTGCGTTACGCCGACCGGCTGCAACTGGTAGACAGTGCGCTCAATCAGATAATCGCCGCAATGCAACCCGATGACGTCCTGGTTGTCATTGCCGACCACGGTAACGACCCAACCATCGGCCACGGCAAACACACCCGAGAACAAGTGCCACTGCTGGTTTATCAGCTCGGTCTTTCCGCCGTCGATCTGGGCACTCGGCTTACTTTATCCGACGTAGGTGCGACCGCCTGCGCGTTTTTCTCGGCGCCTATGCCGCAAAATGGCCAATCTTTTCTCACTCAACTGCGTCCATCGGTTTCCCGGAGCCTTTCCCAATGATTAACCCCAATGGCTATACCTACGCTCACGAACATCTGCATATTGATTTATCTGGTTTTAAAGACAACATCGACTGTCGTTTGGATCAATACGAGCCGATATGTCAGGAAATGCGCGAGCTGGTGAGCAAAGGCGTTAGCAATATTGTTGAGGTCACCAATAAATACATGGGGCGTAACCCGCAGTTCTTATTGAATCTGATGCGAGATAGTGGCATAAACATCATCGCTTCAACGGGTTACTACACCGATCATTTCTATCCTCAATTGGTGCGTGACAGCTCGGCGCAACAATTGGCGCAGTCCATGATCGATGAAATCGAAGTGGGCATTGATGGCACCGACCTGAAAGCCGGCGTTATCGCCGAGATTGGTACCAGTGAAAACTGTGTCACGGACAACGAGGCAAAAGTGTTTCACGCCGCCGCACTGGCGCACCATGCCACCGGTTTGGCTATTTCGACCCATACCAGCTTTAGCACTATGGGAATGCAGCAAATCGCGCTGCTGGAGCAATATGGCGTACCGCTGGATCGGGTGGTTATCGGCCACTGCGATTTAAAAGAACAGCCGGATTTGATTTTGCAGATGATCGATAAGGGTGTGTACGTCCAGTTCGATACCATTGGTAAAAACAGCTATTTCCCGGATGAACGACGCATCGCCATGCTGGTTTATCTGGCTGAGCGCGGCGTCCTGGATAAAGTCATGCTTTCGATGGATATTACCCGCCGTTCTCATTTAAAAGCCAACGGTGGCACAGGTTTCAGTTATCTGGTTGATTCATTTATTCCAATGCTTTTGGCCGCAGGTATTTCACACCAGCAGGTGGAAATGATGCTGCGCCATAATCCAAACAAATTCTTCTCTACGCAAGGACAGTGACTATGAAAAAGATCGGCATCGTCGGGTTACAACGTGAGCTGATACGAGAACTGATCGATAAAACTGCGCCCGCCAGCTTTGAAACTTTTATTCTGACCGATATGGATGCAGCGGTAAAAGTGAAAGATGGGCAGCTGGATTATTATATTGGCGCATGTAATACCGGTGCCGGTGCAGCATTATCCATGGCAATAGCCATTATTGGTTATAACAAAAGCGCGACCATTGCCAAACCGGGTATCAAAGCCAAACCGGAACAGATCGAGAAATTCATTGCTGAAGGCAAAGTCGCCTTTGGTTTATCCGTGGAGCATATTGAACACGCCATTCCGCTGCTGATCACTCAGCTGCGCTAAGGGGATAACCGTGGATTACATTCATATCATCGTGGTTGCTTTGCTAACCGGGATGACCGCCCTGCTTTCTCACCGCTCCGTCGCGGTATTTCATGACGGTATCCGTCCGATTTTACCGCAGTTGGTAGAAGGTAATATGAGCCGCAGAGAAGCGGGCAGTATCGCTTTCGGCCTCAGCGTCGGCTTTATCGCTTCGGTTGGGATTTCCTTTACACTCTCCACCGGTTTACTGAACTCCTGGTTACTGTTCCTGCCGACTGACATCATCGGCGTGCTGGCGATCAACAGCTATCTGGCATTTGCTCTGGGTGCCGCCTGGGGCATTCTGGCGCTGACTTCACTGCCTGCGGTCAACACAGCGTTAACCTCTCTGCCAGTCAACTTTATCGGTTCGTTGGGTGAACTGAGCAGCCCAGTTATTTCTGCTTTTGCGCTGTTCCCACTGGTCGCTATTTTCTACCAGTTTGGCTGGAAAACTGCTGTAATTTCAGCAATTATCGTGCTGATGACCCGCTTGGTTATCACTCGTTTCACCGGCTTGTTCCCTGAATCCATCGAAATCTTCGTCGGCATGGTATTGCTCATCGGCATAGCTATTGCTCAGGATCTTCGCGCCAAAACCCACCTCGGCGGTGGTGGAGGACATTCCGTATTTGAGGAGCGAACCCAGAGGATAATCAAGAACCTGCCGCTATTGGCCATCGTCGGTGGGCTGATTTCCGCCGTCGCCAGTATGAAACTGTTTGCCGGCAGCGAAGTGTCGATTTATACGCTGGCGAAAGCCTATGCGCCGGGGATTACGCCGGAAGAGTCACTGTCACTGGTTCATCAGGCTTCATTGGCCGAATTTATGCGTGGCTTGGGCTTTGTGCCACTGATTGCCACCACTGCGCTCGCGACCGGCGTGTATGCGGTAGCCGGTTTCACCTTCGTCTTTGTAGTCGGTTACCTGATTCCGAACCCGCTGTTGGCGGCGTTGGTAGGTGCAGTCGTGATCTCGCTAGAAGTGCTGTTACTGCGCACTATAGGTAAATGGCTTGGCCGCTTCCCCTCAGTGCGTAACGCTTCGGATAATATCCGTAACGCTATGAATCTGTTGATGGAATATGCGTTACTGATCGGCGCTATTTTTGCTTCTATCAAAATGGCTGGCTATACCGGTTTCACTATTACCACAGCGTTGTACTTCCTGAATGAAGCTATTGGCCGCCCGGTAATGAAAATTGCAGCGCCTGTCGTTGCAGTGATTCTGGCGGGTATCTTGCTTAACCTGTTCTATTGGCTTGGATTGTTCGTCGTTCCGGTCTGATGGAAAACTCAGTGCACAGCGGATAAATGCCAGACAATCGTCAGCAAGCTACTCGCAACGTCGATTAGCATTCAATTAGTGGTAAAAAAAGAACCCCATAAATGGGGTTCTTTTCGATGATACGACCTGATTTTAATGTTTTCGATTTAGTATCAGTTAGATAGCTTCTTCATCCTGCTCACCGGTACGAATACGTACCACGCGCGCGACATCAAACACAAAAATCTTACCGTCGCCGATCTTGCCGGTTTGAGCCGTTTGCATAATGGCTTCTACGCAGGTATCCACGATATCATCCGCAACGACAATTTCGATTTTAACCTTAGGTAAAAAATCCACCATATACTCAGCCCCGCGGTACAGCTCGGTATGGCCTTTCTGGCGACCGAAGCCTTTCACTTCGGTAACCGTCATCCCGGTAATGCCCACTTCAGCTAAAGCTTCGCGGACGTCATCCAGTTTGAACGGTTTAATAATCGCGTCAATTTTCTTCATGATGGCGAATTCCTGTTTTACCAATTTTTGCGGCCAAAGCCGGATGTGATCGGATAGCGTCTATCCTTGCCGAAACTACGAGCGGTAATGCGCGGCCCAACAGCCGACTGACGCCGTTTATATTCGTTAATATCTACCAGACGAATGACCTTGCGCACAATAGCCTCGTCAAAGCCTTCAGCCACCAAATCGGCTACCGACTTATCATGTTCAACGTAGCCTTCCAGAATCGCATCGAGAATGTCGTAAGGCGGCAGGCTGTCCTGATCTAACTGATCCGGCGCCAGTTCGGCGGACGGCGGACGATCGATAACCCGCTGCGGGATCACGTAAGAAACGGTATTGCGATATTCGCACAGCTTAAATACCAGCGTTTTAGGTACGTCTTTCAGCACGTCAAAGCCACCCGCCATATCACCGTACAGCGTGGCATAACCGACAGCCATTTCGCTTTTATTACCAGTAGTCAGCACAATGCTGCGGCGTTTATTTGATAATGCCATCAGCACCACGCCACGGCAGCGCGCCTGTAAATTTTCTTCGGTGGTGTCTTTTTCAGTACCGGCAAACATCGGCGCCAGTTGTCCCATAAAAGCATCAAACATCGGTTCGATAGATAGAATATCGAATTCGATACCCAGGATTTCAGCCTCTTCCTTCGCATCGGCAATACTGATGTCTGCGGTATAGCGGAACGGCATCATTAACGCCTGAACCTTCTCTTTACCCAGCGCATCTACGGCAATCGCTAGCGTAAGCGCCGAATCTATACCGCCAGAAAGGCCGAGTACCGCGCCTTTAAAGCCGTTCTTGGTCACATAATCACGCACTGCCAGCACCAGAGCTTCATACACTTCAGCCAGCGGAGACAACCCCGCCGCCGGTGCCGCCATGGGCTCGACGACCAAATCCTGGAAGCGGCATAGCGTCGTTTGCTCCGCAAAGGCGGCCAGACGATGCGTCATATTACCTTTAGAATCAAACACTTTTGAACAACCGTCGAAAATCAGCTCATCCTGACCGCCCACCTGATTCAAATAAATCAGCGGCAAATCGGTACGCTGGCAATGGGAAGCCATCAGCGTTTTGCGAATATAAGGTTTTTCACGGTTATACGGCGAGGCGTTAATCGACAGCAGCAGCTCTGCACCTGCAGCTTTCGCAGCGTCTACCGGCTGGTTGAACCACAGATCTTCACAGATTAATAGCCCTAAACGATAGCCTTTCAGCTCAACCACGCAGCTTTCATTGCCAGGAGTGAAATAACGTTTTTCATCAAACACGCCGTAGTTAGGCAACTGTTGTTTGAAGTAGCGACCAAGCAATTTACCTTCGGAGAACAGTGACAGGGCGTTGTACAGCTTATTCCCTTCACGCCACGGATGCCCTACCAGAACCGCCGTCTTTTGCGCTGCGGCCTGTAAACGGTCTAACTGTGCCTCACAGCGCAGGTAGAAATCATCCCGATACAGTAAATCTTCCGGTGGATAGCCCGACAGTGCCAGTTCGGAAAACATGACCAGATCGGCACCGGCCTTTTGCTGCTCATGTAAGGTTTGCAACATACGCTCGGTGTTGCCTTCAATATCGCCAACCAGCAGATTAAGCTGGGCTAACGCAATGGAAAGTGTTCTGTTCATATTGGTTTCAATTCTGCTATGCCACAACAAAGACCGAAGTGTAAATCATTCCCGGTCATTTGTTTAGAACCCGCCGAACGCCTTTTCCAATCGGGTTCCGAGGAAAGAAAGCACTATTCTTTGAAATCGTTGGCGTCCAATTCATGGCGCGACAACAATTTATAGAATTCAGTGCGGTTACGGCCTGCCATTCGCGCCGCCTGGGTAACGTTACCCTTGGTAATTTGCAGCAGTTTACGCAAATAGTTCAGCTCAAACTGGTTACGCGCTTCAACAAAAGTCGGTAAAGCGGTGTTTTCCCCTTCCAGCGCCTGCTCGACCAACGCTTCGCTGATAACCGGCGCCGAGGTCAAAGCAACACACTGCTCTATGACGTTAACCAATTGACGCACGTTGCCCGGCCAGCTGGCGGTCATCAGTCGTTTCATCGCATCGGTGGAGAAACTGCGCACAAAAGGTTTATGCCGTTTGGCGGATTCACGTAGCAGATGATTAGCCAGTAGCGGAATATCTTCCGCTCGCTCATTCAGCGCCGGAATTTTCAGGTTCACGACGTTTAAACGGTAGTAAAGATCTTCACGGAATTCATTTTTTGCCATCGCTTTCGGCAAATCACGGTGAGTTGCCGAGATAATCCGCACGTTGATATCCAAATCTCGGTTGCTGCCCAAAGGACGAACCTTGCGCTCTTGCAGCACTCGCAGCAGTTTTACCTGCAATGATAAGGGCATATCGCCGATTTCGTCGAGGAACAGCGTCCCACCTTCCGCAGCCTGAAATAGGCCTTCCCGGCTACTTACCGCGCCGGTAAATGCCCCTTTAGCATGACCAAAGAGTTCAGACTCCAATAATTGCTCCGGTAAAGCACCGCAGTTTATGGCAATAAAGGCTTTTTTAGCGCGCGGACTGGCGCCGTGGATTGCCTGCGCCAACACTTCCTTACCGGTACCGCTTTGCCCATTAATCAACACGCTAACGTCAGATTGGGCCACCATTTTAGCCTGCTCCAATAAACGCAGCATCAGCGGACTACGGGTCACTATGGCTTCTCGCCAGCTATCATCACCGGCAGGAATGGAAAGTTCGAGCGCGGCATCAATAGCTTTATACAGTGCGTCGCGATCGACTGGCTTGGTCAGGAAGCTGAATACGCCCTGCTGAGTGGCGGCAACGGCGTCAGGAATAGAACCGTGCGCGGTCAGAATAATCACCGGCATACCCGGCTGATATTTTTGGATTTCGGCAAATAATGCCATACCATCCATTTCATCCATGCGTAAATCGCTGATCACCAAGTCGATTTTCTCGCGCATCAATAAGCGCAGGGCTTCCTGACCGCTTTCAGCCGTGGTGACATGGAAACCTTCACTTGTCAGACGCATTCCCAGCAGCTTGAGCAGGCTGGGATCATCGTCAACCAGCAGTAGATTGGCCGGTTTGCGTGGTGTCATGTGGCTCGGACTCCTTTTTGGAAGCGGGTGACGGCTGGGTGGCCGGAGGCGAGTAGGTTTCTGCCGGTTTGGCCTCCGGCGCTGTTACCGGAGTGGTCGGCTGAGCTGCGGGTTCCACTGGCTTGGCCGATTTTTCTGCCGCAGGTTTGGTTTCTGTTGGCTTGGTTTCCACCGGCTTGGTTTCTATCGATTTTGTTTCTATCGATCTTGCCTCTACCGACTTTTTCTCTGCCGCTTTCTCTTCTTTCATTTCAGCCGCTTTGGCCGGCTCTGGATTGGACCCAGCGGCGGCTTTGATTTCTGCCTCAGGCTCAGAAATTTCATTTTGCAGTTGTTTACGTGAAGAAAGCTGACGCTCGATATCGGTCAGGTTTTCCAGCTTACGGGTGGTGTCCTGTAAATGATATTGCAGACGCACCTGACTTTCCCTCAGGCGATCAATCTGGCTGTCCGATTCATCCTGTAAACGTTGATAACGGGCACGTTCTTCGGAAAGAGCAATACGCAGCACTTGCTGTTCCCGCCATAGCTGAATCAGCGGGCGCAGAGAACCGGGGAAAGTCTGGCTATAGCTATTTAGACGCTCAACGATCTGACGACGCTCGGCCATTGATGGATCAGCACTGCCGATCAAAATGCCCTGCTTAAACGCCGTTGACCAGGATAGGGTTTGCATAGATTTGGCCAAGGCTCTGGACTGCGCGGTGCTTAAACGCTCGGCACAGTCCATCGCTCTCAGCCAATAAAGCGAATTCTCCAGAACTTCTTTATCTTCGATATCCCACAGCGTGTCACATTGAGCGGTGCGGTAATCCACAATTTTGCTTTCGGGAATCACCAACTGCACCGCATGGGAAAAGCGTCCGTTGGCGGAACGATCGATACATCCACTCAATAGTAGTGGGGCAAGTAACAGCGTCCCCAAAAAAGCGGCCTTACGATAAGATGGCGTTGCGACAGCCTCCAGGGCGGAGCGCGGCAAAGATTCGGTCTTTTTAAAAAAGCGACTGACAGACCACTTGTACATTATTTATTCATTCTCGGCGGTTAATGGCAATTCAATGCGGAAACAGACGGCTGCATCATCCTGTTCTACCAGATGCAGTTCGCCCTGCATACGTCTGATGCAATCCTGAGCAATGCTCAGTCCCAGTCCACTTCCCTTAACGGCCCCTTTTCGCTGATGGCTTCCCTGGAAAAAAGGCTCAAATATCATGGTTTCTTCGGCTAGCGGAATCGGAGTGCCAGTATTAGCGACATCAATTTGTACCCGATTTCCCACCTGACGGCTGCGGATCCAAATGGTACCGGATTCCTCGCCATAGTGCACCGCATTGGAGTAGAGATTATCGAGAACTCGCATTAATAATGTGGGTTCAGCCCAGCAGATATCCGCTTGCAGATCGACCTCGGTACGAATTTGCTTGGCTCTGGCTGGCAAACTATGGGCAGAAATAACCCCTTCAACCACTTCCAACAGTTCGACATTTTCATGCTCGCCAGAGCCGTCTGCCAGCTTACGGTTATAATCCAGCAATTGTTCAATGAGTTGCTGTAAATGGCGGCTACTGTTATCCAAAATGGCTACCACCTCCTTTTGATCTTGCGTCAACGGCCCGGCGACCTCGTCAGCCAGTAATTCCGTTCCTTCACGCATACTGGCTAACGGCGTTTTCAGTTCGTGAGAAATATGGCGTAAAAACTCGTGTCGCTGGGATTCCAGCCACGCCAGACGCTCACTGAGCCAGATAATCCGCTGCGCCAGTGAACGCAACTCACGCGGCCCTTTAAACAACGCTGTATTGCCTAGCGCTCGCCCTTCTCCCAGGCGATTAATCATACGCTCGATTCCCTTCACCGGGCCGATAATCATGCGGGTGAATAGCACCACCAGAATCACGCTGACCAAAAATAGCAACAACGCCTGCCAGCCAAAAAACTGTCCGCGTTCAGCAATATCCTGCTGCAACTGCTGACCACGAGAGAAAATACTGTCACGAGTGGCCTGAACCATTTCGGCGTTAGAGCGAGAAAAACCTTCCAGTTGCTCCGAAGATTGCGCATCTGGCCCACTGTTCTGGCACTTTATTTCTTCCAACTGAGTGAGTAAGCCACGTAAAGTCTGATAATAGTGGGCGTCAGGCAAGATCGAACCATGGCTATCCAGCATTTGGGCATACTGTTTACGCTGGTGTTGATACAGCTTGGCAAGTGTCGGATCGCCCAATACGCAAAACTGGCGATAGCTACGCTCCATTTCCAGAGCAATGCTGGTCATAGCTTCGCTGCGCCGGGCGTCCGCCAGCGTGGTACGGTTGATATCTGCCGCCTGCTCGCTTAAATGATCCAAACTTTGGTAAGCCTGATAAGCCAGTACCAGCAAGGGTAAAAGCACCAACAGAAACGCCATCAGTACCAGCTGACGCAACGAACGAGGGAATAAACGCCATCTTTTCAACGAAATCATCTCATTACCTATTATTCTGCTTTGATGCTAACCGACTCTCAGAGGATTACAATGTCTGTTACCGCATAAATCCCGCACTATTTCATCAACAAATCATCGACCGCTGATTTTCGAGCAAAAAAAAAGCACCTGCTATGAGCAAAGTGCTTAATTTTAATAGGAAACTGGTTTCCACAATTTTGATTCATCGATGCGATCAGCCTGTTGTATCAACACTCAATCGAATGAGAAATGATTGCGATATCGATGTTTGAACGAATCTGAAGGTATTGCTGATTTGCTTAACAGGGGCAATAACACTATTGCCCCCATTAGCAAGAATATGTGGATGCCCTGAAAATCGCCTCCAGTTTGATGAGCCGAAGCAATCATCGGGGGGATGAGACGAATAGCATCCAAACATGTCCAATATTGATGAACCCTTCATCACAGTAGGACATAGGCGGTGCCTCACTCAACGTGTCGTCCGATGCTTGATAAAGCGCTTGCGCGGCAATATCGGTTTAGGTGGACGATAGGCACCATTCTTAGGCGTCATTCGATGGCTTATGAAGCGCATATTCCGCTTAACTGCGGGGCTGTCATAAAAAGGTGAATGAGCAACTGATTAAGATAATGCAGTTACCGTGCCAACTTTAAAATAAAAATACTAAGACATTGAAAATAAACAGTTATTTAAATAATTCATAATTATAACTTAAAAACAACGGTTAAACAGTTAACGCGTTATTAGCCTTCTGTCTCTAATTCACGACACCCAAAAGCATCAATAATAAAAACATTAAAAATCATGAAGTTATATGTCTCCTATTTGAGACACCGCTTTATGCTGTTGTCGCAATTTACCGACACAAAAATAAAAATATATATTTTTCAACAAATTGAGATCTTCATCTCATGTGGGAATTCATCAAACCTAATCTCGTTACTTATAAATAATGATATTTCATAGATAAGGAAAATTTGTCAGCATCATAGCCAGATGCCCGCGCAAAGAGTTGCTGTCGGCGGTTGCTGTCGACGAAGGAACCCATCGCTAGCTCGGAACAAAGCTCCGCATCCGGCGAGGCAAAAAATGGCTGCTCTACCTCGCAGCCAGAGAACCCGATGCCAACAGAGAGTTAACTGATTAATGAACAATTTAATGCAGTGTCTTAATGCAGTGTCGAATACAAGAGGACGAACTATGAGTGGACATCTGTAATTAGATTTCGGCTAGTTTCCAATACGAAAAATATCAGTTTTGAAAACACAATGAATTTTATACTACTTCACAGCCAAACATCTTTATAACCAGACAGTCTGAATCTTAATTAACATAAAATTACATAGGGATTTTCATAGCTATGAAAACCTGAAATAGAACGCAACGCTTCATAATATTCACCGAAAAAAATCACTATCAGTAATAAAAGTGCCACTCATGTTATCCATGACGCAGATAACACAGGAGGATGTATGACGGTAAATAAACTCGGATTTTTGTGTTCGACCTTAATCATTTTATCTGCCACCGCCTTTGCCAATGATGTAACTCGCACTCGCCAAGACATTCGCTCGACCGTCATCAGTACCGGGCAATTGGCTATGTTACCGGCCATTTCAGGGATTAGGCCGTTATCTCATATCAGTTATATTCCTGACTTTGAAATAACAGACCTACATTATTATTACAGTCAAGAAGCTGCGGAATATAAAATTAAATTCGACTTTGAAGCCCATGGCAGACTGAACTATTACATTTATGTCGTCAACAGCAATAACGCAGAGCTAATCAGCATTAATGGTTTTATTAATAATGACAAGATACCAATAAGAATCAAAATGCACAATATTCAACCAGGAACATATAGGTTAATTATTGAAGTCTTAGATAATAATAAAGAAATGAAAGAAATAAGCTATAGCTTCACGGTGTGATAAGAAATTGGGACCGATTCAGACAAACCAAACGTCAATCAATATCGATAAGTGATATCGATAAGCAAAAGGGGGCATTTCGCCCCCCTTAGATATTTAAACCAACGGATCGTTAGCCTAACTGTTTACGCGCATTACGGAACATACGCATCCACGGACTATCTTCGCCCCACTCTTTTGGATGCCACGAATTGCTCACGGTGCGGAAAACACGCTCTGGATGCGGCATCATCACCGTGGCACGGCCACTGGCGCTGGTGACAGCGGTAATACCGTTCACTGAGCCATTAGGGTTAGCCGGATACTGCTCGGTCACTTCACCCTTATTATTCACAAAGCGCAGCGCCACCAGATTGTGCTGTTCCAAAGCGGCCAGATGCTGCCGATCGCGCACTTCAACCTGCCCTTCACCATGCGAAACCGCAATAGGCATACGAGAACCAACCATATCCTGCATAAACAGTGACGGGCTGTCAGCCACCTCAACCAGACTGAAACGCGCTTCAAAGCGGTCAGACTGGTTGCGTACAAAGCGTGGCCAATGTTCTGCCCCCGGAATCAGTTCCCGCAGGTTAGACATCATCTGACAGCCGTTACACACGCCCAGCGCCAGGGTTTCCGGACGCAGGAAGAACTCGGCAAATTCATCGCGTACGCGGTTATTAAACAGGATAGACTTGGCCCAGCCTTCGCCAGCACCCAATACATCACCGTAAGAGAAACCGCCACAGGCTACCAGGGTCTGAAAACCTCGCAGATCGATGCGACCAGCCAGCAAATCGCTCATATGCACGTCTACCGCATCAAAACCGGCGCGGTGGAAAGCTGCCGCCATCTCAACATGAGAGTTAACGCCCTGCTCACGCAAAACGGCCACTTTCGGACGAACCTGTTTAAGAATATAAGGCGCAGCAATATCCTCCTGAGGTTCAAAGGTCAGTTTCACATTCAGGCCAGGGTCCTGCTCATTCTGCTTGGCTTGATGTTCCTGATCGGCGCAGTCTGGGTTATCCCGCAGGCGCTGCATCTGCCAGGTGGTTTCTGCCCACCACAGACGCAGAGTGCTGCGTTTTTCACGATAAACCGTGTCGTTTCCACTGCGGATCACGAAATCGTCTCCGACGGTCGCGCGTCCTAAGTAATGCACGCACTCTGCCAGCCCCTGTTTAGCGAACAGTTGTTCAACGGCCGCGCGGTGCTCGGCGCGAATCTGAATCACCGCCCCCAGTTCTTCATTGAACAAGGCAGCCAGCGCATCCTGACCCAAAGCCTGAATATCCACTTCGGCACCACAGTGACCGGCAAAGGCCATTTCAGCCAGAGTCACCAACAGGCCGCCGTCAGAGCGGTCGTGATAAGCCAGCAAGGTCTGATCGGCTACCAGTGACTGCATGGCGTTAAAGAAGCCAGCCAGCTGCTCCACGTTGCGCACATCGGCCGTTTTGTCACCGAGCTGACGATAAACCTGCGCCAGTGCCGTAGCCCCCAAAGCATTGTGACCAGCGCCTAAATCGATCAGTAACAACGCATTGTCACCTTTATCGGTACGCAACTGCGGCGTAACCGTATGACGCACGTCTTCGATTCGGGCAAAGGCGGTAATCACCAGCGACAGCGGAGAAGTCATTTCGCGCTGTTCGCCATCCTGCTGCCAGCGGGTTTTCATCGACATAGAGTCTTTGCCCACTGGAATAGTGATACCCAACGCCGGGCAAAGTTCTTCACCCACGGCGCGCACCGCCTCGTACAAACCGGCGTCCTCACCGGGATGACCGGCAGCGGACATCCAGTTTGCCGACAGTTTAATGCGTTTCATTTCGCCGATTTGCGTCGCGGCAATGTTAGTCAGCGCCTCACCCACCGCCAAACGCGCGGAAGCGGCAAAGTCCAGCAAGGCTACCGGCGCACGTTCCCCAATAGACATGGCTTCGCCGTAATAGCTATCCAGACTGGCGCTGGTCACCGCACAGTCGGCAACCGGAATCTGCCAAGGCCCCACCATCTGATCGCGAGTCACCATGCCGGTGACGGTGCGGTCACCAATGGTGATCAGGAAGGTTTTTTCTGCGACCGCTGGCAGATGCATCACGCGTTTTACCGCATCGGCAATGCTAATTTCAGCACGATTCAACGCTTCGCCCTGCGCCTGCTGGCTGGTGACATCCCGCAGCATTTTAGGCGTTTTGCCCAGCAGCACATCCAGCGGCATATCGATAGGCTGGTTGCCGAAATGGCTATCGTTCAGTGTCAAATGCAGTTCTTCCGTCGCTTCACCGATCACCGCATAGGGTGCGCGTTCACGTCGGCAGATTTCATCAAACTGCGCCATTTGCGCTGGCGCTACCGCCATCACATAGCGTTCCTGAGATTCATTACACCAGACTTCCAGCGGGCTCATCCCCGGCTCATCGTTCAGAATGTCCCGCAGCTCAAAGCGACCACCGCGGCCGCCGTCGCTCACCAGCTCTGGCATCGCGTTGGAAAGACCGCCGGCACCGACGTCATGAATAAACAGAATCGGGTTCTGCTCGCCCAACTGCCAGCAGCGATCGATCACTTCCTGACAGCGACGCTCCATTTCCGGGTTGTCGCGCTGTACTGAGGCAAAATCCAAATCCGCATCGGACTGGCCGGACGCCATGGAAGATGCCGCGCCACCGCCCAAACCGATATTCATCGCCGGGCCACCTAGCACCACCAGTTTGGCACCAACGGTAATTTCGCCTTTCTGAACGTGATCGGCACGAATATTACCGATACCGCCCGCCAGCATGATCGGCTTATGGTAGCCGCGCAGTTCGCTGCCGTTATGGCTATTGACCCGCTCTTCATAGGTACGGAAATACCCCAGCAGGGCCGGACGACCAAATTCGTTGTTGAACGCCGCGCCACCCAGTGGACCCTCGGTCATGATATCCAGCGCCGTCACAATGCGGTCTGGCTTACCGAAATCTTCTTCCCAAGGCTGTTCAAAACCGGGAATACGCAGGTTAGATACCGAGAAACCGACCAGACCGGCTTTCGGTTTAGCACCGCGCCCGGTGGCACCTTCATCACGAATTTCGCCGCCAGAACCGGTTGCGGCACCCGGCCAAGGAGAAATCGCCGTCGGGTGGTTATGAGTTTCAACTTTCATCAGGATATGCGCATCTTCCTGATGATAATCATAAACACCGTTTTCCGGCGCGGGGAAGAAACGCCCAACCTGCGAACCGGCCATTACCGCCGCGTTGTCTTTATAAGCAGACAGCACGTAATCCGGGGTTTGTTCGAAAGTGTTCTTAATCATTTTGAACAGCGTTTTCGGCTGAGCCACGCCGTCGATCACCCAATCAGCGTTAAAGATTTTATGACGACAGTGCTCGGAGTTCGCCTGCGCAAACATATACAGCTCAATATCCGTCGGGTTGCGCCCCAAACCGGTAAAGGCATTCAGCAGGTAATCAATTTCGTCTTCCGCCAGTGCCAGACCCAGCTTGATATTAGCCTGCTTCAGCGCTGCGCGGCCTTCGCCCAGAATATCTACCCGCTGAACCGGCGCAGGGTGCTGATGAGCAAACAGCTGCTCTGCCTGCTGCAAATCGGTAAATACCGTTTCCATCATGCGGTCGTGCAACAAAGCGACCAACTGCTGCCACTGGGTTTCGGTCAGCTCTGGCGCATCAATATAGAAGGCCAGACCGCGTTCCAGACGTAAAACCTGAGACAAGCCGCAGTTATGGGCAATATCGGTCGCCTTGGAAGACCAGGGAGAAATCGTGCCCGGCCGCGGCGTGACCAGCAGCAAACGCCCTTGAGGGGCATGTTCAGGGAGAGAAGGACCATACTGGAGAAGTCGTTGGAGTTTGGCGTGCTCATCAGCGCGAAGAGGCGCGCTAACGTCGGCAAAATGAATATATTCGGCGTAGATATCACTCACCGGCAGGTGAGCGTCCTGGCAACGGGACAGCAATTTGGTAATGCGAAAAGCCGACAAAGCGGGCGAACCACGCAGTATTTCCATAATCTAAGTTTCTCTCGTCTTCGAAGCAGCTGGAACAGCACTTCATTGGGCGCAACAGGGGAAAACGCGCGCCATTATAGAGAATCTCGGCCTCCGACGAAACCGTTTGCGTATCTATTATTGATAATAGCGCGAGAAGTCGTCGAATTATCATAAAGTGTCAATAAAGTTGCACACTGGCGTTTTGTTGCGCAAAATGCCCCCGCACTGGGGATTTAACCATGTTAAATCGCCCTTATATATAACGCACAACCCCGCGCTGCCGAGAGACAACTATTTGACGCGCCTTAAATTAAATTATTTTTTTATCGGTGTTGTTACCTTGCTTCTGGCTCTTGCGCTATGGCCGAATATTTCCTGGCGCAACGGTCAGGAGGGACAACTCGACCAGATCAAAGCCCGCGGAGAGCTTCGTATCAGTACGATGAACTCACCGCTGATCTACACCCCAGGTAAAGATGGCCCTACCGGTCTTGACTACGAACTAGCAAAGCGCTTCGCAGATTATCTCGGCGTGAAGCTGGTGGTTACGACCCGTAACAATATCGATGACCTGTTCGAAGATCTGGACAACAACGACGCCGACCTGCTGGCCGCAGGCCTGATTTATAACAGTGAACGCCTGAATCGGGCGCGCACCGGCCCCGCATACTATTCGGTTTCCCAACAGTTGGTGTATCGGTTGGGCAAAACCCGCCCAAAAACCTTTAACGATCTGCAAGGGCAACTGACCGTGGCCGCCGGTTCTGCGCACATGGCGGCGCTAAAACAGCTAAAACAGGGCAAGTACCCGAATTTGAGCTGGGAGTCCTCAACCGATCGCTCGGCTAAAGAACTCTTAGAGCAGGTGGCCGATGGCAAGCTGGATTACACTATAGGCGATTCCATCACTATTGCCCTGTTGCAGCGCATCCACCCGCAGTTAGCGGTAGCTTTCGATGTTACCGATGAAGAACCGGTCACCTGGTACTTTAAGCGTAGCGATGATGACAGCCTGTATGCCGCACTGCTGGATTTTTACAGCCAAATGGTTGAAGACGGCAGTCTGGCGCGCTTAGAAGAAAAATATCTGGGCCACGTTGGCAGCTTCGATTATGTGGATACCAAAACCTTCCTAAGAGCCATAGACACGGTATTGCCAACCTTCCAGCCGCTGTTTGAGAAGCACGCCGGTGAAATCGACTGGAAGCTGCTAGCGGCCATCGCCTATCAGGAATCACACTGGAATCCCGAGGCGACCTCACCAACCGGCGTCAGAGGCCTGATGATGCTAACCCGCGCCACTGCAGACGGTTTGGGCGTAAAAGACCGTCTGGACCCTGAGGAAAGCATCAAAGGCGGATCGGTATATCTGCAACGTTTGATGAAAAAGATCCCGGAAACGGTGCCGGAAGACGAGCGGATTTGGTTTGCATTGGCGGCTTATAATATGGGTTATGGTCATATGCTGGATGCGCGTAAACTGACCAAAAGCCAGAACGGTAATCCAGATAGCTGGGTAGATGTAAAAATGCGTTTGCCGATGCTGAGCCAGAAGCGCTATTACCCGAGTACGACTTACGGCTATGCCCGTGGGCATGAGGCTTATAACTACGTGGAAAACATCCGGCGCTATCAGGTCAGTTTGGTGGGTTATTTGCAGGATAAAGAGAAAAAAGCCGCGCAAAGTGCGGCTATCGAAGCTGAATTAGGCAAAGCCTATCCGGTGGTTGGGCCGGGCTGGTCGATTAATAACTGACCGATTCAAGGACTATTCTGGCTCGTTTTGCGCAGCGGCGCGGCGAGCCTGCTTCAGCGCTTTTTGCTGCTCCCGGCGCTGGCGGAAAAAGGCGCTCAGCGTAGCAGAACATGCCTCAGCCAGAACGCCGGAAGTAATTTCGACCTGATGATTCATCCCCGGATGACGCAAAATGTCCACCAACGAGCCTGCCGCGCCGGTTTTCACATCGTCAGCACCGTAAACCAGACGACGAATACGGCTGTGTACCATGGCTCCGGCGCACATCACGCAAGGTTCCAGCGTGACATATAATGTCGCGTTAAGCAGTCGATAGTTCTGTAGCGCCTGCCCGCCTTGGCGTAACGCCATGATTTCAGCGTGAGCAGTAGGATCATGATGGATGATAGGTCGGTTCCAGCCAACGCCAATAACCTGATTATCTAACACCAACACTGCGCCAACCGGCACTTCGCCCTCTTCCTGCGCGCGCTGCGCCAGCTCTAATGCCTGACGCATCCAGTATTCATCATTATATTCAATAGACACATTCACCTCTCAGGCACTTTTGCGGCGGGCATTATACACAGCGCAGGCGCAGAACGGGGATTTTGTCCGCCCGAAGTACTCAGACTATCGCTACCGGGCTATTCATCTATTACTTATACTCAATAAAAGTCATCAATACAGTAAAGTGAAGAATACATAGAAAATCTCGCCGTCACCTTCACATTGCTGACCCGAAGCAATGGCTTAAACCGCCGAGAGAACCTGTCATACAAGGGAACCTGGATATGAAACTCAGCAAAAAAAATGCGGCGGTGGTACAGAAAACCCTAGATGGCTGGGCCAGTGAAGGCGTCATTGCGCCGGAAGAACATCAGCGCCTGTTAAAGCACGTTGTGATTCAGCCTTTTGATTGGCGCAGACTGGCGAGCTATGCCTTTTTAGGCGCGCTCGCTTGCCTGGCTACCGCCGTTGCCAGCCTGTTTGCCGACAGCGTTCTCATTGCCTGGATTAGCCAATTCCTGCGCTTCGACGCTCCGGCCATTTCCGTAATCTGCGCAGGGATTGCCGTTACTTTCTATTATTGGGGATGTCGCCGTTATCGCCTCAGCCCAGATAAAATTTACAGCAATGAAGCCCTGCTGTTTCTCGGCGTATTATTTACCGCAACATCTTTAGGCTACTTAGGCATTTGGCTGGATAACGGCAGTGGCCGCGTTTCTCTATTATTGCTGCTCGGTGCGGGAATTTATGCACTAATCGGCTGGCTAGGCCGCTCCCCCTTGGTCTGGCTATTTGCTCTGTTATCTCTGGGGAACGCCTTTGGCGCAGAAACGGGCTACCTTTCCGGCTGGGGAGCTTATTGGCTGGGCCTGAACTACCCGCTGCGCTTTATTCTTTTCGGTTTGATACTGATATCGGTCGTTCTGCTGGCCCAAAACCCGCTGCGCCAGCGGCGGCTGGAACGGGTTTCACAAGCAATGGGGCTGCTATACCTATTTCTCGCTTTATGGTTACTGTCGATCTTCGGCAATTACGGTGATATTGACGGCTGGTATCAGGTGCGCCAGATCGCGCTGTTTCATTGGAGCCTACTGTTTGCTCTGGCGGCAGGAGCCGCTATATGGCTGGGTTTGAAGCGAGATGACGCCATGCTTCGCGGCTTCGGCTTAACCTTTTTAGCCATCAATCTGTACACCCGTTTTTTCGAACTGTTTTGGGATTCGCTGCCCAAAACGCTGTTTTTCGTGATTCTGGGCGGAAGCTTATGGTTACTCGGTCGCTACGCGGAAAAAATCTGGCGTTTAGGCCATAGTAATACCGATGTAACACATTGAGGCAACAACTGACGTAACTCAATAACCGAGCCTTTAAAGTCATGAAAAACAGCGGCAAACCCTGCGGTTATTCCAGGAAAACAATCACTCTAACCGCTGTAATTCGCCGTTCTTACTCACCCGCCAGCGGTGTTCGCAGAAAAACAGCAACGGGTTATCCTGCCTACTGTCGCTATAACCGCTATAAAGTTTCAAGGGAGAGCCGAGCCGCTGCTCAAGCTGTACCACTTTTTCCTGCCCCAGACAGCGTAGCGGCAAAATCCAGCCGCCGTTGCATCGCGCCATTTGGCTACCAACAAGATGTAACTTGGGCAGATAAAGAGAATCATGGTAAACCTGCTCCACCAGCCGCTGCGGTGAACCGGTGATCAGCCACACCTGCGTATCTTGCTGTTCCAGATACTGCCGCAGGCGCATTTTTACTACAGGAAAACCCACCACTTTCTGACGAAACGCCCCCACGAAGCGCCGCTCCAGATCTTTCAGATGAGATTCGCTACGGCCGAAGGTCATGCTCCACAACAGCAGGCTAAGCGGCCAGCGGGCGCAGCGGCCTCCTGCCAGTAAGCCAATCCCAACGACGGGTAATAACGGAATAACCAGAAGTAAATTAAGAGGTAAGCGACGAGTAAGAAACCGCAAAAAGCTGCCAAACATATCTTGCTGATGCAGCGTCCCGTCTAAATCAAAAAATACAACGCGTTTGCCTTCAGCGGCCTGCGGCGCGATGTTTGCTAAGGTCGATTCTGGCATCAACTTATCACTCCTCAAAATGTCTTTCGCTCTGCCAAATCCGCGTCGACAGAGCGATATCCTAAAGTGATACTACCGCCTTTTTCCTTACCATGAACAGCGTTACGCTATTATTCTTCTGGATCGGTAAACCCCATAATCCAGGTAAATATAAAACCGGCCAGAATAGTGATTGCCATCCCCAAAAGGTACAACATGACTTTGCCGGAAATAATGGTCAAAGCCAGCGGTAGGCCGGAAATCCCGAAGGTTATCACCGTCGCCACTTTCCAATAGCTGATTAACGCCCCTCCGATTGCCCCCCCCAAGCAAGCGCCGATAAAGGGTTTACCTAAAGGTAACGTCACCCCAAAAATCAGTGGTTCGCCAATGCCTAAAATGCCGACCGGCAGAGCCCCTTTAATCACTTTTTTCAGGCGCGCATTGCGCGTTTTCATCAGTACCGCCAACGCGGCGCCAATTTGCCCTACGCCAGCCATCGCCAGTATCGGCAGTAACGGATTGGCGCCGTGAGCCTGCACCAGCTCTACGTGAATAGGCACCAATCCCTGATGTAAACCGGACAGTACCAGCGGCAGAAACAGCCCGGACAGCAGCGCGCCGACCCACAGTCCGCCGCGATCGATAGCCAAATTGACTCCGTGGGTAATCACTTCAGAAATATACCCGCCCAGCGGTTGTAGCAGCAAAATAGCCAAAGAGGCGGTGATTAGCGTAGTCAACAACGGATTGACAATAAGCTCTATCGATTCAGGCAGGTGATTACGCAACCATTTCTCGATCCAGCACATCAATGCCACAACCAGTAAAACGGCAATAACTCCACCGCGACCAGGCTGCAACGCTTCGCCAAACAGCGTAATTTGCGCCAGCGCCGGGCTGGATAAAATACCGGCCATTACGCCGCCCATTGCCTGCGAACCGCCGAACACTCTGGCGGCATTGACGCCCACCAGAATATTCATAATCGCAAACACTGCACTGCCAAAGATCGCCAACAACCCCAGAATATTCGGGTAATGCAGCGCTAAATCGCCAGAAATATCCGGACGCTTGAGAATATTCACTATTCCCATAATTAAGCCGGAAGCAATAAATGCAGGAATTAGCGGGATGAAAACGTCAGCCAGTTTCTTCAGCGCACCGCTCATTGGAGCCGCATATTTAGCTTTGGCCTGCGCTTTATTTCGACCGATCGCATCGGTTTCAGCGATGTCTTCTGTTTTTCCAACCATCAGGCCCCGCATGCGCTCAACCACCTTCGACGCCGCGCCGGGGCCAACAATAAACTGATGCTGTTCCCCCTGCTTAATATAGCCTTTGACTCCGGTTAACTGCTTCAAATGAGATAAATCCAGCAGATTGTCGTCTTTAACCTCAACTCGAACCCGGGTCATACAATTTTCAAGTTTTCGAATATTGGCTTCGCCACCAATACCGACCAAAATTTGCTGCGCTAAAGCGGTTGATTTATCCATTGCCACATATCCTCAGGCTGAGCGCTATAAAGCGGCGCGCAGATAACCATTATGCTGCGCCAAATCCTGCCGAGCCCGCTCTGCGCCAACGCCTTTCAGGATCATCAAAATCGCCGGTTTAACCTCAAAATCGGTCTGTTTCAGCGCATTTTCCGCTTCTTCCCTTCCTGCGCCGGTGGCTTCCACCACGATGCGGCAGGCGCGATCCACCAGCTTCACGTTAGTGGCTTTTACATCCACCATCAGGTTTTGATACACCTTGCCCAATTTCACCATCGCGCCAGTAGACAGCATATTCAGCACCAGCTTTTGCGCAGTTCCGGATTTTAACCGCGTTGAACCGGTTAACGCTTCCGGCCCTACTACGGGGGAAATTGCCAGCTGCGCTTCCCGCGCAATAGGTGAGTCAGGGTTACAGGAAATCGCAACCGTTGGGCAACCTAACTCGCGAGCATAGCGCAAAGCGCCGATCACATAGGGCGTGCGACCGGAAGCGGCCAGGCCAACCACCATATCCGTGGAGGTTAACTTCAATGCCTGTAAATCTTCCGCACCTAATGTCAGGCTGTCCTCCGCCCCCTCTACCGCCTTCAGTAAGGCTCCCGGCCCACCGGCAATCAGGCCGATCACTAATCCGTGAGGCACGCCAAAAGTGGGTGGGCACTCGGATGCATCTAATACGCCCAGACGACCGCTGGTTCCCGCTCCCAGATAGATCAGACGCCCGCCAGCCTTCAAAGCTTCGGCAGCTAAATCAACCGCCTGCGCAATTTCAGGTAACACTAAACGAATCGCATCGGGAACCTTACGATCTTCATCGTTAAAACGCTCCACCATTTCCAGGGTGGATAATTTATCCAGATCCCTTGTTGCCGGATTACGGCTTTCTGATACCAAAGTACCTAAGTTCATACGTCACCTCATTGAATTTTTAATTCACATTAATATATTTATAATTGAATATTATATTCAACAAGGCGAGTGTTTTTGGCTATCTTTAGAGCAGAGATCACAAAAATCGGTAAGTTAACCCTATCCATGCGCCCGATCTGATTTTTTAGCGCTAAACATGGCAGAATGTCTTCCCGCTTTCAGGAATGGTGTTATGAGCAGTCTTCTACGCATACGACAGATCTACCCTACATTGGCGCAAAACGACCGAAAACTGGCTGATTTTCTGCTGGAAAATCCTGAACAGGCGCGGCATCTCAGCTCGCAGAAATTGGCGCAAATGGCCGGAGTCAGCCAGTCTGGCGTAGTGAAATTTGCTCAAAAACTGGGATATAAAGGCTTTCCGGCGCTAAAACTGGCGTTGAGCGAAGTGGTGGCCACACCGCAGGCCGCGGTGAAAGTACATAATCAGATTCTCAGTACCGATGGTTTAAAAACCGTAGGTGAAAAGCTATTGGCAGAAAAGCAGGCCGCTCTACGCGCCACGCTGGATATCAACAGTGAAGAACGCCTGCTCATGGCGCTGGAAATGCTGAAAAATGCTCGTCGAGTTATCCTACTGGGGATCGGTGCTTCTGGACTTGTGGCGAAGGATTTATCCTATAAGTTGTTGAAAATCGGCATTATGGCGGTAGCCGAAGCGGATATGCACGTACAATTAGCGACGGTTCAGGCCATGAGTCCACAGGATTTACTGCTTGCCATCTCTTTCAGCGGCGAACGAAGGGAAGTGAATCTGGCGGCGGAGGAAGCGCGGGCTGCGGGAGCCAAGGTGCTGGCACTCACCAGTTTTTCCCCTAATGGCCTACAGCAACGCGCCGATCATTGTTTGTATACCATTGCGGAAGAACCGGCCATTCGCAGCGCGGCAATCTCCTCCAGCACCGCTCAGTTTGCTCTCACCGATTTGCTCTTTATGGCAATCATCCAGCAAGATTTTGATCAGGCGCAAGACCACATCAACCACAGCGCAAATCTGGTGAAAAAACTGGTCTAAGGCGATGATAGCGGTATAATCGCCGGCTGATTTATGTCCCCCACACCAAAGGTAGCGAACTCATGGCCCTGTTGATCACGCGTAAATGCATTAATTGCGATATGTGCGAACCGGAGTGCCCGAATCAGGCTATTACGATGGGCGAAGAAATTTATCAAATTGATCCAATGCGCTGTACAGAGTGCGTCGGCCACTACGAAACGCCTACCTGCCAATTGGTTTGCCCGATTGATAACACTATTATTACCGATCCGGCCTGCGTCGAAACTAACGAGCAGCTATGGGATAAATACGTTCTGCTGCATCACGCCGACCGCCTGTAACCGCGCCGCAGTTGCAACAAAGGGCGTATAAATACGCCCTTGCCAAGATCCGAATCGATTAAATCCTGATTAACTCTCAATTATCACCGTTGCACAGGCATAGCGCCGTTCATCCGCTAAAGAAACATGCAGAGATGCCACGCCCAGCTCCAGCGCCAGCTCCGCAGCGCGGCCATGTAAGTGCAGCGTCGGCTTGCCTAAAACGTCATTGACGACTTCAAACTGATTGAATGCCAGTCCGTTGCGAATACCGGTGCCAAACGCCTTAGCTGCCGCTTCTTTCACCGCAAAACGCTTAGCCAGAAACCGCACCGGCTGCTGATGTTGCTGATACTGTTGCCATTCTGCCGGGCTGAGAACTCGCTTTGCCAGCCGCTCTCCACTGCGATTCACCACAGCTTCCATACGTGAGATTTCAACAATATCAGTACCCAGCCCCAAAATAGCCATCAGCGACGCGCTTCCCGCATTAAGGTTTTCATTTCGGAAACCGCAGCCGGCAAGCCGGTCATCACCGCCTGGCCGATAATCGCGTGACCGATATTCAGTTCATGCATTTCAGGTAAGGCAGCAATAGGCTGAACGTTATGATAAGTCAGGCCGTGTCCGGCATTCACTTTCAGACCTTTGCCAGCGGCATAGGCCGCCGCTTTGGCAATACGCATCAGCTCCGCCTGACGAATCAGATCGGATTTAGCATCAGCATAAGCGCCGGTATGAATCTCAATGTAAGGTGCACCTACCGCCACCGCGGCGTCAATCTGGCGCATATCGGCATCAATAAACAGCGAAACCAGAATCCCCGCGTCGGTAAGCTGACCAACAGCCAACGTCATTTTGTCGATCTGACCGGCAACGTCTAACCCGCCTTCGGTGGTCACTTCCTGACGTTTTTCCGGCACCAGACAGCAAAAGTGCGGCTGAATGTCGCAGGCGATGTCCAGCATCTCGTCCGTGACGGCCATTTCCAGGTTCATTCGAGTCTGAATGGTCTGACGCAAAATCCGTACGTCTCTATCGGTAATATGACGGCGATCTTCGCGTAAATGAACGGTAATACCGTCAGCACCAGACTGTTCGGCAATGAAAGCCGCCTGAACCGGATCGGGATAGTGAGTACCACGCGCATTTCGTAACGTAGCGATATGATCGATATTAACGCCTAGCAGCAAATCAGCCATGACAGCCCTCCAGAAAAGCCCGTAGTAAGATAGGTTAACAGCCCGCAGTTTACACCGAGTGCAGGCGCAGCGGATAGGTTAGGATCGGGGAAAGTTGATACAGAACGGATTAAAAATCAATAAAATCAGGATGTCTGCGTCGGGTCGGCAGGAGGTTTTATTACAAATTGTCTGAATAATTCACGACTTTTAAGCGGTTTACCGCCCAAATAAGGTTTCAACGCCATTCGAGTAAAACGCTTGGCGGCACGTAATGTATCAGCATCGGGAAACTCCCGACTGGCCAATGCCTGTAGCTGCCGTCCGGTAAAACTGTAGTGGTCCACCACCAAACTGGCGATAAAACCTTTCTCTTCCCGATAGCGATAAGTCATGGTGTCAGCGACGGCTTGCCCACTCCCGGCGCAATGGAGAAAATCTACGCCGTAACCCAGACTGGATAGCATAGCCAGCTCGAACTGACGTAAAGCGTGTTCAGGGGAACCGTCCGTTGCGGCAAGGGCTTGTAAGCAATGGAGATAATCGAAGAATAATGCAGAATAGTTAGTACCGTGCTCCAGTACGCGAGACAGTAGTTCGTTAACGTACAGCCCGCTGTAAAGCATCGATCCGCTGAGTGGCAGCGCCAGAGAAACCGGCTCCGCATTACGTAGTGTTTTCACTTCCCCACGACCGGCCCAGCGAACCAGTAATGGCGTAAAAGGCTGTAAACAGCCTTTTAAATTGGAACGTCGGCCACGCGCACCCTTGGCCAAAACTCGCATGCGCCCTTCCCCTTCGGTAAACAAATCCAGCATCAGGCTGGTTTCGCTGTAAGGGCGACTATGCAAAACAAATGCGCGCTGCCAACCTTCCATCGACGAGTCTTATTTCAGATCGTCGGTATAGCCTAAGCTGCGCAATGCACGTTCGTCATCGGCCCAGCCTGATTTCACTTTCACCCACAGTTCAAGATGCACTTTGGCATCAAACATTTGTTCCATGTCCTGACGGGCTTCGATACCAATAGTCTTAATCTTGGCACCTTTGTTACCGATAACCATTTTTTTCTGGCCTTCACGTTCAACCAGAATCAGACCGTGGATGTTGTAACCACCACGTTCATTCGGCACAAACTGCTCGATTTCTACGGTAACCGAGTAAGGCAGTTCTTCACCCAGGAAGCGCATCAATTTTTCACGAATAATTTCCGACGCCATAAAGCGCTGGGAACGGTCGGTGATGTATTCTTCCGGGAAATGATGTTCAGCTTCCGGCATATGCTTACGCACGATGGCCGCGATGGTGTCCACGTTCATGCCTTTCTCCGCAGAGATTGGCACCACATCAAGGAAATTCATCTGCTGGCTCAGGAACTGAATATGTGGCAACAGCTTGGTTTTATCCGTGACGTTATCCACTTTGTTGATAGCCAACAGAACCGGGCATTTCAAGCTGCGCAGTTTATTCACGACCATTTCATCGTCGGCGGTCCAGTTAGTTCCTTCGACAACAAAAATAACCAATTCCACGTCACCAATCGAGCTGCTAGCCGCTCGGTTCATCAAACGGTTGATGGCACGTTTTTCTTCAATATGCAGCCCCGGGGTATCCACATAGATAGCCTGATAAGGCCCTTCAGTATGGATGCCCATAATCCGGTGGCGGGTTGTCTGCGGCTTACGCGAGGTGATGGAAATCTTTTGACCCAACAACTCGTTTAGCAAGGTTGATTTGCCCACGTTCGGACGACCAACAATTGCAATAAAACCACAATACGTTTTTTCTACTTCGCTCATTCAAGCTCCAACTGTTTCAGCGCTTGTTCCGCTGCTGCCTGCTCAGCTTTACGACGACTTGACCCAGTACCGACTACCGGCTCGCTCAAGCCACTGACCTGGCAGTGGATAGTAAATTCCTGATCGTGTGCTTCTCCGCGAACCTGCACAACCAGGTAAGAAGGTAACGGCAGATGGCGACCCTGCAGGTATTCCTGCAAACGCGTTTTTGGGTCTTTCTGCTTGTCACCGGGGCTGATTTCATCTAACCGGCTACGATACCAGTCCAAAATCAGCCGTTCGACCGTTTGAATACCGCTATCGAGGAACACACCGCCGATAAGGGCTTCTACCGTATCTGCCAAAATGGATTCACGACGAAAACCGCCGCTCTTCAATTCACCCGGGCCAAGGCGTAAACATTCGCCAAGGTCAAATTCACGGGCCATTTCGGCGAGAGTATTGCCTCGAACCAAGGTTGCCCGCATCCGACTCATGTCGCCCTCGTCTACGCGAGGGAAGCGGTGATACAACTCATTGGCGATAACAAAACTCAGAATTGAGTCACCCAGGAACTCTAAACGCTCATTGTGTTTGCTGCTGGCGCTGCGATGAGTCAGAGCTTGCAGCAAGAGATCCTGCTGTTGAAAAGTATAGCCCAGCTTCCGCTGTAGCCTGGTTATTACGATGGGATTCATGAGTTACCAATAGATCAAGAATGCGTCAAAAACTACAGCATACGGAACAGGTCTGCTTCGCCCAAGCCAACACAAAGCTGTTTCGTTTGCAGTGCCTCCAACAGGAAGCCAACTTTTATCGCTCGAAAGGTTATTCTACAACGTGTGGAAACATAATGCTGCGTTTATATATACCCTTATTAATTGAAATTCTGGCGTTGTTGGGGCATTCACCGCCCAAATTGCTGATGTCGATCAGCTTATCGGGATTTATCGGATTATTGCCAGCCAACAGCGCCAGTCAATCAGGATACCGCTCAGATTAATGAATTCCACCAATACGGCTTAAACGCACACCCGTTGGCCATTCACCTTCCTGCTTTTCAAAACTCATCCAGATAGCAGTGGCTTTACCCACCAGATTGCGCTCAGGGACGAAGCCCCAGAAGCGACTATCCGCACTATTATCCCGGTTATCACCCATCATAAAGTAGTGACCTTCCGGAACCACCCAAACGCCAAGCGGCTGGTCTGGCTGCTGATAATAAGCACCAATCTGATCGTTCCGACCCGGCACCATCAGAATCTGATGGGAAACCGGCCCTAAACTTTCGCTGCGCTGACGCAAACGTACACCATCATCTGGAACCGGCTTATTGGTCGGAATCTGGAAGAATCCGGCCGAAGACTCGCCCATACCGCTGAAGCGGAAAGTCTGGACGAATTCGCTCGGCATAGATTCGCTGTAAGTAATGGCTAACGCGCTATCACAAGAGTGACCAGTATTGCAGGCTGGCTGCACCGTTACTTGTTTGGCAATAGGATCGTAACTAACCCGATCTCCCGGCAAACCAACCACACGCTTGATGTAATCAACCCGAGGATCCAGCGGATACTTAAATACCACCACGTCGCCGCGTTTCGGATGTCCCGTTGGGATCAGCGTCGTCTGGGTAATAGGATCTTTAATGCCGTAGGCATACTTTTCCACCAGAATAAAATCGCCGATCAGCATAGTTGGCATCATCGATCCAGACGGAATCTGAAATGGCTCATAAATGAATGAACGCACGATAAACACCAGCGCCAGCACCGGGAAAATCGAAGCACAGGTCTCGATCCAGCCAGGCTGACGAGCAACTTTAGATAAAGCTTTCTCATCTACCGTGCCCGCTGTTTGGGCATTGATAGCCGCAATTTTTGCCTGACGTGCCGGCGCCCATTTGAAACGCTCGAAACACCAGATAATCCCTGTGACCAGCGTAGCTACGGCCAGAATCAAGGCGAACATGTTAGCCATTCAAACTCCTTACAACTTATTTTCCGTCTTTGCCAACGTGCAGAATGGCCAGGAAAGCCTCTTGTGGCAACTCAACGTTACCCACCTGCTTCATACGTTTTTTACCGTCTTTCTGCTTCTGCAACAGCTTTTTCTTACGGCTAACATCACCGCCGTAACACTTCGCCAATACGTTTTTACGCAGCTGTTTCACGGTTGAACGCGCAATGATGTGGTTGCCGATAGCCGCCTGAATTGCAATATCGAATTGCTGGCGCGGAATCAGCTCTTTCATCTTCTCGACCAAATCGCGACCACGATATTGAGCGTTGTCACGGTGAGTAATCAGAGCCAGTGCATCAACACGTTCGTTGTTGATCAAAACGTCAACGCGGACCATGTCAGAGGTCTGGAAACGCTTGAAATTATAGTCCAGGGACGCATAGCCGCGTGACGTTGATTTCAGGCGGTCAAAGAAGTCCAGCACCACTTCTGCCATCGGGATTTCGTAGGTCAGCGCCACCTGGTTACCGTGGTAAACCATGTTGGTCTGTACGCCACGTTTCTCGATACACAGTGTAATAACGTTACCCAGATACTCTTGCGGCAACAGCATATGACACTCTGCGATAGGCTCGCGCAACTCTTCAATGTTGTTCAGTGCCGGTAGCTTAGACGGACTATCAACATAAACGGTTTCCTGACTAGTGGTAATCACTTCATACACTACGGTTGGCGCAGTGGTAATCAGTTCCAGATCGTATTCACGTTCCAGACGTTCCTGAATGATTTCCATATGCAGCAAGCCAAGGAAACCACAGCGGAAACCAAAACCCAGCGCAGTAGAACTCTCTGGTTCATAGAACAGAGACGCGTCGTTCAGGCTCAATTTACCCAGCGCATCACGGAAGCTTTCGTAATCATCAGAGCTGATTGGGAACAAACCGGCATAAACCTGCGGTTTCACTTTCTTAAAGCCCGGCAGGGATTTTTCCGCCGGTTGACGAGCCAGCGTCAGCGTATCGCCGACTGGCGCGCCAAGAATGTCTTTAATCGCGCAGACCAACCAGCCTACTTCGCCACAGTTCAACACTTCGCGGTCAATACGTTTTGGCGTGAAGATACCTAAGCGGTCAGCGTTATAGGTCTGGCCAGTGCTCATCACTTTGATCTTGTCGCCTTTGCGCAAGGTACCGTTTTTAATACGGATCAAAGAAACAACGCCCAGATAGTTATCGAACCATGAGTCGATGATCAGCGCCTGTAATGGAGCTTCCGGATCGCCCTCTGGCGGCGGAATATCACGCACCAGACGCTCAAGCACATCAGGTACACCAACACCGGTTTTCGCCGAGCAGCGCACGGCGTCAGCAGCATCGATACCGACGATATCTTCAATCTCTTCCGCTACGCGTTCAGGATCGGCGGCTGGCAGGTCGATTTTGTTCAAAACCGGAACCACTTCCAGATCCATTTCCATCGCGGTATAGCAGTTGGCTAATGTCTGGGCTTCAACGCCCTGCCCAGCATCCACCACCAGCAGTGCGCCTTCACAGGCCGCCAGCGAGCGGGAAACCTCATAAGAGAAGTCTACGTGACCGGGAGTATCGATAAAGTTGAGCTGATAAGTTTGACCGTCCTGAGCTCGATAATCCAAGGTCACGCTTTGTGCCTTGATGGTAATCCCGCGCTCACGCTCCAGATCCATGGAATCCAGAACCTGCGCGGCCATTTCGCGCTCACTTAAACCGCCACAAATCTGGATAATACGGTCAGACAGCGTCGACTTACCGTGGTCAATATGGGCAATAATGGAGAAATTTCGTATATGCTTCATTATAAAAGTTTTTCTGCCTTGGTATTTCTGAATCATTCGCCTATGGACACACGCATGGACATAAAGCGACAGTCAGTATTGTAAGTTGTTAGGTTGGCTGTCTTTCGCCTAAGTCGCGGTATTCTACATGTCAAGACAATGAAAACCTAGTCATCCTCATGCCAATCCTTACTATTATCCTTGCTTTCAGATGAAATCAAGTCGCTCTGTCAGGACACTCCTCGAGAGCAATAGCGGCCCATCATTGGCATTAATATGAATACCGGAACCGCGAGTCGCTCGGCTTAAAGGATAGTCGCATTAAAGCTTAACGCGCCGTATTTTTATGTTGCTGATTTATATCAGAGTTTAAATCCATTTAAATAAAGTGGTTATTGGGCGGATTTGGGAGATATGCTCAAAGAAACCTACGTCATTCTCTTCTTGGCTCTCCTCCTAAGTCACTTATTATTTTCTCATTGAGGTAACTGATGTCTTTTCAGAAATACCCATTCACTTTAGGAAAAACCTCATATCGTCAATATTCGCCTCACCTAGAATATAAAAATCACCTTGGAATAACCTAAATGGTGAAACCGTTTTATCGCCATTAAGGAGGTCTGATGATCGATGAAGGCCCAATTCTCAGCCGCCACGAGTTTAGTAAGAAAAACTCAAAACTGACACTGGCTTCCGTCGCCTTTATTATAGTAATGACACTGGTGATTATCACATTGGCAACGGCAACCAATGTATTTTCTACGCCTTCAATATTATTGGTGTTGTGCATTCTGCTGGCGGCATTATCCCTGAGCGTCCTGCTTTATTCCCGGTTATATATCACGCCGGACTTTACCTATTTCTTATATGAGAATGGCGTTCGGGTATTTAATCATTACAGTGAAAAAGTTTATTTCATTCCTTTTGATAAAATCACGCATATTTACCATTTCCACTTGGGGATTAATCCAAGGGGAAAGATAAACGCAATGGCATTTCGCGCCTCACACCACCAGCAATGGAATATTATCGTTTCTAATATCATGGGAGCTAACCCCTTAATGCGAAATATCGTTTATCAACAGGTTAGCCATGCTGGCGACGCCTGTCTTACCCGACTATTTCAGGGAGAAATAATCAACTTTGATGTGGTTAACAAAAAACCGTCTTGGTTTAATCAATTTATTGATCATGACCTGGTTGAGGTTATTCCCCATGCCATTAGGCTGAACGCACGCACTTTAACCACGCAGCAACGCGTCATTGATATCGAGAATATACGGAGAATTGAAACTGGGAGTAAGGGCAATAATAACGAGTCGATACGCCTGCTTGATGATGAAGGGAGTGTTTTATTTTCGATAAATTATGCGGAATTAATCAGCGCAGATCTGTTTATTGCCTTAATTCAACATATGATTCAAAACCGCATACCAGCCTATCACAGCCCGATAAATCACTAATTTGAAATCAATCTTGCTGGATTCTCAGCGCCGTCGGCGGTAAACCTATTTGCAATACAACCGGTTGATAATCAGCCCGCTCCTCAACCTTAGCCGCCAGCCTTCGAGCAAGTAAAAAACCGGCTATTCCGCCTAATACCGCACCAACCGCGGTCATTGCCTCGGTCACAAAGATATTCTGACATAATGCGCCACCGGCAATCAGCCCGAAAAGCGGCGTCAGGTAAACCAACATCGCCGAACGTAGCAAGCTGCCTTCGCTGATTCCCACTTCAACCCGTTGACCCGGTTCAAGCGGTTGATCGATAGCGACTTGAAGCTGATGTTGAGATTCTGGGCCAAGTTTATTCAACAGGTCGCTGCCACAGCCGCCGCGGGCATGACAATTACCGCAGCCGGCATGAGGCTCACAGCGCAGCAACGCTATACCCTGTTGCCACGAAATCACCGTGGCCCATTCCTTCATCATTATTTCTTAGCCTTTAACACAACGCTGCCGGCAATACGTTTCGCCGTAGCGGGAGGAATCTCACCTACAACGGTAATTTCAGCGCCATTGCGTACTTCACTTTCAACGGTACGGCGCCCCTGACGCAAAGATTGCCCGGTCACAGCATTCTTATCGGCCGGGTTTACGTTCACCGTAAAGCTGAACAATCCGTCGGTATACAATCGAGTTTCCGTTGGCGTATCCAGATTCGGTAGAGTTCGACGGCTGCGAGAAACTTCGACCATTCCCGAAGGCAGCCAAGCTGGAGCCCAGACGAAATCGACTTTTTGTTTCGCAGGTAAAGCGAGCAATGGTGGTAGCTCAAGAGCTTTCATACCTTGCAATACCGTTTGAATCGGCGTACCTACCCCCATGGATATCACTCTGAATTGCTCCAGCGTTTCTCCATCGCGATCCAAGAGATCGATGCGCATCGGTAATTTTGTCGTTTCGTCTAGCCAGATAATATAGCTATAGCGCGTGCCATCTTTGGCTACAACACGAATAACCTGGCAGGGGCGATCGGCTACGCGCGCTCGCCCCACGGCAATATAGTCGTAATATTTGGCCAGATTTTTGAAATTAGAAAACACGATGGAAGGCAAAGCATCGACTATGTGATCACCGGCCAGAGTAAAAGGGTCGAAGCCAGGTTCGAAATAGCTAATTTCAGTACCGCGCTGAAGAACCTCGGTGCGAGGTCCATCCATGCGTAATAGCTGAGCTAACGCTTTGCCTTCAGATATAGCATGGCGATAACGAAGAGAATCAATCCCTTGGTTATTGACATTAATATAGCCTAGCTCATAGTTGAGTGACTGACTGGCACTGCCCATTTCTTGCAACAACGCCTCTGGTTCATTTTGAGCAGAGGCGATTATTGGCACGAACAGGCCGCCCGTCAGTAAACAGACGGATAACAAAAGTTGCTTCATTACTGCTGTTGCATTCCTAAGGACTGAGTTCCAGGCACCTGAATAGCGGCTTGCGGCGATACAGACTGTTCTTGTTGTAGCGGATCCTGCGGTAAACGGCGCTGCAATTCAAAATCCTGGCTCAGCATATCGACACGGCGACGCTGTTCCTGAACCTGCTTTTGCTGACTGTTGCCAAAAGTTCCATCAACCGGCACACCAAAACTGACTGGCGATGCTTTGCCCATCATTGGCAAGGTATTAAAGGCCGGAGATTCAGACTGCATAGTGTCTGTTGCTGGCTGGTTGTATTGCTGAACCCCCACAATCACCGCCAGAGAAACGCAGGCAGCCATGCCAACTTGGGTAAGTTGACTAGCCCAGGGACGCACTTTGTTCCAGAACGGCATTTTCTGCCAGAGATGCGGCTGAGGTTGAGATTCAGGCACGGCAGCTGGTGCGAAGCGGACGGGTTCATCTTTCAGTGCAGCAGCCACGCGGCTAGCAATATCAAGATGAATGACTTCACCAACGTCACCGCGCAGAGTGTCACGGATTAAGTGATAACTCTGCCAGCTTTGTTGCAGTTCGTTATCTTTTGATAAAGAACTCATCAGTTCGCTATCAAGAGTTTCACCATCCATCAGAGCGGAAAGCTTTTCTTTCTGCATGCCTAAATACCCTTTATGTGTCCGCTATCGCTGAATCAGCGGCTGAACTTTGTTATCGATAGCTTCGCGAGCACGGAAGATACGCGAACGAACGGTACCGACCGGGCAATCCATAATGGCGGCTATTTCTTCATAGCTCAAACCATCCAACTCACGCAAAGTGATCGCCATCCGGAGATCCTCCGGGAGTGACTCTATGGTACGAAAAACTATCTGCCTCAATTCCTCAGACAACATTAAGTTCTCAGGGTTCGAAATTTCTTTTAATGCGCCCGCATTTTCGTAATTTTCAGCATCATTTGCATCCACATCACTGGATGGTGGACGACGTCCCTGAGCGACTAAGTAATTTTTTGCCGTGTTGACGGCGATACGGTACAACCATGTGTAGAAAGCACTATCGCCACGGAATGACTCCAATGCGCGATAAGCCTTTATAAAGGATTCTTGTACCACATCAGGGACATCGCCCTGAGGTACGTATCGAGATACAAGGCTCGCCACTTTATGCTGGTAACGAATAACCAGTAAATTGAACGATTGTTGGTCTCCTTTTTGGACCCGCTCAACCAGCATTTGATCCGTTAACTGCTCGCTCATCCGAGGCAAACTCTCCCGAAATATATCCCCACGCTAAAAATCGTACTGCCAGTCATATCATTACCTTCCTGAGCAAGCACTTGCTTGGAGTTTAATTAAAAAGCAAAGTTCCCTATTGCCCTGTTTTTCTTTCGATATCCTTTCAATATCTGATACCCGTAGCTTTTGCTCGGGCAGATAGGCTACCATGAAAATCACCCTTCTTCTGCACACATCATACGTTATGTCATCATCATCAGAACATGTTAGCGATGTATTGATCATCGGAAGCGGCGCTGCGGGCCTGTCACTGGCGCTGCGCCTTGCACCACACTGTAAAGTTACCGTTCTGAGCAAAGGTCCGCTGAACGAAGGCGCAACCTTTTATGCTCAAGGCGGAATTGCAGCCGTTTTTGACGAAACCGACAGTATCAGCTCACATGTTGATGACACGCTGATTGCCGGGGCCGGGCTGTGCGATAAAGATGCCGTCGAATTTATTGCCAGTAACGCACGCAGCTGCGTGCAATGGCTTATCGATCAGGGCGTACTCTTTGATACCGAAACCAACGCCAGCGGCGAAGAACGTTTTCATCTAACCCGTGAAGGCGGTCACAGCCACCGACGCATTCTGCATACAGCCGATGCTACAGGTAAAGAAGTAGAGACTACCCTGGTAGGTAAAGCAAGCACCCACCCCAATATTTCAGTGAAAGAGCGCCGCAATGCCGTGGACTTGATCACATCGAATAAAATTGGCCTGCCGGGAACCAAGCGGGTCGTGGGTGCTTATGTCTGGAACCGCGAGCTGGAAAAAGTGGAAACTTATCGCGCTAAAGCCGTGGTGTTGGCTACCGGCGGCGCAGCTAAGGTTTATCAATATACGACCAATCCAGATATTTCCTCCGGTGATGGTATCGCTATGGCCTGGCGTGCCGGTTGCCGCGTCGCCAATCTGGAATTTAACCAGTTTCACCCGACCTGCCTGTTCCACCCACAGGCGCGCAATTTCCTGTTAACCGAAGCGCTGCGCGGTGAAGGAGCCTACCTAAAACGCCCTGACGGCACCCGCTTTATGCCTGATTTTGACGCGCGAGGCGAACTGGCACCGCGAGATATCGTCGCCCGAGCCATTGACCATGAAATGAAGCGGCTGGGTGCCGATTGTATGTATCTGGATATCAGCCATAAACCAACTGAATTCGTGATGCAGCATTTCCCCATGATCTACCAAAAACTGCTGTCTTTGGGCATCGACCTGACCAAGGAAGCTATTCCCATCGTTCCGGCAGCGCATTATACCTGCGGCGGCGTGATGGTCGATCAGCATGGTCGAACCGATTTGGACGGGCTGTACGCCATTGGGGAAGTGAGTTACACCGGGCTGCATGGAGCGAACCGCATGGCGTCTAACTCATTGTTGGAATGTCTGGTTTACGGCTGGTCGGCATCTGAGGATATTTTGATGCGTTTACCCCACGCCAAATTAGCCAAACATCTGCCTGAGTGGGATGAAAGCCGAGTTGATAACTCCGATGAACGCGTAGTAATACAACATAATTGGCATGAATTAAGGCTATTTATGTGGGATTACGTCGGCATCGTACGTACGACCAAAAGGTTGGAACGCGCCCTGCGCCGCATCAATACTTTGCAGCAGGAAATCGACGAATATTACGCGAATTTCCGTATTTCCAACAACCTGTTGGAATTGCGTAATCTGGTGCAAGTCGCCGAACTTATCGTGCGCTGTGCGATGGAAAGGAAAGAAAGTCGCGGCCTGCATTATACGCTCGATTATCCAGATCTACTGGAAAATCCGCGCCCGACCATCCTTCAACCCTGATATTTCGGTATTCTGTTAAGGGCACTTCAGTGCCCTTAGTTTCTTTATCTATTTGTCACAATGAATATTTCACAACTAATAGTTAAGATAAAAATCACCAATTAACTGACAAAATTCAGGTGAATACACATCCTCCGCCTGACGCAAAGTTAAATGCTGATGTAGCTTTTCTCCATCCTGACGAGATAAAACCAGCAACATTCGGTGCAATGGCTTACCGGGTCTGTCTCGCACATCAACCTGTTGCCGCACAAACCAACCTTGCTGAACGGCCGACGCTGCCAAATCCTCACCAATGCTGTGCGGTAATACTACGCAGAAGCGACCTTCCGGCGTGATCAATCGTTCAGCGCTACGCAACAACGCTTCGTGAGTCAGGGATCCGGTATAACGCGCAGTATTTCTCGCTTCATCACGGCAGGCCACCGCCGGAGAAAAGTAAGGCGGATTACTGACGATTAGATCATATTGATGAGGATGGTGTTCTGCGAATGCATTTACATCAGCACTATAAATACGAATTCGATCGTGCCAAGGAGAAGCCTGCGCGTTTTCAGTAGCCTGCTCCGCCGCCTCGCTTTCCAGTTCGACGCCGTCGATCAAAACTTCCGAAGACGATCTCTGAGCGATCATCAAAGCAATCAACCCACTACCACAGCCGATATCCAGCACGCGCCGAGCCTGTTGTAACGGTACCCATGCGCCGAGTAATACTCCGTCAGTGCCTACCTTCATGGCGCAGCGATCGTGAGCCACAAAAAACTGTTTAAAGGTAAAACCACCGCGACGTAAACTCGGTTTTATTTTCAATTGTTCGCTCACATTAATCACCAGAATCTTTAACTGGCGTAGCATAGGACAATATGATTGAAGGTAAAAGACATCATTCCCGCTTAAACAGGTGAAGAATTCGGCTAACCCGTCTATAATCGGCGCCCCAAGTAGAGGAAGACCATGACTGTAACCAATTTTTCCGAACTCGATCTCGACGAACGCCTCATTGACGCCCTGCGCGACAAAGGCTATGAGCGCCCTACCGCCATTCAGGCTGCGGCTATTCCGCCAGCTATGGACGGACGCGACGTATTGGGTTCGGCTCCCACAGGTACGGGCAAAACTGCCGCCTTTTTGCTGCCAGCCTTGCAGCATCTGCTGGATTTTCCACGCAAAAAATCCGGGCCACCGCGCATCCTGATTCTGACGCCAACCCGTGAGCTGGCGATGCAAGTTGCCGATCAGGCCCGAGAACTGGCCAAACACACTCAGTTAGACATCGCGACCATCACCGGTGGCGTGGCCTACATGAACCATGCTGAAGTCTTCAGCGAGAACCAGGACATCGTGGTTGCGACCACTGGCCGTTTACTGCAGTACATCAAAGAAGAGAACTTTGACTGCCGTGCGGTAGAAACCCTGATTCTGGATGAAGCCGATCGTATGCTGGACATGGGCTTTGCGCAGGATATCGAAACTATCGCCGCGGAAACTCGCTGGCGTAAGCAGACATTACTGTTCTCAGCCACGCTGGAAGGCGAAGCGATTCGCGAGTTTGCCGAGCGTATTCTCGAAGAGCCAGTAGAGTTGGAAGCCGATCCGTCTCGCCGCGAGCGTAAAAAAATCCAGCAATGGTACTATCGCGCAGACAATATCGAACACAAAACTGCCCTGTTGGTTCATTTACTGAAACAGCCGGACGTGCAGAAATCCATTATCTTCGTGCGTACCCGTGAAAAGGTGCACCAATTGGTGAGCTGGCTACGTGAAGCCGGTATTAACGCCTGGTTCCTCGAAGGTGAAATGGTTCAGGCCAAGCGTACCGAAGCGGTTATTCGTTTAAGCGATGGTCGCGTCAACGTATTGGTAGCAACGGACGTGGCGTCTCGTGGCCTGGATATCGACGATATCAGTCATGTATTTAACTTTGACCTACCGCTCACAGCGGACGTCTATCTGCACCGCATTGGCCGTACCGGTCGGGCTGGTCGCAAAGGCGTGGCGATTTCTTTGGTTGAAGCACATGATCATTTATTGCTGGGCAGAATTGGTCGTTATCTGAAAGAACCACTGAAACCTCGGGTCATTGACGAGTTGCGTCCAACCAGTAAAGAGCCAAGCGCCAAATCTACCGGCAAACCGTCGAAAAAGGTTTTAGCGAAGCGTAAAGAGCTGAAGGCGGCCAACAAAGAAAAAACCAAGGTTAAAGTGCGCCACCGCGATGCTAAAAATGTCGGTAAGCGCCGTAAACCAAAGAATAAAGCTGACGCTTAACGCGCAGGTTTATTCCACTGGACAGCAAAAAGCCGCTTGTTAAAGCGGCTTTTTTTATGGGTAAACTCATCCACGGATTTTGTCTTGCTGAAGGATAATTTCATCAAGATCCCCAATTTCCGTCCAAAATCGAGCAAATTAAATCCACACTGTTTATCTACAAAACAGGCACTTAACACACGGCCGTTGCTCTATCGCTGCGGCGCAGTCTCAAGGCTGTTTCTGGTATAATTCAGCCTGTTTATTTGCCCGTAGCCATTCATTCAACTGCTGGTATTTCCTCTGCATTTCATTGGTCTGTAGTTTTTGCGGCGTCATTGCAAAATACTGCTGAAAATGAGCCCCCTGCTTATTACGCAACTCAGCATTCGCGCCGGCCTGTAACAAACGTAGCGCCAATTCTGGCGCATTGATTTTACCAGCCAAATGCAGCGGTGTGTCTCCCAGGCGATCCGGCAGGTTAGGATCGGCACCCGCAGCCAATAACATCATCACCTGCACTTCTCGCCCAGCCATCACCGCCGCAGCCAACGGAGTTGCCGACGTAATACTATTGCGCGCATTCGGTTTCAACCGACCATCTAACAATATTTGTAAATAATGAGCATCCTTAACGCTCGCCGCAGTATGTAAGGCACTGTTGCCTTGCAAGCCGGGCTGGAACGGATCGGCATGAAGTTCCAGTAACGCAGCCAGGCTTTCCGGCTGCTGATTCAAGATCGCCCATTGCAGCAAAGTGATCGATTGATCCCCCCGCTGCTGCAAGATTTTTTCAGAAGCGAGCTGCTGTATCTGCGCGACATCACCACGATAAATAGCTTCGGCAATCGGCGTTACTTGTGGATCGTTAAATACATTTTTACTCTCAGTCATCGCCAATCCCTCAAAACTCATAAGCGATATCAATACACCGCAAACAGTGTAGCGAATATACCGCAGGCAACTGTTCATCGGTGTTCTATCAGGCATTTTTCAACTCCCAGGGTTTTTGCTCGCTCATGGAAGACAGAACTTTATCAATTCTATGAGCAGCCAGACTGCGTGAAAGATGTTTATGCGGCAACCAATCGTCCAGACCACTTAGCTTGTCGTTATTCGCCAGCGTGATTTTATGGCCAATGGCATTCGGAATTATAGACGTCGATTCCTGCGTGTCAGTGAGCATGTCATATTGTTCGCTATAACGGCGAATAGCTCCACTTTCAGCTTCACTTTTTGCCTGAGCCGGATTGATCCCTAAACGATTTAGCGTGTGATCCGATACGCCAGCCGCGTTAAAGGTTACCGCAACGGTCGCCGTCGCTAATGCCGCCGTTGCCGCCAATCCACCGCCCAGCGAGTGACCGGTAATCACCAAGGCTTCGCCAAAGGCCATTTTCGCGGTTTTACCTAAGGCAACAGCCTGATTATATTGAACATCGTCATAGCCAGTGGCCTGTCGAACGTTGCTCAGCCAATCTCGCATATCATTGGTGCCGGCAAAAGCCAGAACATACTGCTGCTGATTCGAATAGATTCCAGCCTGAAAACCAGAGGCGCGGTCAGACAAACTAGCAGGATCGATACCCGCTTTAAGCAGATCAGCATCACTTAAACGCTGGAATCCGTCCAGATTAGCCCCGGTTGGCCTATAAACATCTTTAGCCAACAGCGCCAGCGAGTAATCGCTTTTCTGAGATGCTTTACCCTTTCCTATCACTTCAGCTGATTTTAGCGCCGCAGACTGCTCGCTCCGGGATAAACCAAGATCGGAAACCATTGATTGATAGAGATCGTTACTTTCCCGTGTTGCAGCAGAAAACACCGCATTTTTGGCTGTCACAACGGCAGAAAAAGTTGACTCAGTTTCAGTTGAAGTGCTCGCCGTTCTGACCGAATTCGATGGAATAATTGGATTAGACAGAGTATTTAACGGCGAAGCTACGGAAAGACTCAGTGGCATAGTCATTACGACTCCTTGTCGACAGCAAAATTAAGCGAACACCTAACGGGTGTAACTTGGCTATCGGCAGGTCGGATGAGTTCTTTATGAGAAAAGATAAGAATGACTTATTGAATACCGAAAAGTGTGAAGCCGCTCAGGCTTTACCTTAGAAAAGACGGCGCACAATAAAAAAGGGAGCCAAAGCTCCCTTTTCATTAAACTCTCACGGCTAAAACCCTATAAATTACAGGCTTTCAGTGAAAGTACGAGTAATAACATCGCGTTGCTGCTCTGGAGTCAGTGCGTTGAAACGTACCGCATAGCCAGAAACACGAATGGTCAGCTGCGGGTATTTTTCTGGATGTTTAACAGCATCTTCCAGAGTTTCACGGCGCAGAACGTTAACATTCAGGTGCTGACCGCCTTCTACACGAACGGTAGGCTGAACTTCCAGCGGAACTTCGCGGTATTCAATCTGACCTAATTCGCTAGCAGGAACGATTTGATCTTCTGCATAGTCAGCTTTAGCGCATACGCAGCGCAGTTCGTTTTTCTCGTCGTCTAACAGCCAAAAAGAGTTCAGCAAGGCTTCATTGTTAGCTTTAGTAATTTGAATACCAGTAATCATTTGGTGCCTCCGTAATACGGCTAAAATTCCAGGAATGGAAAAGTGACGTTGGTTATTTGGTAAAACCATTGTTCTCTTATTGTTCTATATACCAGTCAAATCACCGTTATTCTTTGACTTAAATCAAGATTTACAGCCCAGCACTTTACGAGCTGTGGGCAAATTTATGTTTTATATCAATTTTATCAAATACCAACGCAACAATTATTTTTGTAAATTTTCAACAAAAATTACATTAATTGGCGCTATTTTAAGCGACATCTACACCGTAAACTTTTAACAGTTTCCCTGCTCAACGCTAACCGGTAAGCTGAGCAACATAAATTTTCAGCAAAAACAAAGGAGAGTCTCATGACCACCTCCCTCACTTGGCACGACGTAATTGGTCAGGAAAAGCAACAACCCTACTTCCAAAATACGCTGGCTCAGGTCGCCGCCGAACGTCACGCGGGGAAAATCGTCTATCCACCGCAAAAAGACGTATTTAATGCCTTTCGGTTAACCGAACTGGATCAGGTAAAAGTCGTGATTCTCGGCCAGGATCCGTACCACGGCCCAAATCAGGCCCATGGTTTGTCCTTCTCGGTGCTGCCCGGCGTACCGGCGCCACCGTCGCTGGTAAATATGTATAAAGAGCTGGCTACCGATATTCCCGGCTTTGAACGCCCCAATCACGGTTTTTTACAAAGCTGGGCGGAACAGGGCGTATTGCTGCTAAACACCGTTCTCACCGTCGAAGGTGGCAAAGCGCATTCACACGCCAATTTTGGCTGGGAAACTTTTACAGATCGGGTGATTGCCGCATTAAACCAGCATCGGGAAGGAATTGTATTTTTACTTTGGGGGGCTCACGCGCAGAAAAAAGGGCAAATTATCGACCCGCAGCGCCATCATATTTTGAAAGCCCCGCATCCTTCCCCACTCTCCGCCCATCGCGGCTTTTTTGGCTGTAAACACTTCTCACAGGCCAATCAACTATTGATAAAACAGAATTTAGCGCCTATCGACTGGCAACCTAAATTTCCAACTACCTGATTGAAATCGTAAAAAAGGCACCGTTAAGGTGCCTTTTGCTTGATTGGGTAGCCTTAAGCTTTCGCTTTGGAAACCGCAACCATCGCCGGGCGCAACAGACGGCCATTCAGCGTATAACCCTTTTGCATCACCATCATCACTTGGTTCGGCTCATGATCGGCAGACTCAAGCATAGTCATCGCCTGATGAACTTCCGGGTTGAAAGGCACATTGGTTTCACCCACAACTTCGATACCGTATTTGCCCACTGCATCCAGTAAGGATTTCAGCGTCAATTCGATACCTTCGATCATTGATGTCAATTCGGTATTGGAGCGATCTGCTGATTCCAGAGCACGTTCCAGATTATCAATCACCGGGAGTAAGGATGATGAAAATTTCTCTAACGCAAATTTATGCGCTTTTTCAATATCCAATTCGGTACGGCGACGGATATTCTCAACTTCAGCTTTCGCGCGTAACAGGCTTTCGCGCTCACGCTGCAAGGCGTCAGCCAATTGGGTTTCCAGCTCTGCAACCCGCGGATCAACACCGTCACTAGTCTCTTGTGCGGCTCCCGCTTGCTGCTCGACTGCTTGTTCCATTTCTTCCGAGACTTGCTCGTTAGGCGTTTTCTGTTCTTTACTACTCATGGATATCTCCGCGTTTTAGCATTAATCTCGCTACTTGGCTTATTATGGGGATCAAAACCGGGGATTCAAGGGAACCGGTCACAATGTAGGGCACAAACAGGCTCTACTGAGGAAAACCACGGCAATGAATAAAAGATTCAACTGTATTGGTATTGTCGGTCACCCACGTCACCCGGCCGCTCTTGCTACACACGAAATGCTCTACCATTGGCTAAAATCCAAGGGTTATGCCGTTATGGTTGAACGGCAAATTGCCCGCGACCTCAATTTAACCAACGCCGTTACCGGCAGTCTGGCTGAAATTGGTCAAAAAGCCGATCTGGCGGTGGTGGTCGGCGGCGATGGCAACATGTTGGGCGCAGCGCGCGTCTTAGCTCGATATGATATCAAAGTGATTGGCGTCAACAGAGGAAATCTGGGATTTTTAACTGATCTAGACCCGGATAACGCGCAACAGCAACTTTCTGACGTTCTGGAAGGCGAATATCTCAGCGAACAGCGATTTTTGCTGGAAACTCAGGTTCGGCGAGCCAATCAACAATGCAGAATGAGCACCGCGATCAACGAGGTGGTACTACACCCCGGAAAAGTCGCGCATATGATCGAATTCGAAGTGTATATCGACGATCGTTTTGCGTTTTCCCAACGATCCGACGGCCTGATTATTGCCACTCCGACGGGTTCTACGGCTTACTCACTCTCCGCCGGCGGCCCGATATTGACGCCGACGCTGGACGCCATAGTTTTAGTGCCCATGTTTCCACACACGCTTTCCGCGCGACCCTTGGTTATCAACAGCAGCAGCACCATTCGATTGAAATTCTCCAAGATTAGCAGCGATCTGGAAGTGAGCTGTGACAGCCAGATCGCCCTACCCATTCAGGAAGGTGAAGAAGTCCTGGTTCGACGCAGCGATTTCCACCTGAATTTGATTCATCCAAAGGACTACAGCTATTTCAATACCTTAAGCACCAAGTTGGGTTGGTCAAAAAAATTATTCTAAAAAGTTATTTTGCCACTTTACTGTATATAAAACCAGTTTATACTGTATTCAAATACAGACATGTGTTTATGTACAGGAGATTTACCATGCTGGCCCAACTGACCATCAGTAATTTTGCTATTGTGCGCGAGTTAGAAATTGATTTTCAGCCCGGATTAACCGCAATTACTGGCGAAACCGGCGCAGGCAAATCTATTGCTATTGATGCATTAGGATTATGCTTGGGTAGCCGTGCAGATGGCAGCATGGTGCGTCTAGGCGCTTCCAGAGCCGACATCTGCGCTCGTTTCTCATTAGCAGACACCCCAACTGCTCGCGCATGGCTTGAACATCACCAGTTGGATGACAGCAATGAATGTCTGCTGCGTCGCGCTATTGGGGTCGATGGCCGTTCGCGGGGCTTTATCAACGGCACTGCGGTTCCTCTTTCTCAACTAAGAGAGCTGGGGCAACTCCTGATTCAAATTCATGGCCAACATGCTCACCAGCTGTTATTGAAATCAGATCACCAGAAACAGCTACTGGATGCCTATGCCGATCAACCGGCATTGCTAGCTGAAATGAAAACCGCCTACCAACTGTGGCATCAGAGCTGCCGTTCGCTGGCCTTGCATCAGAAGCAATCCCTTGAGCGTGATGCTCGTCATCAACTGCTGCAATATCATCTTAAAGAGCTGAATGCCTTCGCACCGGTGCAGGGCGAATATGAGCAGATCGATGCCGAATACAAGCGTCTGGCTAACAGCGGTCAGTTGATTTCTATCAGCCAGCAGGCTCTACAGTTGCTTTCTGATGATGAACAACAAAATATTCTCAGCCAGCTTTATACCGCCAAACAGCATATTACCGAACTGGCAGGCATGGATGAGCAGTTCAACAATTTATTGAATATGCTGGAAGAAGCATCGATCCAGATTAGCGAAGCTAGCGATGAATTGCGCCATTATGGTGAAAAGTTGGATATGGATCCGAATCGCCTATATGAACTGGAACAGCGACTATCACGCCAGCTTAATCTGGCTCGGAAGCACCACATTGCGCCGGAAGAACTTCCTCAGCTTCATCAACAGCTACTGGATGAACAACAACTCCTTTCGCAACAGGAAAGCGATCAGGAACAGTTAAGCGAAACGGTCAATCTTCACTATCAGCGCGCATTGGCATTGGCAAATCAGCTACATCAGGCTCGTCAGCATTATGCAGAAGAGCTGGCCACCTTGATTACCGAAAGCATGCACCAGCTCTCTATGCCGCATGGCCGATTTGCCATTGGTGTGCATTTCGAGCCGGAACACCTCAGCGCAGAAGGGGCAAGCCGTATAGAATTTAGTGTGACCACAAATCCAGGGCAACCTTTGCAACCTTTGGCTAAAGTTGCCTCCGGTGGCGAGTTATCGCGTATCGCATTAGCTATTCAGGTTATTACTGCTCGCAAAATGGATACGCCAGCACTCATTTTCGATGAAGTAGATGTCGGTATCAGCGGGCCAACGGCGGCGATTGTCGGTCAACTGTTGCGTCAGTTGGGGGAATCCACTCAGGTCATGTGTGTGACCCATCTTCCGCAGGTTGCAGGTTGTGGCCATCAACACTTCTTTGTCAGTAAACAAACGGATGGCGCAGAAACCGAAACACAGATGCATAAGCTGGATAAAAAAGCCCGTTTGCAAGAATTAGCGCGCCTGTTAGGCGGTAGCGAAGTGACGAAAAATACCCTGGCAAACGCGAAAGAGCTGCTTGCTGCATAAAAAAGCTCAACTTTTTTGCATTCAGGAGGTCATATTGAAGCCTTGTAAAGGTTTCCAACTGCTGCAAGGTCTATTATCATCGTCATCCTATGCCCTAAAGGAATGTGATTACTATGCGCTGTAAAATGCTGACTGCCGCCGCTGTAATGCTAATGATGCTTACCGCGGGTTGTTCCACGCTGGAAAAGGTGGTCTATCGGCCTGATATTAATCAGGGTAACTACCTGTCACCTAACGATGTATCCAAAATTCATAAAGGTATGACGCAGCAACAGGTGGCATACACACTAGGTACTCCGATGCTGCAGGACCCCTTTGGAACTCAAACCTGGTTCTACGTATTCCGCCAGCAGCCGGGACACGAAAAGGCTACACAGCAGACGCTGACCCTGACGTTCAACAGCAGCGGTGTTCTGACTGATATTAAAAATGAACCAGCGCTGAGCGGAAATTAATTTTTTCGTCGATCATGCTAGTGGTAGAGAAGGAAGATAGAGAATCACCTTCGATATAGCGCTAACGGATAAATGCCATTGGCGCTGATCTTCAATCAGACTGGCTTTATCCGTCATGCTTCAGGGCTGATAAAAAGTGAGGCGCACAACGCGCCTTATTTTTTTGCTTTTTCAGCGCGGATTCGACGTAACTCTTTTGGATCAGCAATTAACGGACGATAAATTTCGACTCTATCGCCATCATTAACTCTGTCACCCAATTTTACGGGGCGACTGTAAATCCCCACTTTGTTTTTTTGCAGATCAATATCAGTACGCAACTCTAAAAGCCCCGAGGCCTCAATCGCTTGCTCAACCGTGCTGCCTTCCGCGAGGCTCACCTTCCGAACATACTGACGCTCTGGCAAGGCATAAACGACCTCAACGTAAAGATCAGGCACTGTAGACCTCTTTTGCACGCTGGGTGAATGCTTGCACCATATTCCCCGCTAGCTCTTTAAACACTTTGCCAAAAGCCAATTCAATCAGCTTGTTAGTAAATTCAAAATCCAGATGCAGCTCCACTTTACAGGCATCAGGGCTTAATGGCGTGAAATGCCAACCGCCCATCAGCTTACGGAAAGGTCCGTCAACCAACTGCATGTTGATACTTTGGTTATCCGTTAGCGTATTACGCGTGGTAAACGTCTTGCTGATACCCGCTTTGGCAACATCTACCGCCGCCGTCATTTCATTATCGCAAGCGTCAAGCACCCGGCTCCCCGTGCAGCCAGGCAAGAACTCTGGGTAAGAGCAAACATCATTAACCAGTTGGTACATTTGTTCTGCACTGAATGGCACTAATGCAGAGCGACTAATCTGTGGCATAACATTTCCTGAGAGACATAAAACGCACGGATAATACCATTTATCTGGCAACTGACAAAAAATCAACGGCGCATAAACGGTAATAAAATCGACAAAATAAGGCCGCAGCGCACGGGAAAGGATTTCATTCGTCAACGCATACAGTATAATGATCAACACTATGACAAAGAAAAAAGCATACAAACCCGGTTCCGCAACCATTGCGCAAAATAAGCGCGCCCGCCACGAATACTTCATCGAACAAGAATTCGAAGCTGGCCTATCGCTGCAAGGTTGGGAAGTAAAATCTCTGCGCGCTGGTAAAGCCAACATCAGCGATAGCTACGTCACGTTTAGAAACGGTGAGGCCTTCCTGTTTGGGGCCACCATTACCCCACTAAACGTCGCGTCTACACACGTTGTTTGCGAACCTATGCGTACCCGTAAACTACTGCTGAATAAACGTGAGCTTGACTCACTGGTCGGCAAAGTTAATCGCGACGGTTTTACCGTAGTGGCTCTTTCCGTCTATTGGAAAAATGCCTGGGTTAAAGTTAAAATCGGCGTCGCAAAAGGCAAGAAAGACCATGACAAGCGTGATGATATTAAAGATCGCGAATGGCAGGTTGATAAAGCCAGAATTATGAAACACTCTAATCGTTAAGTCTCTGGCTTAACAGGTTATAGTTCTGGTATACTACAGAAGTTCTTTGGGGCTGATTCTGGATTCGACGGGATTCGCGAAACCCAAGGTGCATGCCGAGGTGCGGAGGCCTCGTAAAAAACCGCAAAAAAAATAATTGCAAACGACTCGCAATACGAATCTGCTGCTTTAGCAGCTTAATCAGCCTAAGAAACTGAAGATTCCCTCTCTCCCTAGCCTCCGCTCTTAGGACGGGGATCAAGAGAGGTCAAACCCAAAAGAGATCGCGTGGACACCTTGCCTGGGGTGAAAGCGTTAAACCCAATCAGGATAGTTTGTTAGTGGCGTGTCCGTCCGCAGCTAACCGGCGAATGTAATGACTGGACTAAGCATGTAGTGCCGACGGCGTAGTAATTTCGGACGGGGGTTCAAATCCCCCCAGCTCCACCAAATAAAACAAGGGGTTACGTGAAAGCGTAGCCCTTTTTTTATAGTAGTGGCGGCAAAATGGCGACAGAGTTTTACTGCCTACTATTCTCCAGTGGGTTCACTTCGTAAGCATAAGTAAAGGGAATATGTGATGACAGAGCAAAACCCTCAGTATCAAGTCAAAGAAGTTCGCGAACTGCATAGCGTCCACAACGGAACCAACCAACTCAATAAATTTTTAGCTGATGGCTGGATTTTGTTATCAACAGCAACGGGTGTTGATTCAGAAAATTATCCTATTCATACATGGACTATTGGGCGCATTAGCTAACACGGCAGAACTTTGTCCACCAAGCCAGCCAAAGAGCTGGCTTTTTATTGCGTCAGTGTCCGCACATTAAACAATTTTCAGTTTTAGAAACACGTATAAATCTTGCTACAACACGCACTAGCCCTACCTTTTCAAGTTTTCTTTCAACCTTGAAAGCAATCCTCACGTTCCACCTAAAAAACCACGTAATTCACACAATCCCCTTTAAATTCAATGTACTAATACTTTTCCGCGATCCACTCCGAGATCCAAAAACTGAAAAACACTGAAATTTTTTTCAATCTTTTCAGTTAAAAAATTGCCGCAAAGCCCCAGCCATGGCGCGGGCTGGCGGGGTATTTTGTAGGAATTTAAAACTGAAAAAACTTTATAAAGCAAAGTGTGCAGGCGGGTGCGGTGTAGTGCCGTTTCCGTGGGGATTACGTTTCTTTCGTGGGGATTCTGCAGCGCTGGCAGGACGAGGCGGGCGCGATCCATTTAGACTATTTCGGGGTGGTGATGGGTTTATTGCGTGGCGTGTCGGGCTGCTGGCGGTATTTTGGGATGGGCGTAAAAAAGCCCGCATTTCGCAGGCTCAATATTAGCACGTAAAATCAGCTACAAAGTTAATAGCACACCTGTCGCTGCAGATAAGATACCGGCAACAGTATTGTTGTTAAGCAACTTTTGCCATAGTGCCTGTGCTTCAGGATCTTTACTCGTAGCTATAGCATCAGCAAGCTGCTCAATGGTGATTGTTTGAGAAATCGTATTATTGTTACCTGCTTGAAGATTACCGGCATTTACCTCACCATTGAAAGTAAAGGTTTGGGATGCAGCTTGTTTTTACTCTGGCACGCCTAATGCTTCTACGGAAAGATTGGCTAAATAAGGCTTCCCGCCTACTCCCAGTGAATCTTGAACCTCCCAATCAATCACTTTAAATAAACGCTCTTTGTTACCAATTTTCTGAGTAATTACATTATTAATATCGAATGGACAATCTCTCGAAGTAATCAGAACTAAAATTGCATTATTTTTCGCAACCCTTTGCCCTCGATAAGACTCACCATCAAATTCAAAATTATCTGGGTAGAAAAAATCTATATCCATTTGCAAGCCTCTCGTGCTCAAAAGTTAAGAAAACTAAACAATGCCCGTTAACCAGACTAGGGGCAATAAATGAGCACATCAATAAGAAAAATAAAAGAATTTTGATTTTATGACAGAGATCGATTAACCAATCACAGGGGCATATTTTTGGCGTAATCCGTCTGACTTGCTACCGGTGGCGGTGAGGCTGCCAG